>NZ_LZMP01000011.1:0-96353 GCF_001691435.1 Gordonia sp. UCD-TK1 | reverse complement strand
AGGTGTCGGTGAATCTCCCGCCGAACAGCGGGAGATTCACCGACACCTCGGCGCGGTTGTCGGTGGTCGCCGGGTCACCCGACGTCACGGTGGTGCCGGTGACATCGACCGGCACTGGTGCCCCGTCGACCGTGGCATGCGTCTCCCCCTCGATCCGGTCGCCGACCAGGCGGTATGTGTTCTTGCGCGGGATTCGGAGGTCGCCCGGCATGACCTTGGTGACCGCGGAGGGCAGCTTGTCGGCGGGAATGCCCTGCTGGATCTCGACGGTGACCGTGTCCTCGCCGATGGTCACCTTCTCGACATGCCCGTGCCCGGAGTTCATGCGCTCGACGAGGTCGTGCCAGTACTTCTCGGTGGTGTAGATCGCCCACAGACGCGCGGTGGAGAAGGGATAGGACACCGTGTGCTGCAGCTTGCTCGCCATGATGAGAACGCTACCGCCCGCCGGTTAACGTTGAGGACGTGACCGACACGCAGGCGCCGCTGAGCGCGCCCCTCGCCGAGCTGACCACCCTGCGTCTGGGTGGGCCCGCGCGCGAGATCATCCGCTGCGAAGAAACCCGCACCATCGTGGAGACCATCCTCGACCTCGATGCACGGTCCGAGCCGGTCCTCGTCGTCGGCGGCGGTTCGAACCTCGTCATCGGCGACGCCGGGTTCGACGGGACGGCGGTCGTACTCGCCAGCGGCCGCGTCGAGTTCGGTTCGGGCCGTGAGTCGGGACGGCCGCACGTGGTCGCCGACGCCGGCGTGGGCTGGGACCAGCTGGTCGCCGCGACGGTCGACGCCGGTTTCGGCGGACTCGAGTGCCTCTCCGGGATCCCCGGCGCGGCCGGGGCGACCCCGGTGCAGAACGTCGGGGCCTACGGCGTCGAGGTCGCCGACATCCTCCGATCGGTTCAGGTCCTCGATCGACGCTCCGGCAACCTGCGGTGGGTCTCCCCCACCGAGCTCGGTCTGGGCTACCGGACCAGCAACCTCAAGCACCGGCACGACTTCGTGGTCGTCGCGGTCTCGTTCTGGCTCAACGACGATCGCGTGAGCCAGCCGCTCCGCTACCGCGAACTCGCGACCCGCGTGGGGGTCGAACCGGACGATCGGGTCGACGCCGCCACGGCGCGTGCAGCCGTGCTCGACCTGCGCGCGGGCAAGGGCATGGTGCTCGACGCGACGGACTTCGACACCTGGAGCGTCGGTTCGTTCTTCACCAACCCGATCGTGCCGGGCGATGACGCCCCGGCGGTGCTCGACCGGATCGCGGCCCGCGTCGGCGACGACGTCGCGATCCCCACCTATCGCGCGGGCACCGATGACACCGACGCGGCGATCAAACTGTCGGCAGGGTGGCTGATCGAACGGGCGGGCTTCCACCGTGGACACCCGGGCCCGGACGCGGCGGTCCGACTCTCGACGAAGCACACTCTGGCGCTGACCAATCGGGGCGCCGCGACCACCGCCCAACTCCTCGATCTGGCTCGCGAGGTCCGCGACGGCGTCGTCGAGGCGTTCGGGGTGACATTGCGGCCCGAACCGGTCCTGGTCAACTGCAGTCTGTGACGGGAAAGACCGGTCAGACCGACTGGGGGTCCTTCAGATCCGCTGTCTCCCGGGAACTCTCGGCGACGACGTCGTCGAGCAGGGCGTTGAAGCGTTCGGCGGCCTCGATGCTCGACATGTGTCCGACGCCGTCGTAGACGACCAGCTCTCGCAGCGAACCGTTGCGGCGCAACACCTCGGCGATCTGCTCGGCGTGTACCTGCGGGGTGAGCCGGTCCTCGGTGCCGACGACCACGGTGGTCGGCACCGTCAACGCCTCGAGTCCGGCGGTCACATCGAGCTTCCCCATCGCCGAACCCCACCCGGCCCGAGCGCGCGGCGGGCACGAGCCGATCATCTCGTCGACGAACTCGACGTGCGCCCGGCGGGCGTGCGGCCCGAGGGCGATGTAGTGCGAGAAGCGGACGCCGTAGGACGTCTTCGGGATCGGAACCGGGACCGAGGTGATCATCCTCGCGGCGGCCGGCGCGAACGGTTTGGCGTACGCCGGCAGATCGACCGGGATCAGCAGGTGGTTGTCCATGACCGCCTTGGCGGCGGTCGAGACCAGCACCACCGACGACACCAGCGACCCGACCTTCTCGGGGTATTGGGCCGCCCACGACATGATGGTCATGCCGCCCATGCTGTGTCCCACCAGGATTGCGCGGCGACCGGCCGGCACTGCCGCCTCGAGCACCGCGTCGAGGTCCTCACCGAGCATGGCGACGGTCGGTCGGCGGTGGCCGCGCTCACTGCCACCGTGGCCGCGCTGGTCGTAGGTGACGACCCGGCGGGAGCCGCCCTCGGAGGCGGCCAGGTGGTTGATCTGCGGGTACCAGTAGGCGGTGTTGCAGGTCCAGCCGTGGACCATCACGATGACGTCGCCGGTGTCGTCGGCGCCGGGGCCGTCGGGGTCACCGTAGACCTCGACATTGAGCCGGGCCCCGTCCGCGGTCGGGACCTGGAGACGTTGCGGGGCGTTGTCCGGGCGGGTGAGGAGATCGTCCGGGCCGTCGTCGACGGCGAATTCGGCCTGCAATGCCTCGCGCGCGAGTCGCGCGAAGACGGTTCCGACTCCCAGCGCGACCACGCCCGCCCCGATCGCGGTGGCAACGCTGCCCGCACTGGCCACTGACTTCGTGTTCATCCGGCACTCCTCACCTGTCGAGGACCTCACTGGTCCTCTGCGAGGCACCGAATCCGGCTCAGCGCCCCGTCTCGGGGTTCAATGTACCAACGTCCGTTGTCTCATAGTCCGCCTGTGCCGGCTCTGACTCCTCGTCGGCGGGCAGGACCGGCGGGGGCACCTCGGCGTCGAAGTAGGTCGCCGCCTCCCCGATCGCCTTGGAGATCTGCTCGTCGAGCGCCTTGCGGAACGTCGTCTCGACGATCTCGTGGGCGATGGGCCGAACCGTCTGGATGAGGTCGGCCATCTCGCTGACGCCGGCCTCGCCCAGGTCGGGGAGGTTCTCGTCGAAGTACTTGTCGGTGATGATCGAGACGAAGCTGGTGGCGACATCTTCGAGGTCTTCCTGAACGCGGACCCACCGGTCGAGCAGGACATCGATGTCGACCCCACTCTTGACCAGGATTTCGGCCCCCTCGAGCAATTCCGGGTTGCGAATCGCGTAGTGCGCGCCGTCCTTCGCCAGCAGTCCGAGCTTCTGGCTGAGCGCGATCGACCGGTCGCTGGCGTTCAGCGTCTTGCGCAACTCGGTGATGGTGATCGTCGCCGCGCGCTTGAAGTTGCGGAACCGGCCGCCCTTCGGTGTGCCGCGCAGGATCTGCTCCACCCGCATGCCGTGATGCGCCGCGTGCAGCAGCTCACTGATGGTGGCGAAGGTGTAACCGCGCTCGAGCATGCGCGAGATCAGGTTCAGCCGGACGAGGTGCTGGTCGGAATACCAACCGGCGCGTCCGCGAATGGTGGGCGGCGGCAACAGTCCGCGGTCCTGATAGACCCGGATGTTGCGAACGCTGACCCCGGACGCCTCCGCCAGGTCGTTGATCCGATACTCCGCCACGATGCGTCAGGCCCTTTTGCTGAACCAGGACTTGCCCTGGATGTCGTCGACCCGTTTGCGTACGTCGACGAGGTAGACGAGCATCGCGACCACTCCGATGATGCCCAGGAAGTTCACCGCACCGAAGAACCAGATGAACAGGGTCGCGGCGGCGAGGATCGAGACCCAGATGACCTTGCTCTGCCGATCCACCGCCGGGAAGGCGTCGGGCCGCTGGATGGCGGCGTGGATGAGCGCGACGGTCGAGGCGATGCCCGCGACCACCGTGAGGGTCAGCATGATCAGACTCTGGCCGTAGGCCATTACGCTGAAGAAGTCCACGTCGAACACTGTAGTCGCGCGAGTGCCGTTTGCTGCGACACCCTACGACGCGGTGCGGTCACCCGGCCCGTCGACGATCATTCGGCGCCGGGAGACGCCTTTTTCGCCGGGGCCTTTTTGGCAGCAGCCTTCTTGGCCGGGGTCTGCTTCGCGGCGGCCTTTTTCGCCGGGGTCTTCTTGGCCGCGGTCTGTGTGGTCGCAGCCTTCTTCGCCGGAGTCTTCTTTGCCGGGGTCTTCTTCGCCGGGGCCTTCTTGGCGGCGGCCTTCGCGGCAGCCCGCTCGGCCGGACCCTTGACGGCGGCGGCCTTCTTGGCGGGCGCCTTGGCCGGCGCCGCCTTCTTCGTCGCCGCCTCCTTTGCCGCCGCCTTCTTCGCCGGAGCGCTCTTGGCCGGGGTTTTCTTGGCCGGCGAACTCTTGGCCGGGACCTTGGTCGCGGGAGTCTTCGTCGCCGGGGCCTTCTTCGCCACTTCTTTCGCCGGCGATGCCTTCTTCGCCGCTTCCTTGGCCGGCGCCGTCGTGACCGCGGCTTTCTCGGCGGGTGCCGCCTTCTTCGCCGGTGCCGCCTTCGTCGCGGCCTTCGCCGGCGGAACGATGTCGCCTTCCGACTTCACCGGCGGCTCGGTGCGTGGCTTCTCGTCGCGGGGCGCGTCGTCGGCCCGGTTCGCCAACTTCAGCGCACGTTCGCCGACCGCCCGCGTCTGCTCGGAGATCGTCCCCAGCGCGTCTTCGGTGAGACCGACGGCGTCGTTGTACACCTTCTCGAGCTTCGGCAGGTTCTCGCCGACGAGCGGTTGTGACTTGAGCTTCTCCACCGCCTCGTCGCGTCGTTCCGCCAGCGCGGTCAGCAGTCCCGCGGCCACCGCGAGGTACGCCTCGGCCACCTTGCGCAGCTCCTCCGGGGAGAACCGCGCCTTCAGATCCTCGATCTCGGCGGGCAATTCGACCGGCAGCGCCGACAGTTTGGTCCTCGCCTCCTCGAAGATGGCCAGTGCCGTGGCGAGCGCCTCGTCGATCCGGGCCTGGGCGTCGTCCCGCGAACCGGTGATCCGCGCCTCGAGCTTGGACTGTGTCGAACCGACCGTCTCGACCAGCTTCGACTGGGTGTTCTCGACGGTCTCGGCGATCTTGGATTGCGCGTCGGCGACCTTCGCCTGGGTCGACCCGACGGTCTCGACGAGCCTCGTCTGGGCTTGCTCGCTCGCGGCCTCGCCGCGCTCACGTACGTCTGCGAGCAAGGCAGCCACCTGCCCCACGGCTGTGGTCAACGGGTTCTCGCTCATCAACTACTCCTTGCCGGTCGACTCGATCGTGTTCTCTTTCCGGAACGACTCGTAGATCTCCAGCAACATCTGCTTCTGACGTTCGTTGATGGAGTCATCTGCGATAAGAGCATCACGGACCGGGCTCGCGGGCCGTTCTTCGAGTATCCCCGCCCGCACGTACAGGACCTCGGCCGACACGCGGAGACCCTTGGCGATCTGGGCGAGCACTTCCGCCGACGGTTTCCGCAGGCCGCGTTCGATCTGGCTCAGGTAGGGGTTGCTCACGCCCGCCCGCTCGGCGAGCTGGCGCAGCGAGACCTTGCCCGCGACCCGCTGGGACCGGATGAACGCACCGATGTCCTGGGCCGCGTTGGCGACGGCCTCGACCGCCTCCACCGCGATGGGGGTCGTCGAATCAGGGTCGTCGCCGGCCACCTCGGCGCCGGAAACGCGGTCAGCAGTGGAGCTTTCACCCGGTGCGGCGGAGTCGGCGACCGAGGCGTGGTCCGCGCCGGGGGACGCTTCATCCTTCTCGGACTGCATCAACGCTCCGTTCTCATGGTGGGGCCCGACGTTCGGCGATGTGTCCGACTTTCGGCCCGTTCTCCCAGTATCAACACCAGTGCTAGCCCGTGCAAGCACACAGCAAACTCCCGGTTCGACGCCGCGAACGATGCGGCGACGATGCGTCAGGAGAAGATCAGCACCGAGGTGGAGTAGATGACGAGCCCAGCGAGTGCGCCGACGACGGTGCCGTTGATCCGGATGAACTGCAGGTCGCGGCCGACCTGTAGTTCGATCTTGCGGCTCGTGTCATCGGCATCCCAACCACGCACGGTCTCGGTGATGACCGAGATGATCTCCTGTGAGTAGTTCGCGGCGACGTGGTGCGCGACCCGCGCCACCCAGCCGTTCATCTTCTCCTGCAGCGGCCGGTCGTCGCGGACACGTTCCGCGAGTTGGATGATGGAGTCCGACAAAGTGTTCCGCAGCGTGCTGTTCGGGTCCGACAGCATCTCCTCGATGACGGCCTTGCCGGTCTGCCACGCCGTCGACGCGGCACCGGTCACCTCGTCGCGCCCGACCAGTTCGAGCTTGAGAGCCTCGAACTTGGCGATCATCTCGGGGTCGTGTTGCAGATCGTCGGCGAACTTCTCCACGAATTCGTGCATGGCACGCCGTAATTCGTGATCGGGATCCACTCGCACCTTGTAGGTGAAGTCGACGAGCTCGCGATAGATCCGGTCCCCCACCAGACTGTTGACGAACTTCGGCGTCCACTGGGGTCCGTCCCGGTCCACGACCCGATCGATCAGATCCTGGCTGCCGACCGCCCATTCATGAGCCCGGTCACACAGCAGCTGGAACACCGGCTCCAGACGATCCTCGGCGATCAGCTGTTCGAGGATGCGGCCGGTGGGCGGCGCCCACTGGGGTTCGGCCGCCCACTTCAACGCGGCCTGGATGAGTTGTTCGACGTCCTCGTCGCGCAGCATCTCCGCGGCGAGCTTGATCGCTCGGGCGGCTTCGCCACTCACCCGCGGCGCGTTGCGCGGGTCGGCGACCCACGTCGACAACCGTCGGGGCAGATCCAGCTGCTCGGCTCGGTACACCACCACGTCGGGCGTCATGAAGTTCTCTTCGATGAAGCCGCCGAGTTGTTCGCCGATGTCGTCCTTCTTCTTGCGGATCAGGGCCGTGTGCGGGATCGGGATGCCCAGCGGGTGGCGGAACAGGGCGGTCACCGCGAACCAGTCGGCCAGCGCGCCGACCATCCCGGCTTCGGAGGCCGCGCGGACGTAGCCGACCCAGGCCGCGACGTCGGCGCCGTCGCGATGCTCGAGGTAGCGGGTGAACAGATACACGATCGCGGCGAAGACCAGGAAGCCGGTGGCCACCGCTTTCATCTTGCGAAGGTCCCTGCGTCTGCCCTCGTCGCCGGCGCTGTTCCCGCCGAATCCGGGCGCGGACGCCGTGGCCGGCGGACCGTCGTGCTGACCGGCGACTCCTGGGATGACTGTCGATGCCATGGAACCAGTGTCACCCATCGAGCGACTACGCTGGCTGCGTGATGGCCAACCGCCCGAATCCCGCCGCGGCCGCGCGCGCCGCAGTGGCGGCCGCGGCCAACGTGACGCGCGGGCTGGAACAGGTCCTGACGACGGTCACCGAGTCGGTCGCCGAGACCGGCGCCAAACCCGACGGTCGCAAACAGCGGTGGGAGAAGCACAAGCTCGCCCGACGCACCGAACTCACCGACGGTGTCATCGCCGCGGTCCGTGAACTGGGCGCCGACGTCGGCATGGACGAGATCGCCGCCCACATCGGCGTCTCCAAGACCGTCCTGTACCGCTACTTCGCCGACAAGAGTGACCTCGGCGTCGCGACGACGGTCCGGTTCTTCGAGACGACGATCTACCCGCGACTGACCGAGGCCATCGCCGACGATCTCGACGAGTACACGCTCACCCACACCATCATCGGGGTGTACGTGCACGCCGTCGACGACGAACCGCAGCTGTACCGGTTCGCCCTGGCCAGTTCGCCCACCTCGTCACCGGCGCCCGCCGATTCGGTGCGTCTGGTCACCCAGTTGGTGATGGGGAACATCCAGCTGCGGATGGCCGAACGCGGCGCAGATACCACCGGCGCCGAGCTCTGGTCGCACGCGCTCGTGGGCGGTATCCAGCACGTCGTGGACTGGTGGATGACCAAACGCACCCTCAGCGCCGACGAAGTCGTGGATTATCTGACCATGATGGTCTGGAGCGCGGTCGTGGGTGTCTGGCAGGTCAACGGGTCCCGGGAGAAGTTCCTGGCGGCGCCGCCTGCGCTCTTCGATCCCCCACCCGCCGACCCCCTGCCCGCCGATCCCGCCTCCGGGACCCCCGGCGCCTGATGACGCGCGTCGCTCTCGTCACCGGCGGCAGTCGCGGCGTCGGGTACGGCATCGCTCGTGCGCTCATCGACGACGGGTGGACGACGTATGTCACGTCGCGACAGGGGACCGGCCCCGACGGCGCCCGCGCGCTGCCCTGCGATCACACCGACGACGCCGCGGTGGCCGCGGTGTTCGACGAGATCACCTTCGGCGCAGGCGGTCTGGATCTTCTCGTCAACAACGCGTGGGCCGCGCCGAAGGGTTTCGGCGGGTTCTCCGACCCGTTCTGGAAGCGACCGGTCGACGACTGGGACACCCTGATCGGCGTCGGACTGCGAGCGCATTACGTGGCCTCGGTGCACGCGGCCCGGCTCATGACCGACGCCGGCCGCGGACTCATCGCCAACATCTCGTCGTTCGGCTCGCGCGGCCATCTGCACTCGGTCCTGTACGGGATGAGCAAGACCGCCCTGGACAAGATGGCCGCGGACATGGCGGTGGAACTGCGGGGCACCGGCGTCAGCTCGATCTCGTTGTGGCTCGGCCTGATCCGCACCGAGCTGTTGCTGTCGCTGGGCGTCGACGAATTCGCCGGTTTCTCGCTCGCCCGCGCGGAGGACCCCGAGTTCGTCGGCCGGGTCATCTCCCGGCTGGCGGCCGATCCCGGGCTGTCCGACCTCAGCGGCCGCACGCTCGTCACCGCCGAACTCGGTTCCGCCTATGGGATCGTGAACAACGATGGCACGCGGCCGGATTCACATCGCATGGCGTTCGGTGGCGGGCCGCTGTTCCCACCCCCGGCCGAGCCGGCGCCCGCATCCGACCCCGAGAGGACCCCATGACCGCTGGTTGGACCACTCCCGCCGCCGATGCCCTGCGTGTCGGGGCCATCGGGCCGATCGCGTCGTTCGACCCGGAGACGACGCCGGGCTTCGACGGCGACAAGGCCTCCGGCACGGAGTTGCTCGCGCAGCGCGGCGAGGTTCTCGCCGATCTCCAGGAGTTGTTGTACGCCAACGGCCGGGCCGGTGACCACCGCTCGGTTCTGCTCGTGCTGCAGGGCATGGACACCGCCGGCAAGGGCGGCATCGTGCGCCACGTGGGCGGGATGATGGACCCACAGGGTCTGTCGATCAAAGGGTTCGGCAAACCCACCAAAGAGGAGTTGCAGCACGACTTCCTGTGGCGTATCCACCGCGCCCTGCCGCCCGCGGGCCGGATCGGGATCTTCGACCGGTCGCACTACGAGGACGTCCTGCCCGTCCGGGTGCACGATCTCGTCCCGCAGTCGGTGTGGGAGAAACGCTACGACCTGATCAACCAGTTCGAGTCCGAACTCGTCGCCGGCGGGACCACCGTAGTGAAGTGCTGCCTCGTGGTGTCGAAGGACGAACAGAAGAGCCGCCTCGCCGCGCGCCTCGAAAGACCGGACAAGTACTGGAAGTACAACCCGGGCGATGTCGACGAACGCGGCCACTGGGACGCCTATCTCGAGGCATATCAGGCGATCTTCGACCTGACCGACCGCGATTCCGCACCGTGGTTCGTCATCCCGTCGAACCGCAAGTGGTTCGCGCGCCTCGCGGTGTGCGAACTGCTCATCGACGCGCTCACTCGCCTCGACCTCGATTGGCCCGCCGCCGATTTCGACGTCGAGGCCGAGAAGAGACGACTCGCCGCCGCGGACTGAATTTCCGCTCCCCAATCCGAAAGAGCCGCACACCAAGTGGTCCCTGATCCGAAAGAGCCACACACTTATTGGTCCCTGAGGTGCGAGCGAAGCGAGCCACGAAGGGTCTTCGCAACTCGCCTCGCCAGGCCCTTCGTGGCTCGTCGCTTGCGCTCCTCGCACCTCAGGGACCAGGGGTTATGCGGTTCTTTCGGATCAGGGAGCTAGAATCGGGCGCCGACTGAGCACCCCGTGCGCCGCCAACCCGACGACAAGCGCCCAGAACGCGCCGCCGATCCCACCGAAGGTGACGCCCGCGGCCGCGGTCACGAACGCCAGTGCCGCGGGAATGCGGAACTCCGGCTTCTCGAACGCCCCCATGATCGCGGCCACGAACGTGGCCAGGAGCGCAAGTCCCGCAACGGCTTCGAGCAGTCCGTCCGGCGCGATCGCCGTGACGACGACCAGCGCACCCGACAGCACCGCTAGTACGAGGCTCGTCGACCCCGTCGCCACACCGGCGATCCATCGCCGTGATCGGTCGGCGCCCGCCTCCGGACCCGCGGCCAGTGCCGCGGACAGCGCCGCGAGGTTGATGGCGTGCCCGCCGAACGGCGCTCCGAGTACGGTTCCCACGCCGGTCACGAACATCGCCGGACGCCAGGGCGTCTCATAGCCGAAGGACTTGAGCACGGCCACCCCGGGAACGTTCTGCGAGGCCATGGTGACGATGTAGAGCGGGACCGCCAGTCCAACGATCGCCGTCGCGTCGAAAGTCGGTGTCGTCCAGACCAACTGCGGCCACCACGTCTCACCCGCCCAGCCGTCGTATCCCTCGACGGCGAGGTTGACCCCGATCACGACCAGCGCGGTGACCAGCGCCAGTGGCAGCGCCCGCCGAGGCAGCCACCGCATCGCGAGGAGCCACACGACGAGGATCGGAAGTGTCGACCACGGTTGTGCGGCCAGCGACGTCATCGGCGCGAGGCAGAGGCTGAGCAGCACGCCGGCCAGCATGGCCTGGGCGATCGGCGTCGGAATCCGGCCGATGAGTTCGCCGAGTGCGGGGACCAGTCCGGTCGCGAGGATCAGCAACCCCACCACCAGGAACGCCCCGACCGCCGCCGCCCACCCGGCGTCGTAGGACGCACCCGCCGACACGAGGAGTGCCGCGCCCGGGGTCGACCACGCCAGTGTCACCGGTCGGCGGGTGCGCAGCGACAGCACAATCGATCCGAGTCCGAACAGAATCGTCAGCACGAGCAGACCCGACGCCGCTTGTGCCGGACTGGCGCCCACGGCCCGCAAGCCGGTGACCACCACGACGAACGACGAGGTGAAACCAACAAGCGAGGTGACGACTCCGGCGATGATCGGCTCACTGCGAGCCGGCGGCGCGGGACTGGTCATGTCGCGAGCATAGCGGTATCGTTCCGTAAACAGAACAGTGGTTGTCGGCAGCGACGGGAACGAGACGAGGACGATGACACCCGGCGAGGATCGACGACGCGCGGTCGGGGCCCGGATCTCCGCCATCCGAAAACAGCGGGGCCTGAGCCTGTCAGGCCTCGCCCGAAAAGCGCGAATCGGCAAGGGTTCGTTGTCCGAACTCGAAGGTGGACAACGAAATCCGACCCTCGACACGCTGTACGCCATCGCCGGTCCGCTCGGCGTGCCGCTGTCCGCCCTCCTGGGCGAGGAATCCGGAGTCGAAGGCGCCGGGCCCCACCTCGCCGCCCGGGTGCTGCACGTCGAGCATCACGACGACGGCTCGGTCACCGAGGTCTTCTGGTTGCGCGTCAGCCCCGGCGGAACCAGGGAGTCGCCCGCGCACGGGCCCGGCGTCGTCGAGCACGTACATGTCGTCAGCGGCCATCTCCGGGCCGGTCGCGCCGGCGAGGAACGCGCGGCGGGGCCGGGCGAATCCCTGCACTGGCTGTCCGACGTTGCGCACACCTACCGCAGCGACGACGGCGCGCTCGCGGTCCTCACCATCCGGACGCCCTGACCGGCGCCGTCGCGGAGTCTCGCTCCCGCGGTGCTGTTTCCGTCCCGCTGATCGGATCTCATCAGCGGGACGGAAGCGGGACCGCGGGACTCAGCTCATCAACTCGAACTTCTCCAGCCATGGCCGGAGCAGGCCGATGAAGGATCCGTCCTCGAGCATCGACCAGGTCCAGCGCACGACGACGGGGCCCAGCGCGCGGATCTCGTCCTCGCGCAGCTTCTCCTGCAGTACGACATCGGCCACGGTCTTCCCTGATGGCCGGAGGCGGCCGTATTTGACCATGCCGTCGAACTCCCCGACGAGCTTCGCCTCCCAGTCGAAGTCGACATGGTAGACGCCGCTCCGCCCACAGAACTCGTGTTGCAGTCGCGGAACCGGCAGGCCGGCCTCGATCATCTGCGCCCGACTCCACGATTCGCCGACACTTTCGGCCGCCCCATCGGCCAGTGCCAGCGCACGCCGAGCCACTCTGCCCCCCTGCCGACGACGAGAGGTGAGGATCCGCCCCATTAGCTCACGATCGGCGCCTGTCCGAAGTGCCTGGTCAAAGGCGGTGAGGGCCTGTGCGAAGTCGCCCCCGGCCGCTACATCGACAGCGGTTCGCTCAATTCTGGTGACGGGTATTCCGTCGACGACTGCGAGCTCGTCTGCCGTCAGGACGGCGGCGTGGACGTGACGATGCGTCGCGATGAATCCGCCGGCCTTCTTGCCGTTGGTGACGTGGACGCGTTCGGTCTCGGGCTTCAGCAGTGGAATGCCGAGCACCGCGGCGGCCGAGACGTGACTCAGCGGCAACTGCGGTGCGCTCGCCGGCTGTGACGTGGCGATCGCGACAGACTTGAGGCGGTGCAACTCCTGGTCACCTTCGTGCCCGGCGAAGTCGTCGGATGCCGGCACGTAGACGCCGGGGATGAGCCGGATCAGGTCGCCGGCGGATACCGCTGCAGCAAGCAGATTGTCGGAGAAAGCCGCATCGAGTGCGGCGCCGCGACGGATCAGACCGTAGCGGTCCAGTGGGTAGCTGGTCATCTCTGTTCGACGCAGCGGAGGGCGTTTCGGCTCCATCGGGTTTTCCCCAACCTTCCCGCGGTCCCGCTTCCGTCCCGCTGATCGGATCTCATCAGCGGGACGGAAACACCACCGCGGGACAGGGACCTCGTCCCGAGACAAAGGCGCCCCCCCACACACGACAACGCCCCCGCCGGAAGCGGGGGCGTTGTCGGATGCGACTGTGTGCGACTTACTTCGCGGTGGTCGGCTTCTTGACCGGGGCCTTCTTGGCCGGCGCCTTCTTGGCGGCGGTCTTCTTCACGGCCGGCACCGGGGTGTCCTTGGCCTCGGCGACCTTCTTGGCCGGCGAAGCCTTGGCGGCACGGCCCTTGGCCTCGACAGTGCCTGCGGCGCCGTCGATCTCCTTGGCCGCGTCGTCGGCCTGCTCCTTGACGCTGCTGCCGGCCTCTTCGATCGCGACGGCGACGTCCTCGACCTGCTCGCTCGCACGGCCGGCGAGCTTCGCCGCACGATCACCGACGAGGCGGGTCTGGGTCGACACGACGCCGAGGGCGTCCTCGGTCAGGTCGACGGCGTCGTTGTAGACCTTCTCGGCGCGCGACAGGTTCTCCTGGACGAGCGGCTTGGTGCGCAGGCGCTCGAGGGTGGCCTCGCCGCGCTCGGCGAGCGAGGTGTAGAAGCCGTAGGCCTTCTCGACGTAGGGGTCGGCGAGGCGCTTGAGCTCCTCGGCGGTCAGCTTGCCGCGCAGCTCGTCGAGGTCGCTCGGGACCTCCTCGGACAGCGAGCCGATGCGGGTCTTGGCCTCGTCGAAACGCGTCTGGGCGGTCTCGGGCAGATCCGTGATCAGGGTCTTGGTCTCGGCGTAGCGGGCCTCGAGACGCGACTGGGCGGTCTCGGCAGCAGCCTCGGTGCGCTCACGCAGTTCGGTCAGCTTCTCGGTCACCTGGGCGAAGGCGTAGTCGCCGGCGCCGACGGCGGCATAGAGGGGGGCGTAGTTACGTTCGGTGGTGGTCACAGTGGACTCCTTCGGTCGGGTCACCAATCGCGCTGCAGCACATGCGGTCTCGTTGATCTCGGCGACTTCGCCGGGCGCATGTCAGAACAATCCGTCGCCTGCCGCCTCGAAACGGTCGGTGTTGCAAGCCAATTCGATTCGGCTCACACCGCGCGAGATAAGGGAACCGCGGCGCCATCGGTATTGGTGTTTCCGATAACCAGTATCCACGCTGTGCTAGCAAATGCAAGCATCTTGCTAACACTCGTGACACACGTCACCCCAGAGGGCCCGCCGGACCGGCGTCGATCAGGCGTACCGGTAGAAGCCGTGGTCGGCCTTCTTGCCCAGTCGCCCCGCCTCGACCATGCGCAAGAGCAGCGGAGGCGGTGCGTAGAGCGGCTCCTTGAACTCCTCGTACATCCGGTCGGCGATGGCCTTGATCGTGTCGAGTCCGACCAGATCGGCCAGCTTGAGGGGACCCATCGGGTGCGCACACCCGAGGACCATGGCCTTGTCGATGTCGTCGACGGTCGCGACACCGCTCTCCACCATCCGGATGGATGAGAGCAGATACGGGACCAGCAACGCGTTCACGACGAATCCGGATCGATCGGCCGACCGGACCACCTGCTTGCCCAACACGTCGTGAGCGAAGGTCTCGGCGCGCTCGACGATCTCCGGAGCGGTCGTCAGGGTGGTGACGAGTTCGACCAGCGGGAGAACCGGTACGGGGTTGAAGAAGTGCATGCCGATGACGCGGGCGGTGTTCTGGGTTGCCATGCCCAGCTTCATGATCGGGATGGACGATGTGTTCGACGCCAGGACTGCCCCGGGGTCGGTCACGACCTTGTCGAGTTGGGCGAAGATCTCGGTCTTGACCACCTCGTCCTCGACGACGGCCTCGCACACGAGGTGGCGATCGGCGAAGTCGCCCAGGTCAGTGGTGAAGCGGAGTCGCATCGACGCCTGGTCGCGTTCGCGTTCGGTCAGTTTGCCGCTCGACACACCGCGATCGAGTGATCGGAGAATCCGGGCGCGACCGGCGACGACGAGTTCTCGGCTGTGCTCGTAGACGAGCACGTCGGCGTGGGCCCGCGCGCACACCTCGGCGATCCCCGCGCCCATCTGCCCCGCCCCCACCACGCCGACGCGGGAGATCTTCTGGTTTGTCATGTCGGCTCCTCGGGTGGAAACGTCCTCGGCAAGAACCGATTTCGCAAGAACATGGGTGACCCACCGGGCACGCGCCGAGCCCGGGATACGCCAACAGGCGGCCCGCAGCGAAAGCCGCGGACCGCCTGCCTGGTTCGCCTAGATCACGAAGGGGGGCGAGTTCCTAGTGGAACTGGCCTTCCTCGGTCGAGCCCTTGAGAGCAGCGGTCGAGGTGTTGGGGTCGACGGTGGTGGCGATGTTGTCGAAGTAGCCGGCGCCGACCTCACGCTGGTGCTTGACGGCGGTGAAGCCGCGCTCCTCGGCAGCCTTGAACTCGCGGTTCTGCAGGTCGACGAACGCCGACATCTGCTCGCGGGCGTAGCCGTAGGCCAGGTCGAACATGCCGTAGTTCAGCGAGTGGAAGCCGGCCAGCGTGATGAACTGGAAGGTGAAGCCCATGGCGCCCAGCTCGTTCTGGAACTTCGCGATGGTGCTGTCGTCGAGGTGCTTGCTCCAGTTGAACGACGGGCTGCAGTTGTAGGACAGCAGCTGGTCGGGGTACTCGGCCTTGACGGCCTCGGCGAACTTGCGGGCCAGCTCGAGATCCGGGGTACCGGTCTCCATCCAGATCATGTCGGCGTAGGGCGCGTAGGACTTCGCACGCTCGATGCACGGCTCGATGCCGTTCTTCACGTGGTAGTAGCCCTCGGCGGTGCGCTCACCGGTGACGAACTGCTTGTCGCGGTCGTCGACGTCGGAGGTGATCAGCGTCGCGGCCTCGGCATCGGTGCGGGCGATCACGACGGTGGGGACACCGGCGACGTCGGCGGCGAGACGAGCCGAGTTCAGGGTGCGGACGTGCTGCTGGGTCGGGATGAGCACCTTGCCACCGAGGTGGCCGCACTTCTTCTCCGACGCGAGCTGATCCTCCCAGTGGGTACCGGCGGCACCCGCGGCGATCATGGCCTTCTGCAGTTCGTAGACGTTGAGGGCGCCGCCGAAGCCGGCCTCACCGTCGGCCACGATCGGCACGACCCAGTTGTCGACCGAGTTGTCACCCTCGACGCGGGCGATCTCGTCGGCACGCAGCAGCGCGTTGTTGATGCGACGCACGACGCTCGGGACCGAGTTGGCCGGGTAGAGCGACTGGTCGGGGTAGGTGTGGCCGGACAGGTTCGCGTCACCGGCGACCTGCCAACCCGAGAGGTACACGGCCTTCAGGCCGGCGCGGACCTGCTGCACGGCCTGGTTACCGGTGAGAGCGCCCAGGGCGTTGATGTAGCTGCCGTCACCCTTGGTCACGCCGTCCCACAGGATCTCGGCGCCGCGGCGGGCGAGGGTGTGCTCCTCGACGACCGAGCCCTGGAGCTCGGCGACCTGCTCGGCGGTGTAATCGCGCTTGATGCCCTTCCAGCGCGGGTTGGTGTCCCAGTCCTGCTGGATCTCCGCGGCGGTACGGGGCTTTCCGACGTTGCTCATTGGCTGCTTCGCTTTCGTTGTCCTGCTCGTCCCGACCGGGGACCGGATCGGGGCGACGGCCCGGCGCGCCGCCGGAACCTCTCTGCTGACAGACAGCCGATGTCCTCGTCTGGGGTGTGTGATCGCGATCGGCGTCAGTCTCGGCCGAAGTTTGCGAACCCGTCGACTTGGTATCGGTGGTGCCTGCAGCAAGGGTGCCACAACACAAACCCGCAGGTCCAACCCTCGAAGCGTGTAAATATGGGTTATTTTTCGCCACCTGTTTGCAAAGTTTGCAAATATAGTTCTGTGAACGCAGGGTCTACTTCCGCCAAAAAGTACGTCCGTACTGGGATTTTCTACTCACGAGTAGTCGAGCCGATCCGTGGTCTCGGAGGCCCTCGGACCCCGACCTCGACGGCCGGATACCCGAAAGTGATGTCCATCACACCAGTGCGGCACGGTCCGCGGACAGCGGACGGCGGCCGTCAGGGTGTGGTGACGCGCTCGACGGCGGTCTCGAAGAGATCCGCGAACACCGACGGTTCGATCGGCTCCACCGGGATGGCCGGCGGATCGCTCGCACGGGTGGTCGCACCCGACACCGTCAGCTGCATCGTCACCGGCCCGGATGCCGGCCGGTCGAGCACGGCGTACCCGGCGAACCCGATCTGCCGCCGGACACCGCCATCGGGCAGGGTCGTCGTGACGTCAGATCGCGTGAGCAGCATCTGCTCCCCTGGCAGCAACCCGCCGTCGATCTCCGGCTGGGGCAGTTCGGTGTACACCGTGAGCACCCGACTGCCCGCCAGGTTGCCGGTGGTGATCTCCGTCGTGGTCCGAGAGCAGCGGCCGGTCGTGGTGAGCCGGTCGGCGTCGATGTCGCGCGATGCGGTGGTGACCAGTTCGACGAGGGTGCCCGTCGCGCCGTCACGGGCGGCCAGCACCGCCGAGTTGTCGGCGGTCAGCTGGTCGTTGAGCGCGGCGTCGGAGGTGGGCCGGCAGTACTCGGGCGTGACGCGCACCGATCGGGAGGCGTCGATGGCGGCCCGGTTCCCGGCGACGAGATCCACCACCGACAGCGGGGCGGAGGTGTACCCCGGCGGCAGCTGGGCTTCGGACAGCACGAGATCGGCGGGACCGCGGGGAGCCGTCGTCTCCCCCGGGTCGCCCGCGCACCCCGCGAGGCCGAGCGCCACTGCCACGACCGACGCGGCCAGCGCTGCCGGCGGGCGGCGTCGGCCGAGGAGGGGTAGCACGCGGTCACCGTACCCTGGGAACGACGCGCGACGCGGCAGCACCTGTCCGGGAGGTGGACGATGAGCAGGACCTACGTGGGCTCGCGGTTGCGCCAGTTGCGTTCCGAGCGCGGCCTGTCGCAGGTTGCGCTCGCACAGACCCTGTCGATCTCGGCGTCGTACCTGAACCAGATCGAACACGATGCCCGTCCGCTGACCGCGTCGGTGCTGTCCAAGATCACCGAGGCCTTCGGTGTCGACGCCGGGTTCTTCGACAGCCAGGACGATGTCCGGCTGGTCGCCGAGCTGCGTGAGGCGCTGCTCGACGACGACCTGGAGGCCTCCCCCGGCGCGCTCGACGCCCAAGGGCTCAGCGCGATGGTCGCGTCGCATCCCGAGATGGCCCAGGCGATGGTGAACCTGCACCGCCGCTACCGGGTCGCCACCGATCAGCTCGCGGCGGCGACCGACGAGCGGGGCGACCGCAGCATGCGCGGCACCATCAGCGCGCCGCACGAGGAGGTGCGGGACTATTTCTACCAGCGCCGCAACTACATTCACGAGCTCGATGTCGTTGCCGAGGAGATGACGACCCGGATGCGGATGCACTCCGCCGACATCCGGCGCGAGATCATGAACCGCATCGAGAGCGTCCACGGCATCAGCATCGTGCGCCGCGTCGACCTCGGGGACTACACCCTGCACCGGTTCGACCGCGAGGCCCGGCGTCTGGAGTTCTCCGCGTCGCTCTCGGCAGGTCAGCGGACTTTCAAACTCGCCAGCGAGCTCTGCTATCTCGAGTACCAGGATCTCCTGGACAAACTCGTCGACGAGGCGAACTTCAGCGGTGAGGACGCCCGGGCGCTGGGACTACTCGGTCTGGCGAACTACTTCGCCGCCGCAGTCGTCCTTCCCTACAGCCAATTCCACGGCGCCGCAGAGGATTTCCGGTACGACATCGAACGCCTCTCGGCCTTCTACGCCGTCTCCTACGAGACGATCTGCCACCGCCTCTCGACGCTGCAGCGGCCCAACCTGCGGGGCATCCCCTGGTCGTTCGTGCGCGTGGACCGGGCCGGGAACATGTCGAAACGACAGTCCGCCACCGGATTCCACTTCTCGTCCAGTGGCGGCACCTGTCCGCTGTGGAACGTCTACGAGACGTTCGCCTATCCCGGCAAGATCATCACCCAGATCGCCGAGATGCCCGACGGCCGGAACTACTTCTGGGTTGCGCGCACCGTCGAACGCCGCGCCACCCGCTACGGACAACCGGGCAAGACCTTCGCGATCGGCATGGGATGCGAACTGCGCCATGCCGCGCGGGTGATCTATTCCGACGGTCTGGAGATCGGACCGCAGGCGCATGTGACCCCGATCGGCGCCGGCTGCCGGGTGTGTGAGCGGACCAACTGCGCCCAGCGCGCATTCCCCGCAGTCGGAGCGTCACTCCGCATCGACGAACACACCAGCAGCGTCTCGCCGTACATGAGCCTCACCGAGAACCGTTAACGACGACACCCGTTCGGTGCGGGCAGTCCGCGCAGACGTTSGTCGAGCCAGGTCGCGGTGTCCGGGAACCCGACCGCAGCCGCCGTGACGTGCTCGGCCTCGTACTCCCGATACGTCACCGTCGCACCGAGATCGCACTGCTGGGCGGCGAGCGCCCGTGCCTGGGTTGCGGGAACCCACCACTCGTAGCGCCCGTGGTAGATCAGCAATGGCATCGACGCCTTCAGATCCGACATGGACGTGACCTCGAAGAGCTCCTCGGCGATCGCGGAGTGGAACGGATCGGGGTCGGTCGACAGGAGCTGCGTCGGCAGGTGAGCGATCCCGAGGTTGCCCATGTCATCGGTGCAGATGTTGCGGATCTCCGACGTCGCAAGCCATCTCGCCAGATGGTTCGACATCTGGAGGACCTCGGGCCGTTCCCGGGCGACGCCGAGCATCGCGGCGTGGAAGACCCCGGACGCGAGGTTCGCGTTCATGGCGCCGGCGAGTGTCCGGTAGTCGGCGGGCACCCCGCCGATGGCCGCCCCCACGAACCGCCCGGCGATGTCGGGCGCATACTTCGCGGCCAGCTTGGCCGCGCCGTGGGTGGCGATCGCCCCGCCGGAGTAGCCGACCATGGCGACCGGTCCGCGGGCGAAGTTCGCCGGGTCGAGAGCGCCGGCCGCGCGCAACGAGTCGAGGATCACGTGGCCCGCGACATACGGCTCGGCGTAGGCCATCCGGGGCCCGGTGTGGTCGGGCACGAGCACCGCATAACCCCGGTCCAACGCGAGCTGGGTGAACGGCGGGATGAGATCGGTCTCGTTCGTGTTGTTGGTGAAACCGTGCGCGTAGGTGAAGCCCGTCGTGCACTTGGTGCCCAGCGCGACGATCGGCGAGTTGTTGACCAGGACGGGGCGGTCTCCCCGCCCGGTCCAGGCCTTGGCCGGCACCAGCAGGGTGGCCGTGCCGAACATCGGGGCGCCGTTGGCGTCGGTCGTCCGGAACTTGACCTGCCGCGCCGATCGCAGCGGGACGAAGACCAGGGGCTGCGCCACCCGGGTCACCGACCGCGTGGTCAGGACCTCACCGGGTGTCCGCGCGGCCAGACCGGCCGGCCAGTGGTCGAAGAACCGGTCGCCACTGGGCGACGGCATGATCGCCTCGCGCAGTTCTTGCAGTTCACGGGAGGCGCCGGGAATCTGGGACCGTTCCGGGATGCGCGACAGCTTCGCGACCGGCGGCGCCGGGATCAGGCCGTCGACGTCCGCCGGCAACTGTGGCGGGACCGCGGTGAGATTGGGCGGCTCGGCGTCGGCGGGACCACTCGTCTCGGTCGGGCCCGCGAGGAGCGCCACGGCGGCACACGTCGCCGTCACCGCGACCGCTGCGCGTCGGACCGATCGTCGAAGAACACCCCTGGTCGGCATCGCCAACCTCCCGTCTCACCTCGGCCATCGTCGAGTCGCCCGCCCCCCGGCAGCACCTCTGACGACTCGAACCGCGATGACCTCCGCCAATGCTAGTCGGTGACGACGGCCTGCGCGGGAGCGACCATCCATGGCGGCACCCATGTAGTCCGGTCGGGTGACACGCGAAACCGCCTATCGCGCCGCACATCACGGTTGCGTCTCGGTGCGGCGACCATCGATGCGCAACGGAGGTCCGCGCCGGGTCTACTGTCCTAAGGTCACCGACGAAGCGCTCTTCGACGCGGAGGCACCGCCATGACGAGAACCCGGCACGCGCTTCGATGCCGGGCGGTGTGGACGGCCACCGTGCTGGTGGTCGCCGTGCTGCTGGTGGCCGCCGTCGGCTCGCTGTCCGCCGGGCCATCGGCCGCGGACCCGCCGAACATGATGCCGCTGCCGCCGCCCGTCGCAGGCGCCATCGACCGCGCGGTGCCACCGCCGCCCATTCCTCGGCTTCGCACGATCCCGCCTCGTGCGCGGGCCGACGGATTCGACCACCGCGCACTCGAATTGCGCGAATCTATCCTGCCGTCCCCGACAGGTGACCCGATGTTCGACCGGTGGCCGGCCGACCTGGATTCACGCGCCCCGGGAGACGTGATCGCCACCCGCGACGTCACCGCCGCCGCCGGGCCGGTGGTGACGGTACCGCTCCGATCGGCGACGCTGATCGAGTTCCGCAGCACCGATGCCGTCGGGGCGCCGATCTTCGGCACCGCGACCCTGCTGGTCCCGCGTCGAACGGCCAGGGCACCGACGCCGATGCTCGTGAACAACCTGCCGATCGACTCACTCGGTGCCGCCTGCACACCCGGATACACACTCGCGCACGGGTTTTCCATCGCGACGGGCGTCACCGACCTGATCCCGCCGACGACCCAGCTGGCGCTGCACGAGGGCTATGCGGTGCTCGTGCCCGACCACCAGGGACCCCGGATGGCCTACGCGGAGCCGGTACTCGCCGGGCACGTGATCCTCGACGCCGTCCGCGCGGCCCTCCACGTGCGCCCGGAATTGTTGCGCCGCAGTCGGATCGCCATGACCGGGTACTCGGGCGGTGCCATCGCCACCCACGGTGCGGCGAAACTACTGGGCGAGTACGCAAGCGAGCTCACCGACCGCATCGTCGGCGCGGCTCTCGGCGGTGTCCCGGCCGACTTCCGCATGCTGGTCGGGAGCATGAACGCGAACCTCGCGACCGGCCTGTTCCACGCGGCCACCGTCGGCATCGCGCGCGAGCGCCCGGAGATCCTGGCCCTCGCGAACCGGCCCGCGCGTTGGCTCGCGTCGTCGCCGTTGAAGAACGTGTGCGTGATCCCCGAGGCGGTGGCCGGTGGCACCTTCCTGCCGATGCAGTTGCTCTCGAGTGATCCCGACCCGTTCCGGTCGCCGACCGCCGAGCGGATCTATCGGCTGACCGCGATGGCCGACCGCGCCTCGGTGATCCCGCTGCTGATCTACCACGGGACCCACGAGTGGTGGATACACGCGGCCGGTGCCCGCGCCCTCTACCGCGAACAGTGCGCCCTCGGTGCGGTCATGGCCTACCGCGAGGTCTTCGGTGAACACGTCAGCGCGGCGCTGCTCGGCCTCCCCGTCGCCCTCGACTGGCTCGACCGCCGGCTACGCGGCGAACCGGCCGTCGACGAGTGCCGCCGCTGAGCGTCGAGGAGCCGCCCTGGTCAGAAGACGAGGACGCGAAGGTTCTCGGCGACGCACGCGGGCTTCGCCTCGCCCTCGATCTCGACGGTGTTGGTGACGACCATGTTCACGCCCTTGGGGGTCTCCTCGACCGAGGTGATCACCGCGTTCGAGCGGATGCGGGCGCCGACCTTCACCGGGTTCGGGAAGCGCAGCTTATTCATGCCGTAGTTCAGGACCAGCTTGGGGCCCTCGACGGTGAAGATCTTCCCCGCGATCATCGGCAGCAGCGACACCGTCAGGTACCCGTGGGCGATGGTCGTCCCGAACGGACCGGACTTCGCACGCTCGGGGTCGACGTGAATCCACTGGTGATCGCCGGTCGCATCGGCGAAGGCGTCGACCCGTTCCTGGGTGATCTCGAGCCACTCGCCCGAGCCGAGGTCCTCGCCGATCGCGGCCTTCAGTTCGTCGACACTGGTGAACGTCCGTGTGGTGTGCGTCATAGTCCGCGTAGTCTACCGTGGGCCCATGGGCACACCTCGCGTTGCACCGGGTGGTTTCCGGGAGCTCGGGCCGGTCAATTTCGTCTTCGCGCGGGGGGCCGCACGCGTCATGGGTGTCGACGACGCGCACATCTTCTCCACCCTCGGGCGCGCGAAGGGGTTGTTCCGCGGCTGGCTCCACTTCAGCAGTCGCCTCATGCCATTCGGCGTGTTGTCGCGCAAGGACTCCGAGATGGTGATCATCCGGGTGGCCCACCTGCGACATTGCGACTACGAACTCGACCATCACCGGCGCCTCGGACGACGCGCCGGGATCACCGCCGACGAGTTCGACCGGATCCTGGCGGGTCCCGACGCCGGGTGGGGTGATCGTGAACGGGCGATCCTGCGGGCCGTCGACGAACTCGTCGAGACCAAGGACGTCTCCGACATCGCATGGCAGGCGCTGTCCCGGCACCTCGACGAGCGCAAACTCATCGGGTTCACCCTGCTCGTCGGTCAATACGACAGCCTCGCGACCACCATCCACACGCTGCGCGTCCAGCGCGACACCCGGTCCTGAGATGGAGTCGATCGCGCAGCGCCTGATGCGCAACGAGTACTTCGCCGAGATCTACGAGCATCTCTGGCGGCCGACCTTCACCCGGCTCTTCAGCCTCGGCGGCCGTTCCACCGCCGACTTCGACCGCGCACTACGCGCCTACCTCGCCCGCCCCGGTGACCGGTTGGTCCTCGATGTCGCCTGCGGCCCCGGCAATTACACACGCGAGATCGCCGACGGACTCACCGGCGACGGTCGCTGCATCGGCATCGACTTTTCCGCGCCCATGCTGGCGCGGGCCGCGCAGACCAACGCGGTGGGGCGGGCCGCGTTCCTGCGGGGTGATGCCCACGCATTGCCGTTCGCCGACAACACCTTCGACGTGGTGACCTGCCTGGCGGCGCTCTATCTGATCCCCGACCCGCTACCGGTCGTCGACGAGCTGGTGCGGGTGACCGCACCGGGTGGCGAGATCGTGGTCTTCACCTCGGTGACGACGCCGCTCACCTCGTTCCCGGGCGTCCGGCCGCTCGCCGGGGCGAGCGGGTACCGGATCTTCGACGACCACGAGATCGTCGAACGCCTCCGACGCGCGGGCCTGGACGACGTCGAGCAGACGATCACCGGTCAGGGGCAGTTCGTGCTGGCACGCAAGACGGCGTCGTAGGCGGCCCGAGGCGTCAGAACTCCCGGTAGTCGCGGACCGTCATCCGCGGGCCGCGTCGTTCGGGCCGGACGCCCCGTCGCGCGACCAGCCTGATGATTCGTTGACGTTGCCCCGCATAGGGTTCGAGCAGTTCGAGCATGCCCGCGTCGTCGACGGCCTCGCCGACCAACGTGAGTCCCACCAGTTTCGGGATGTGGTAATCGCCGACGTTGACCACGTCGGGGTCGCCGAGCGACCGCGACAGCGTCTCGGCCTCGGTCCACTGTCCGACGCCCCGCAACACCGTCAGTTTTCGCGCGTGACGTTCGACGTCGATGGTGGTGGCGCCGCGAATGGTCCGCATGCGGACCGGTTCGATGCCGCTGCGGTGCCACTCCCAGCTCGGGATGCGCACCCAGTCCTGCCGGGCGGGCGGTACACGCATGGTCTCCGGGACCGGTCCGGGCGCGGGAGAGCCGAAGCGGCGCAACAGATATCGCCAGGCACGGAACGCCTCCGCGCCGACGACCTTCTGTTCCAGGATCGCCGGGACGAGCGCCTCCCAGACCCGGTCGGTGCGGGAGAGTCGCAGGCCCTCGGCGCGGCGCACCAGTTCTCGCACAACGGGATCGCGGGGGACGAGGGCGTCGGGATCGTCTCGCGCACCGAGGAAATCCGGCATCTGGTCGAGCAACCAGTCCGCGCCGGGACCCCATGCGCGACCGACGACGACGCCGGACCGCACGGCGACCGTCAGGGTGCCCGGCCCGTCGGGGGTGTGCACCGCCCGCCAGACCGAACCGTCCCTGGCGTAGACGAACGCCGGGTCGCCCGCACCGCGCCGGTGCAGGCCGACCGTGGCCCGCAGGTCGAGCGGCCACGGGAGCGTCCACTCCCGGACCCGCTCGTCTGCACTCACACGTCTACAGGTTGATCATGTGCCCGAGAGCGCCGTGGAACGTCTCCTGCAGTGCTTCCGACATGGTCGGGTGCGTGTGCACGTTCCGCGCCAGCTCCTTGGCCGTGAGGTCCCACTTGTGGGCCAGCGTCATCTCCGGGAGCATCTCGGAGACGTTGTCGCCCACCAGGTGTCCGCCGAGCAGTTCGTCGGTGTCGGCATTGGTGACGAGCTTGGCGAAGCCCGCGGTCTCGCCGAGCCCCTGGGCCTTGCCGTTGGCCGAGAACGGGAACGTGGTCGCC
The DNA here is from genome assembly GCF_001691435.1 of Gordonia sp. UCD-TK1. Classification (NCBI taxonomy): domain Bacteria; kingdom Bacillati; phylum Actinomycetota; class Actinomycetes; order Mycobacteriales; family Gordoniaceae; genus Gordonia; species Gordonia sp. UCD-TK1. The sequence continues at coordinate 71,289 of NZ_LZMP01000011.1, read as the reverse complement.
TTGACGTTGTAGCCCTCGTCCTTGGCCTGCGCCTCGGTGAGACCGAACGATGCGACCTGCGGCTGACAGAAGGTGGCACGCGGCATGAACCGGTAGTCACCGAGGGTCATGGTCTCGACGCCGGCGATGGTCTCGGCGGCCACCACGCCCTGGGCCTCGGCGACGTGCGCGAGCTGCAGTTTGGCGGTGACGTCGCCGATGGCGTAGATGCCGTCGACGTTGGTGCGCATGTAGTCGTCGATCGCGATGGCGCCGCGATCGGTGAGTTCGACACCGGTCTTGTCGAGGCCGAAGCCCTCGACGCGCGGGGCGAATCCGACGGACATGAGGACCTTGTCGACGGTGAGCTCACCCTCTTTGTCCTTGGCGTCGGTGTAGGCGACGGTGACGCTGTCGCCGTTGTCGGTGACCTTCTGGACCCGGGTGGAGGTCAGCAGCTTGATGCCGAGCTTCTTGTACTCCTTGGCGAGGGCCTTCGAGGAGTCGGCGTCCTCGTTGGGGAGCACGCGGTCGAGGAACTCGACGATCGTGACGTCGACGCCGTAGTTGGCCATGACGTAACCGAACTCCATGCCGATGGCGCCCGCACCGACGATGACGATGGACTCGGGCAGCTCACGGGTCAGGATCTGCTCTTCGTAGGTGACCACGTTCTCCGACAGTTCGACGCCGGGGAGCAGCTTGACGGTCGACCCGGTGTCGATGATGACGTTGTCGAACGTGATCTCCCGGTCGCCCACCTTGATGGTCTTGGCGTCGGTGAACACCCCGTATCCGTCGATCTCGGTGATCTTGTTCTTCTTCATCAGGTAGTGGACGCCCTTGACGATGCCGTCCGAGACCTTGCGGCTGCGGTCGAATGCCGCGCCGAAGTCGAAGGACACGTCCCCACTCATGCCGAAGGTCTTGGCCTGATGGTTGAAGATGTGTGCGAGCTCCGCATTGCGCAGCAGAGCCTTGGACGGGATACATCCGACGTTCAGACACACACCGCCCCAGTACTTCTCCTCGATGACGGCGGTTTTCATGCCCAGTTGAGCCGACCGGATCGCGGCTACGTACCCACCTGGACCTGCACCCAATACAACTGTTTGAAAGTGTTCAGCCACGACTGTTAGCCTACGTCGCGCCCGACCGTCGCCGCAGAGTGTCCCACTACTCGCCGGTAGCAACCTGCGTATTCAATCATTGATTGAAACATCGACTGAACTGTGCTTTCCTCGACGTGTGACCCAGACCACGCGCACCGGACGCGGTCGTGAGCGCCGCGATTCGACGTCGCTGCCCACCCGCGACGCCCTGCTGGCCGTCGCCGAACGTCTCTTCCTCGCCGACGGATACGACAAGGTGTCCGTCCGGGCGATCTGCGCGGCCGCCGAGGCGAACCCGGCGGCGGTGCACTATCACTTCGGCACCAAGGACGACCTCACGATCGCGCTGCTGGAGTCTCGCCTGGGTCCGCTGTGGGCCGACCCGCTCGCCTCCCTCGACCCGGCCGGTACACCGATCGCGCATGTCGTCGACGTCGTGGTGGCCCCCTTCGTCGACCTGCAGTCCGACCCGACCGGACACCTGCACCTACGGCTGCTCGCACGATTCGTGTTCGCCCATCCCACCGCGAACTGGACATCGCGCTGGTTCGATCTCGATCCGTTCGCCGGCATGCTCGCCGAGGCCGTCCCCGGCCTGACCGCGAGCGAGGCGCGCCGACGCTGGGCACTCGCCTTCCAGCTGATCCTCCTGCGGTTCGGCGGCACGGAGACCTTGAGCGCCGCCGCGGTGACGGCCCTGGCCGGCTTCGTCACCGCCGGATTGACCGCACCCGCCATGTGAGACACGAGTGAGAGGACCCGTTGTGGACAGCCCCACCACCGGACCGTTCAGCCCCGCCCGGCTGGGACCGCTACACCTGCGGAACCGGCTGATCAAATGCGCCACCTTCGAAGGGATGACGCCCGACGCCCTGGTGACCGACGAACTCATCGAGTTCCATCGCGAGGTCGCCGCCGGCGGGGTGGCCATGAGTACCGTCGCCTACTGCGCGATCTCGCCCGAGGGCCGCACCGACCGCCACCAGATCTGGATGCGCCCCGAGGCGGTTCCCGGGTTGCGGAGACTCACCGACGCCATCCACGCCGAGGGTGCGCTCGCGGCGGCCCAACTCGGACACGCGGGCGCGGTCGCGAACTCGGCGTCGAACCGGGCCGCCTCCCTGGGACCGTCACGGATACCCGCGCCGATGGGGATGTCGGTGACCCGTGCGATCGGTGTCGACGACATCGCCGACCTGCGGACCACGTTCCGCCGGGCTGCACGGCTCGCGGTGGACTCCGGCTTCGACGGACTCGAGATCCACTGCGGCCACAACTATCTCATCTCCAGCTTTCTGTCCCCGCTGTTGAACCGGCGTCGTGACGCCTACGGCGGGAGCCTCGTCAACCGCGCCCGCCTCGCCCGTGAGGTGGTCGAGAGCGTGCGCGACGAGGTCGGGGACGAGGCTGCGATCTGGGTGAAGCTCAACCTCTTCGACGGCGTCGGCCGGGTCGACCTCGAGCGCTCGCCCGCGGCGCGGGCCCGGGGCCGGGCGAGGCTGAGTGGCTTCAACGTCGACGAGGCATGCGAGGTGGCACAGCTACTGGAATCCGACGGCCACCTCGACGCCATCGAACCCACCGCGGGGAGTTCACTGCTCAACCCGATGTACCTCTTTCACGGCGAGGCACCCCGTAAGGAGTTCGCCGATGCGTTCTCCGGTGCCATGAAGTACGGACTGAAGGCCTTCGCACCGGTCTTCCTGAAGCACTACCGCTATCACGACGCCTATCTGCTGCCTCTCGCGCGCGAACTCCGTAAGGCCGTCGATCTGCCGCTCATCCTCCTGGGCGGCGTCACCGATCGCGCCTCGATGGATCTCGCGCTCGCCGAGGGCTTCGATTTCATGGCGATGGGGCGCGCGCTCCTGCGTGAACCCGACCTACCGCTACGCCTCGCCGCCGACCCGTCGACGACGTCGAAATGCGTCCACTGCAATCTCTGCATGCCGACGATCTACTCCCACACCCGATGCCCGGTCCGGACCGGCGAGGTCCCCGACCCGGTGGCCGCACAGCATTAGGGTGGGGGCCATGCCTCCCCGCCGTCGCAAGGACACCCCGCCACCGGCGACCGGCGGTTCGGAGAAGGAGGTGCTGGTCGGTTTCCTCGACTATCTGCGCGCCTCCGCGGTGGCCAAACTCGACGGCGTCTCCGAGGTCGACGCGCGTGCGGCCGCGGTGCCGTCGGGCACCAGCCTGTTGGGGGTGGTCCGCCACCTGACGTTCGTCGAACGGTTCTTCTTCCTGGGCGAGGACGCGGACGACTGGCAGGCGACGTTCACCTGCCCCGACGACGAGACCGTGGCGTCGGTGCAGGCGGCGTACCGCCGCGCGGTGTCCGAGGCCGGCGAGGTCATCGACGCCTACACCGATCTCGCCGAGGCGGCGCCCAGGGCGAGCGGACGTCGCTCCTCCCCGTCGATGCGGTGGGCGTTGACCCACATGATCGAGGAGACCGCCCGTCACGCCGGCCATCTCGACATCATCCGCGAGGGCGTCGACGGCCGGACGGGCCGCTGACCGTCAGCGCCGGATGAACTCGCCGTTGCTCTCCTCGTCGTCGTAGTACTCGATCGTCATACGCGGGCCGTCGAACGTGACCTGCGAGATCGAGCCCGGTTCGGCGTTCTCGTTGAGCAGATCGAACGTGAACGTGTTGCCGTCCCAGTGAGCGAGTTCGTGTTTGCGGACTCCGCCCGGCCCCATCTCCAGGACGAGCTTCCCGTCGCGTTCGACGATCTCCGCCGGTCCGTACACCGCGTTGGCGTAGGTACCCACATACGACGGCAGTGGTTGCGACGGTGCGGGATTCGACGGCGGTTCCTTGCCGACGAGTTCGCCGCTCGGCACGCTCAGGGGCGCATACGCCTTGGCGTAGAGGTCGCGCCAGTCGTTGCGGATCTCGCCGAACTGCACGAGATCCATGAACTCGGCGGCGATCGAGTCCACCGCACCGAGGGGCGCGGCGTTGGACAGGACGACGATTGCGGTGTCGGCCGACGGCAGGATCGAGAACACCGTGCCGGCGCCCGACGCGAACGCGCCGGCATGGTTGAACTGCGTCCGCGCGTCCTCGGTCACCCCGACGTTGAAGCCGTAGCCGTACGATCCGGCGCGGTTGTCGGGCGTCTGGGGCGGGCTCGACACGATCTGCGGTGAGAGGGCCGGGAGCAGCGCGTCGGGGGCCACGACCTCCTGGCCGTTGTGCTTGCCCTGCGCCAGCACCATCTTCAGCCACGTCGCCATGTCGTTGACGTTCGAGCTCACACCGCCGGCGGGTGACTGCGCATCGGGATCGCGCGGGATCGGGGTCTTGACCCACTTGTCGTCTTCCTTGATGTGCCCCACCGCGCGGTCGGCCCGGCGCTCGAAGTCGACGTAGCGGGAGCTGGTGCTGGTCATGCCCAGCGGACCGTAGATGAGGTCCTGCGACAGCGTCGCCCAGTCCGTCCCGGCCTTCACCGCCACCGCCTCGCCACCGGTCGTCACCCCGAAGTTGGTGTAGGCGTAGCTGATCCGGAACGGGTCGAGCGGCATGAAGCGCATGCGCTGCATGATCTCCTGCTGCGAGTACCCCATGTCCTCCAGTTTGTCGCCCGCGTGGTCCGGCAGACCGGATCGGTGCGAATACATGTCGCCGACGGTCACGGTGCGCGTGACGTACGGTTCGGCGAGCGCGAACCAAGGCAGCGATTCCACGATCGGCATCTCCCACGTCACCGTCTTGTCGGTGACGGCGGCCGCGACCACCGTCGATCCCACCGACTTCGACACCGACGCCAGCTGGAAGACGGTGTTCGGGTCGACGGCCTCACCGGTCGTGATGTCCTTGACGCCGAACCCCTTGGCGTACTTGGTCTCCCCACCGGACACGACCGCCACGGCCACACCCGGGATCTTGGTCGACTCCATCATCGAGTTGACCAGGTCGTCGAGTTGCCCGACCGCCTTGTCGACCGCATCGGCCGGCAGCGGTTCGGCGGCGACGGCATTCGGGTTCTCCAGAGACTCCGATGCAGACGGCGGCGCCCCGGTGCCCGACGACCCGCTGTCGCAAGCCGCGACGAGCGCGACCACGGCGACGACGGAACAGGTGGCCATCGAGAGGCGGGCCCATCTCGACGTCCGCGGGGGTTCATGGCCGGGACAGCGGGCGGGAACGGAATGGGCAGTGGCCATGGGGGTCTCCTCGACGTCGCTGCGTCACGATACCCCGCGCGGACAACCTGTAGTGGGCGTTTTGCCGGGGCCGACACCGTGAGCGCTCCTGCGCGGAGCACGGTCGCGACGGCCGCCCGCGTAGTTTGGACGCCATGACCGAGCACGGCTACGACGCCCCCACGTCCGACACCGACCCGTACCTGTGGCTGGAGGACGTCACCGGCGACGACGCGCTGTCCTGGGTGCGCGCGCATAACGAGCCCACGGTGGCGGCGTTGACGTCGTCGGAACGCTTCCGCGAGTTGGAGGCCGCAACGCTTGCCGCCCTGGACACCGACGACCGCATCCCCTACGCGCGTCGCCGCGGGGAGTACCTGTACAACTTCTGGCGCGACGCGACCAACCCGCGTGGCCTCTGGCGTCGCACGACGTACGACTCCTACGTGACCGACACCCCCGACTGGGATGTCCTCATCGACGTCGACGAACTCGCACGCGCCGAGGACGAGAACTGGGTGTGGGCCGGCGCCTCCGTACTGCGCCCCGAGTACGAGCGCGCGCTGATCTCCCTCTCGCGCGGCGGCGCCGACGCCTCCGTGGTCCGTGAGTTCGACATCCCGTCGCGCACCTGGGTCGCCGACGGCTTCAAGCTGGCGGAGAACAAATCCGACGTCGGGTGGATCGATCGTGACACCGTATATGTCGGAACGGATTTCGGCGTGCAACCGGACGGGCTGAGCTCGCTGACCGATTCCGGTTACCCCCGCATCGTCAAGCGCTGGACGCGCGGCACCCCGCTGTCGGAGGCCGTGACGGTCTTCGCGGGCGAGACCGGGGACGTGTCAGTGCGGGCGAGCTACGACAGCACACCGGGATTCGAACGCCACTTCGTCGGTCGCGCCACCGACTTCTTCAACTCACTCGACTACGAACTGCGCGACGGCCGCCCCGAGTTGCTCGACGTGCCCACCGACGCGCACGCCGGGGTCCGGATGAACTGGCTGCTGGTGCTCACGCGATCGGAGTGGGAGATCGACGGCACCGCGCACGCACCGGGCACACTGCTGGCCTTCGACTACGAGGCCTACCGGGCGGGCGACCGCGACGCGGCCGTGCTCTTCGCGCCCGATGCGCACACGAGCCTCGTCGACTACGCCTACACGCGTTCGCATCTCATCATCGTGAAGCTGCACGACGTGCACACGCGGGTCGAGGTACTCGAACTCGGCACCTGGCAGGCCGTGGACATGCCGGGTCTGCCCGACCTCGCCACGGTCTCGGTCCTCGACACCGATCCCGACGAGAGCGACGAGGTGTTCTGGTCGGCGACGTCGTTCACCGATCCGCCGAGTCTGCTCCACGGCCAGAGCGGCCGGGCTCCGGAGGTCATCAAACACAGCCCCGCGTTCTTCGACTCCGACGCCGTGACCGCCGAGCAGCACTTCGCGACGTCCGACGACGGCACGCAGGTGCCGTACTTCGTGGTGCGTCGGCGCGACGTGTCCCAGGGACCGACGCTGCTCTACGGCTACGGCGGATTCGAGAATGCCCTCACCCCGAGCTATCTCGCGATCGCCGGGCAGAGCTGGATCGAGCGCGGCGGGATCTACGTCATCGCCAACATCCGGGGCGGCGGCGAATACGGCCCGTCGTGGCACACCCAGGCGCAGAAAGCGGGGCGGCACAGGGTGTACGAGGATTTCGCCGCCGTCGCGCGTGCCCTCGTCGACACCGGACTCACCACTGCGTCACAGCTGGGCGCCCAGGGCGGGTCCAACGGCGGGTTGCTCATGGGCGTGATGCTGACGCGCTATCCCGAGCTGTTCGGCGCCCTGGTCTGCCAGGTCCCGCTCATCGACATGAAGCGCTACCACCTCCTGCTGGCCGGGGCGTCGTGGATGGCCGAGTACGGCGACCCCGACGACCCCGAACAGTGGGAGTTCATGAAGCCGTTCTCGCCCTATCAGAACGTCGACGCGGACGCGACCTACCCGCCCATCCTGGTCACGACGTCGACCCGCGACGATCGCGTCCACCCCGGTCACGCGCGCAAACTCGTTGCCCGCCTGGAGGAAACCGGTCACGACGTGCAGTACTACGAGAACATCGAGGGCGGCCACGGCGGCGCGGCGGACAACAAGCAGGCCGCGTTCAAATCGGCCCTGGCCTACGAGTTCCTCTGGCGGACGCTGTCTCCCGAGGACTGACCGCTCCGGAAGACCACCACTGCCGCCGGCCGGACCGAGCGCTCGCCGACGACCAGCCCGGGACGGAGCAGCTCGGCGACGGTGCGGTCCGCGGAGGTGTCGTCGGTCGGATGGACGTCGACCGCCTCCATGGTGCGGGCATCGAAGTCGGTCCCGGCCGGCGGTGCGACGACCGCTCCCCCGCGGCCGACGATGAGGCGTTCCAGTCCGGCGCGCAGCAGCTCGAACGCCGGCCGGTCGGCTTCCGACGCCGAGACCGCGCACGTCGCCGCGTCGGTGTGGAGCGCGAAGAGGTCGACCAGCAGGGCGGTGTCCACGCCGGCCGCGGCGGCCGGGGATCTGGCGGCGTCGACGAGCCGCTCGATCGTCCTGGTCTGCCGCGCAACCATGAGGGCGAGGTCGGACACCTGCTCGCCCAGCTCCGCGAGCCCGTCGGTTCGCCCAGGCGCAGAGCCCTCCGGAGACGTCATTCCGCCAGCGTAATCAACTCCACAGGCCGATCGTCCGGGACCGGCGAGACCGTCTGCGCTGCTAGCATCCCCGATCGTGGGCGTAATCGGGTTCGACCTCGGAACCACCAACTCGGCGATGGCGAAGATCGACGCCGACGGCCGCCCGGAGGTGATCGTCGGACTGACCGGCGCACCGACCACCCCGTCGACGGTGTTGCTGACGTCGCCGACGGATCACGTCGTCGGCGAAGGGGCCCGCCGGCAGGCCAGGCTCGACCCGGAGAACGTCTGCAGCCTGGTGAAGCGGCGGATGGGCGATGCCCAGTGGCGTTTCGTCGCGCACGGCCAGACGTGGTCGGCGCCGGCGATCTCGGCACTCATCCTCAAGTCGCTGATCTCCGACGCCGCGTTCGCCGGCGAGCAGGTCGAGCGGGCCGTGATCACGGTGCCCGCCTACTTCGGCGACGAGGAGCGGCGCGCGACGATCCAGGCCGGCACCTATGCCGGCCTCGAGGTCGCGGGGGTCCTGTCCGAGCCGATCGCCGCCGCTCTGTCCTACGGCTTCAGCCGCCTGACCGACCCGCTGGCCAAGGGCACACCCGACGAGACGGTCCTGGTCTACGACCTCGGCGGCGGGACCTTCGATGCGACGGTCATCGAACTCGCCGACCGCCGGATCACCGTGCTCGCCGTCGACGGCGATCACCAGCTCGGCGGTGCCGACTGGGATGAGCGGTTGGCGCTGCACCTCTCGCGCACGTTCTGCGCCGAACACCCCGACGCCGAGGACCCGCTCGACGACTCGGCCGGCTCGCAGTCGCTCATCCTCGCCGCTGAGCGCGCCAAACACGAACTGACCGAGTCGGATTCGACCTCGGTCATCGTCGCCCACGACGGCGCCCGGTCGGTCATCACGCTCACCCGGGCCGAACTCGAGGAACTCACCCGTCCGCTGCTGGCCCGGACCGTCGAACTCACCCGGTCATGCCTGGCCGCCGCCGAACGCCGAGGCGTGTCAGCCGTCGACCGTGTCCTGCTGGTCGGCGGTTCGTCGCGGATGCCGATGGTCGCGCGGGAACTCGCCGCCGCACTGGGCACGACACCGGAACTGAACGACCCCGACCTCGCCGTCGCCCGCGGGGCAGCGATCTACGGCGAGAAGCTGGAGATCGAACGACTCGTCCGCGCCGACCTCACCACCCGCGGACGCCTGCGCGAGGACCGCGGTCTCGACGGCGTCGCACCGGCCGACCTCGACGAGTCCTGCACCCGGGTCGCCCACGCGTTCGCGCTGCCCGTCAGCAGTGTCCGCCGCATGCTCGAGGTCGTCGTGGACACGGTGGTCTCCCGCGGTTTCGGGGTCCTGGCGGTCAACGGCCACAACGGCGAACTCGAGGCCAGCTGGCTGGTCCAGCGGAATTCGACGCTCCCGATCCGGGTGCGACGGTCGTTCGGGACCATGCGACGCGACCAGTCCCGCATCGAGCTGGTCGTGCTGGAACAGCAGGGGCAGTCGGCTTCCCCGAGACCGGAGGACGCCAAGGTCCTCATCGAAGGTGCGATCACCGACATCCCACCCGGATACGACGAGGGCAGCGAGGTGTCGGTGACCTTCGAGATGGCCTTCGACGGCGTCCTGCACGTCACCGCGTTCCACGTCGATGCGCAGATCCCGCTCACGTTATCGGCCAAAACCGGTGCCTCGCTGTCGAAATCGGAGGTCGAGCGGGAACTCGACCAGGTCCACCGCTCCCGGCGCCGCGACCACTGACGGCGTCCGCCGGAGGGGAGAGACCTGATGGAACCGTTCGTCGGCAACGACTATCGCAAACGTGTGCTCGCTGCGGTCGAGAAACGCGGAGGCCCGAGCGAATCGGATTCGTTCGAACTGTATGACCTCCCGATCGAGGAGGCCGAGCGGCTCGACGACGCCGCGGTGGCCGCCCGACTCGACGAGGTGTGGGCCTTCTGGCAGAAGCAACGCGACCACCCGAAGTACCGAATCCTGGTGGCCCGGTTGGTTGCCGAACACGACGAGCGGTCGGCGCCGTTGCGGCACAAGACCGGTCGGATCGCCGAGGCCCGTGCGGTGAGCACCCGACGCGAACTGCGCGATCAGCAGCGATTCGAACTTCTCGACAACGCGATCGCGCGGCTCAACGAGCGCTACGGCGGAATCCCGAGATCCAAGCGCGCCGGGCTGGACGAGATCGGCGCCATGGGCGGCCTCGATCCGGCCGAGATCGCCACCCGACTGCGGCGTCACCGCATCGTCGACGACGCCCCGCCCGCGTCGGCCGAACCCGCGCCGCCGCGGGTGTCCTTGTCGGCGCAGCAACGCGGTCAGATCGCCGACCTGCTCGCCGAGTTCGACCGACTCCGCGACGGCGATCCCACCCCGACGCTCCTGACCCTGCTACACCTCGACACCGACGCCGCCGCCGACCGCGGCGTCATCGAGTCGCGGGCCGTCGCGCTCAACGAACGAGCCCGTGAGCTCGCCGCCGGCCGCTTCCGCGCGGTCCTCGACGAGCTGCTGGTCCACGTACACGACGTCCTGCTCTCCGATCCCGTGCTGGCGCAGGAGTATCGGCAATCGGTCGTCGACGCCGTGACCGACCATCTCCGACCACGGGTCCGAGCCGCGGTCCTGGTCGAGGACGAACTGGGTGCGCAGGACCATGAGTTCCTGCTCGACGAGGCCCGCACCCGCGGACTCGGCACACGCGACGCGCGCACCGTGATCGCCGGACTCGCCGCCGAATTCGGAGCAGCCGTGAGCCCACCGGCCGGCCCCCCGCCGTCGGCCGAGCCACCCACGCCGCCGAAGCGGTTGTGGGAGAACGATCTCCGCGCCGCCCGCGCGGCCTTGCGCGACGGCCTGCCCGTCCGGGCGCGCGCGGCCATCGCCGATGCGCGTGCCGGAGCCGGCGACGATGCCGCGGCGCTCCGGCAGATCGCGGCGGTCGCCGACGAGGTCGAACGGGTCATCGCGCAGGCGGTGGCGGACTCCCGCCGGGCCCGGGATCTCGCGGACGAGATGCGCCACGTCGCGGCGCTCGAACTGCTGGAGGACGTGTTCCGGCGGGCCCGGGACATCGACCGTCTTCCCGACTCGGGCGGGTCGCTCCAGGCCCGCCTCGAGGCGTCGCGGGACATCGTCGCCCAGGCGGGCGAGATCGCGCGGTCGGCATCCGTGAGCAACCCGGCAAGCCTCACCGCCGCTGCCGAGATGCGACGTCGGATCACCGATCACGAAGGCCTCAACTCGGCGGCGACGGTGCTGACCGTGGAGCCGCCGCGCAACGTCCGGTTCGTCGCCGAGAGTGGTGCGATCACCGTCTCCTGGGATCCGTCCGCGACGGAGTCGGTGACCTACCGCGTCGTGCGCATCGGGTTCGACGGGTCGACCCGGACGCTCGGCCGCACCGCGGGGACCGAACTCTCCGACGGCAGTCGGCCCGACCCGGTGCCGCCGGTGTACGAGGTCACCGCCGTGCTGGCCGGAAACCAGTCCGCCCCCGCCCGCTCCGACGCCGCCCCCGCGCCGGCCGCCCCCGCCTCGGCGACCACAGCGCCGCAGCCGCCGGCGACCCCCCATCCCGACGATCCGCCGCCGATCACCGCGGTCCGCGTCGACGCCGACACCGTGCGCTTCGAGTGGCCGGCCGGTGTCACCGAAGCGATGGTGGTCATTCGGGCGGATGCCGCTCCGGAACACCCCGCCGACCCGGCGGCGGTCGCGTCGAAGATCACCAACACCCGGTACCAGATCGACGACGGCTTTCCGATCCCCGCGAACGTCCCACGTCCGTGCCATGTCGCCGTTGCCAGCTGCCGCCGGAATCCGCAGGGGCGGCTCGACGTCGCATCGAGTTTCGGCCCGTCCGCGCGGGCTCACGCCCCGGCAACGGACACCGGCCGTTGACGTTGGTCCACTACGCTGGGCGCCAACACCTGCGGCGAGTGTGTTTTCGCCGTCCGATCACCGCACCCGACGACGATGTCACCACGACGAGATGAGGAACCGAGATGGGGATCGACTACACGAAGCGTCCGAAGGCCCAGCCGCCGCAGCCGCCCGCCCAGCCCCCGGCCGCTCCCGCGGGTTACGGCCAGCAGCCGCCCACCCCCGCGGGCTACGGTCAGCAGCCGCCCGCGCCGCCGGTCTCGCTGGCGAAGATCACCCTCACGAAGTCGGCGCCGAGCATCTCGCTGAGCAAGCAGGGTGCGACCTCCGGTCAGGTGCGCGTCAATCTGAGCTGGACGTCGAACTCCAAGGGCGGCGGGCTCTTCCGCAAGGCGCAGGGTATCGACCTCGACCTCGCCTGCCTGTGGGAGTTCACCGACGGGAGCAAGGGCATCGTGCAGGCACTGGGCAACTCGTTCCGGGCGCCCCGTGACGGACAGCCGATCATCTATCTCGACGGCGACGACCGGTCGGGTTCCGGCGGCGAGAACATGTACATCGACCTCTCCGCGACCGACCGGATCCGCCGGATCCTGATCTTCGCCTACATCTACGAGGGCACCCCGAACTGGGCCGGCGCCAACGGCGTCGTCACCCTGTTCCCGGCCAACGGCCCGGAGATCGAGGTCCGGCTCGACGAGGCGGATCAGTCGGCGCTCTCGTGCGCGATCGCCTTGTTCGAGAACCGTGGTGGCGAGCTGGTTCTCAACCGCGAGGTGCGCTACATCCGCGGGGCACAGGACAAGGTCGACGAGGCGTACGGCTGGGGCATGAACTGGCGCGGAGCGCGCAAGTAGTGGCCGGCTCCTTCGTGCCCGACACCGCCCTGTCCGGCTTCGTCGCCGGCCTCGCCGACGGGTCGCTCCGCGTCGTCGATCTGACGACTCCGTTGAGTGCGGCGACGCCCGCGCTGCGACTGCCTGCCCCGTTCGCGAACCTGATCGACTTCAGTCTCGAAGAGGTCAGCGCCTACAACGAGCCGGGGCCGTACTGGCGGCACAACAACATCCACACCGGCGAGCACATCGGCACCCATCTCGACGCACCGATCCACTGGATCAGCGGACGCGACGGGGATGACGTCTCGCAGATCCCGGTGCAGCGGCTGATCGGCCCGGCGGCCGTCCTCGACCTGACCGACGAGGTCGCCGACGACCCGGATCATCTCCTGAGCGTCGCCGAGGTCGAGGCCTGGGAAGCCGAACACGGACGCCTCACCGCCGGCACCTGGTTGCTGTTGCGGACCGGCTGGGAGTCGCGGGGCGGCTCCGAAGCCGAGTTCCTCAACGCCGACGAGACCGGGTCGCACACCCCCGGGGTGTCGGTGGAGTGCGCGCAGTGGCTGGCCACCGAGCGCGAGATCACCGGCCTCGGAGTCGAGACCGTCGGTGTCGACGCAGGGCTGGCGGGCGGCTTCGATCCCGCCTTCCCCGTGCACTACCACTTCCTCGGCAACGACAAGTACGGGCTCACCTCCCTGCGCAACCTGGGCTCGCTCCCGCCGACCGGCGCGGTGATCGTCGTGAGCCCGTTGCCGATCGTCGGCGGCACCGGCAGTCCGTCGCGCGTGCTGGCGATCGTCGAGAGTTGATGGCGGCACCCGGCCGCTACGGCCCGACGGTCGCCGACGTCGCGGGCCGCGTTCTCGCCGATCTCGGCGTCGGCCATGCCTTCGGTGTGGTCGGCAGCGGGAACTTCGTGCTGACCAACGCCCTTCGGGCCGGCGGTGTCCCGTTCACCGCCGCCCGCCACGAGGGCGGGGCTGCCAGCATGGCCGACGCCTATGCGCGGATGTCGGGACGGGTGGGCGTGCTGTCGGTGCACCAGGGCTGTGGGCTCACCAACGCGATGACCGGCATCGCCGAGGCCGCCAAGAGCCGCACGCCGACGATCGTGCTCACCGCCGATGCACCCGCGTCGGCGTTACGGTCGAACTTCCGGATCGACCAGGAGGCCCTCGCCGCGAGCGTCGGCGCCGTGAACGACCGTGTCTACGGGCCGACCACGGTGGTGGCGGATGTGATCCGCGCCTTCCGCACCGCGGTGACGCAGCGCCGGACCGTCATGCTCCATGTCGCCATCGACATCGCCGCCGCCGCAGCGGATTTCGAAGGACCTGTCGAGCTCTCCGCCGAACCGCCACGGCCGCGGCCCGAAGCCCGGTCGGCCACTCGCCTGGCCGAGTTGCTCCGTGCCGCCCGGCGTCCCATGTTCGTCGCGGGCCGAGGGGCGCGCTGCGCCGGTCCCGAAATCGCGGCCCTGGCCGAGGCCGCCGGTGCGCTGGTGGCGACGTCGGCGGTCGCGAACGGCCTGTTCGCGGGAAACCCGTTCTCGTTGGGCATCTCCGGCGGCTTCTCCTCCCCCACCACCGCCGAGCTGATCGCCGACGCCGACCTCATCGTCGGATGGGGTTGCGCCCTGAACATGTGGACGATGCGGCACGGCCGACTCATCGGCACGGACACGACCGTGGTGCAGGTCGACGTCGACATCGACGCCATCGGCGCGCATCGCCCGATCGACCTCGGGGTGGTCGGCGACTGCGGTGCAACGGCGACGGATGTGCACACGATCCTCGCGGCCGATGGCGGCACCACCGGTTATCGCACCGAGGAAGTCAGGGAACGGATCTCGGTGTCATCGAGGTGGCAGGACGTCCCCGTCACCGGCGAGGTGACCGCCGGCCGGGTCGATCCGAGGGCACTGACGATCGCGCTCGACGAGATCTTGCCCGCCGACCGCGTCGTCTCCATCGACTCCGGCAACTTCATGGGTTATCCGTCGACGCATCTGTCCGTGCCAGACGAGTTCGGCTTCTGTTTCACTCAGGCCTTCCAGTCGATCGGGCTGGGCCTCGGGACGGCCATCGGCGCGGCGTTCGCGCGACCGGACAGGGTCCCGGTCCTCGGCGCCGGCGACGGCGGATTCCTCATGGCCATAGCCGAATTGGAGACCGCCGTACGTCTGGCACTGCCGCTGGTCGTGATCGTCTACAACGACTCCGCCTACGGGGCCGAGGTGCACCACTTCGGCGACGCCGACATGACGACGGTGACGTTCCCCGAGGTCGACATCGCCGCGATCGCCCGTGGACACGGCGCGACGGGCGTGACGGTCACCGGCCTCGACGACCTCGACGAGGTACGGGACTGGGTCGCCTCGCTCTCTTCACCCCAACCGTCGGGTCCTCTCGTCATCGACGCCAAGATCACCGACGACGGCGGCGCCTGGTGGCTCGCGGAGGCCTTTGCCGGGCACTGACCCCGCCGGGATCGCCTCACACTGTGGAGTTGTCAAAGGTCGTGTGGCGCCGGGGTGTCGACGCCGGAGGGTCTGGTCTGCGCGGGGCAGTTATACGAGGGCGTCGTCGAGTCGCATGGTGCGTCGGTTGTAAGCGGGTCGGGGCAGGCGTCGGGGGTCGATGTCGGCCGGTGGGATCAACCACGGATGCCGGTCCGGACCCATCACCACCTGCCAGCCGTGGTGATGGACCTGGGTATGACAGCGTTGGCAGAGTAGGCACCCGTTGTCCAGATCTGTGGGGCCACCATCGACCCAATGGACCAAGTGGTGAACTTGCGTATGCGCTGCTGGCGCGCCGCACTTCACGCAACATTGATCGCGCACGATGATCGCCTGCCGCAGATGGTGCGGGAACAGTCGTTTCGTGGTGCCCATCCGCAACGGCACCCCTTCGTTGTCAAGGACGATCTCGGCGACCCCGCCGTCACACGACAAGCGCCGTGTCGTCGATTCTGACACCGCACCCATCCACGGAAGCCGAGCCGGACCAACCCCATCGGCAGGAATGGTCACCAGCAGTTGGGTGCGTGGTGCTCCGGCGGTGGTCATCGCCGCGCCGATCGCGGCTTGATCCAACAGCAACTCCAGCGCATCGGCGCGTCGCTCGGCCGCACCTCGACGATCGGCAGCGCCGTCGGGTTCGGGACGCGGACAGGACCGTTCGTCGATCATGGACACGAACTTCTCTCCGATCACCGCGGTCACATCTCCGGCGATCGCGACCCGCCCGTCTTCGGTGATCCTGGTGTGCACGGTGTTCAGCGATGCGTCATCGGCCGCCGCCACAATGCTGGGGTCGGTGGCGGCGACCCGGATGGCAATCCCGCGGGCGTGGTCGTCGATCTGGGCGGGGGTGGCTCCGGAGAACGCCTGCGCAAGCAACTCACTCTCGTATCCGCTGCGCTCGTCGTCGGACGGCGCTGTGGCAGAACGTTTGTCGATGAGCGCTAGCCCGCGGATCACCGCGTCGACACACTCGGCAGACAGATAGCCCTCGGCAGCACAGTCGGCGACCTTCGGCACCGACTCCAGCCCGTCGGCGATCCGCACATAGCGGTGCGCGGCCGCGGGTGGCATGCCCATCTCGATC
Source organism: Gordonia sp. UCD-TK1 (assembly GCF_001691435.1). Classification (NCBI taxonomy): domain Bacteria; kingdom Bacillati; phylum Actinomycetota; class Actinomycetes; order Mycobacteriales; family Gordoniaceae; genus Gordonia; species Gordonia sp. UCD-TK1. The sequence continues at coordinate 55,012 of NZ_LZMP01000011.1, read as the reverse complement.
AGTGCGTTCCGTGTGGTCGACCCCGCCCGCGCTGCCGTACCCGTGGCGTCGAAAAGTGCTGTATGTACGGCGATCTGGTGATCGAGCACGTTGCTCAGCATCCGCAGCTCGTCGAGCCGCTCGTGCAGAGCACGGCCACTGCCGTCGTCGGGTGGTGACGGCAGTGAGATGAGGGTGTCGCGGAGCTCGGTGATCGAGGGCATGACACCAAGCTACTCGCAATCACGTTCGACGACGAGATTTCTCCACAGCCCTCATCGTCATCGAATCCTGTTGCACCGCAGTCGCTGCCACTCACGTCTCAGCGGTGAACGGTGGTGAACTGCGGTGAACAAAAACCCCACCAGTCACATAGGGTCAGCGTCTGCGACCCAACAACCACCGTGGTAGAGCTCAGACGAACTGCTTCAGCGAGCCGGCCCGACCTCGCACTGCATCCGGCTCCGACCGATGAACTCGAACTCGACGGATGCACTTCGATCGAAGTCCATCGGTCGAGTTGAGGTCCATCAGTCGGGGGTGCTCGGCGGACCCTGCGTGACACGCCCTCCGCAAGCTCCGGGCACTCCTCAGGGAACGGGCGTGACGCACACTCCGGGCAATCCTCAGTATCCGAGGCCTGGCGACCCGTCGTGGAGACGAAAGAACTCTGCTCCCTGAGGAGGCCGGAGCCTGCGGAGGCCGTCTCGAAGGGTCCTGGCGAGATGCGTCGCCAACCCTTCGAGGCTCGTCGCTATCGCTCCTCGCACCTCAGGGAGCAGAGGGAAGGCATCGCCTGCGCTCCTCGCACCGCAGGGAGCAGAGGGAAGGCATCGCCTGCGCTCTCGCACCTCAGGGACCAATGGTCATGTCGTTCTTTCGGATCAGGGGGCAGGGTTGACGCACCCTCCCTCAGCGCCGCCCGATGATCAGCCGTCCCAGGATCCCGACGGCGAACATCGCGACGCCCACGCCGCCGACGATCAGTGCGACCCGGGTGACGTCGTCGTAGGCGCCGTCGATGATGAGCTCGGCGACCTGGCGGCCCGAGCGCTCTGCGCCGGCCACCTCCTGCTTGGCGCGGTCGGCGAAGAACAGGCCCATGGCCCAGGTCGAGACGCCGGCTGCAAGCACGCCGAGCCCGAGCCACGCGAAGACGGTTCCGCGTCGTCGGGCGATCAGCAGCGCGAGCACGGCTGCGATCACGGCCACCGCCGCCGAGCCCCAGGCGAGCAGCGTGATCTGGCTACCCACCTCCGCGTACCGGCCCGCCTCGAGGCCCGAGGAGCCGTTGGTCAACTCGACGACCACCGGCCCCTGGATCGCGTTGCCACCGGTCAGGTTCAGGGAGCGGTTGATCATGTTCGTGATGTCGAGTTGCATCACCGAGGTGTCCGAACCGGGCGCCGGCTCCTCGAACAGGAACGCGTGCTGCTGGCCGACGACATCGGCGAAGTCCTGCTGGAACTGTTCACTCTCGGTGTAGCGGCCCGCCAGCGGCCGCACCAGGACGCCGGCGATCGGCAGGTCTGTCCGCGCGGTCGCCTGCGCGGCGATCTCATCTGCGAGGTAGTCCTTGACCTGCTGGTTCTCGGCCATCGGCGCGACCGTGGCGACGAACCCCGCCTGGTCGACGATGCGTTGATCCAGCCAGAAAGACGGTACGGCGAGAACGGTCGCCGCGATCGCGACAAGTGTCAACAGGGCACTCAGGAAGCTACGCACAGCCACGAGGCTACCGAGCCGGGGAACTACTCCCCGATCACATCCGCGGCGCGGCCGACGATCAGCGGGTCGGGTGTGCCCACGAAGGACTCGTTCTTGCCGTCGTAGTCGAAGAGACTCAGCACGTGACGCATGGCGTTGATCCGCGCCCGCTTCTTGTCGTTGGACTTCACCACGGTCCAGGGTGCGTGGTCGGTGTCGGTGGTGGCGAACATCGCCTCTTTCGCCTCGGTGTAGGCATCCCACTTGTCCAGCGACGCCAGGTCCATGGGCGACAGCTTCCACTGGCGCACCGGGTCGATCTGACGGATCGCGAACCGGGTCCGCTGCTCGAGCGGGGTGACCGAGAACCAGAACTTGACCAGGTTGATCCCGTCGTCGACGAGCATCTTCTCGAACGCCGGGACCTGGGCGACGAACTGCGTGTACTGCTGCGGACTGCAGAACCCCATGACCCGTTCGACGCCGGCGCGGTTGTACCAGGAGCGATCGAAGAACACCATCTCCCCGCCGGCGGGCAGGTGCTGCACATACCGCTGGAAGTACCACTCGGTGGCCTCGCGTTCGCTGGGCTTCTCCAGGGCGATCGTGCGTGCGCCGCGCGGGTTGAGGTGCTCGTTGAATCGTTTGATGGTGCCGCCCTTGCCCGCCGCGTCCCGGCCCTCGAAGACCAGCAGATGCCGCTGCCCGGTCTGCTTGGACCACTTCTGCAGCTTCAGCAGTTCGATCTGCAGCCGCCGCTTGGTGACCTCGTACTCGCGGCGGCTCATGCGCTCCTCGTACGGGTAGTCCTCGCGCCAGGTGTCGACGACATTCCGTTCGGGCAGGGTCAGCAGGACCGGGTCGTCGTCATCGTCGTCGTTGACCGTGAAGTGCGTGGTGTCGTGGAGGTCGACGAGTTGCTGAAGTGCTTCGCGGCCGTTGAGCACGCTGAAGTCGGGGCCGATCTGTGTCTCGGGATCGTGGAGGTCGGTCACTCCACAACGATAGGTCGAAGCGGCGAACGACGCCCGACGCTCCGGTGAACTACCGTCGCGCCGGGCGTGTTCTGTCTCTCAGGTGTCGTGAGGTGGAGCCGCTCAGTTCCGCAGGTCGATCGAACCGGCGTGCAGACATGCCTTACCGGTGCTGGTGTCGAACGCGGTCGCGAAACCGCCACTGCAGCGGGCACCTTCGGGACCGGCGTAGGCCTCGCCGCCCCAACCGCCGATCGCGACCGTCGTACCGCCGCGACGCGCCTGCGCGACGGACAGCGCGCTCGGGCCGGTCGTGACCGAATAGGCGTTGCCCCGGCTGTTGGCGCCGGCGAGCGCCGTCGAACCGGGCTGCAGGTTGTAGGCCGCGGCGTTGCCGCCGTTGTCCGAGACCGAGACCGCGGTGCCCCGACCGCTGTATTCGTCGGCACTCGCGCGACTGCCGACTCCGGCCTTGGCGCCGCAACCGCTGCGCCCCTCGACACGCTCGACCTGATGACCGTTCGACACCGAGCAACGCGTGTCCGCCGCGGCGACCCCTTCGCCCGACAATCCGGCGAAACCAACACATCCGGCGAGCCCCGCCGCCAGGACCAGGCCGCGAACGGCAAACTTCTTGCTTCTCAACTGCTTTGGCCTCCATAGCTCGGGCGCCCGGTAAGGAACGCCCTCAGCGTACAGGGGCCGGCGCCGTGGAGGAGACGATCGACTCGTCACGTCCCGGTCACGATCGTCCTCAGGCCGCCGCGCGCTTCTCCACTTCCGCGGTGAGTCCCTTGCGCGCGGTGTCCACGGCCATCTTCTGGGCGCGTTTCACGATGAGTCCGGGCAGCTTGATCTTCAGCTCGACGGCCAGGTCGAAGCGGACATGGGCACCCTTGTCGGATTCGGTGACGGTGTACTTGCCGTGCTGCTCGCTCAACTGATTCGACTCGATGAGGTGCCATTCGCACGAGTTCTCGGTCCAGTCATAGGTGCAGGTCTGCTCGTCGGAGATACCCGCGGCGGTGACGACCATCCGCACCTTCTGCGGCGTGCCGTCGTCGTAGCTGGACAGGATCTCGGCTTCCTTGTGCGGGCCCGACCAGTCCGGTAGGGACTCGATGTCCATGAGCACTTCCATCACCACCGAGACCGGGGCGGCGACGTCGAATTCGATGTTCGCTGAGACAGCCATGCGCTGAACCTACCGCGCGCCCGTTCCGCCTATGCAACGAACTGTCGAGGCTGTGTCGAGCCGCGACGGAGTCGCCCTGGATTGCCGCGACGGAGTCGCCCTGGATCGAACCGTTCAGCTCTCGCGGTCGACCAGGTTGACCGGCCACGCCTCGTCCGGGATGTCGCGCAACGAGCACGCCTGGTCGACGGCGGTGAACCAGCCGCGGAAGTGCATGATCTCGCCGATGAGGGGGTTGCGGACGGTCGCGTCGCAGCGGAATCGATCCCGTTTCTCGTCCCACCCCTCGATGTACTTCATCTGAGCGGTGAACAGCCCCTTCATCCCGACCTTGGGTCCGCGTCCGAGCCAGCGCATCGGTCCGCTCTCGAGCAACAGTTCGCCGGATCGCGTCACCGACGGCTCGATCGGATACAGGAACTCGGGGCCGTCGCCGAAGTAGTCGACCAGGCCCGTGCGCCCGGCCACCAGCAGGGAGTTCAGCTTGCGCGGGCCGGTCGTGTACTGGAAATTCCGCAGCACCGCGAGCGACTCGCGCCCCAGCTCGTCGGAGTAGCAGTAGTAACCCTGGGTGAACGGCACCATGCGACTGGTCTTCGAGGGCAGCGCATTGCGCTTGGCGTAATGCCACAGGGCGGGCGGCGGCAGCGCCGACGACACGTAGACCGACTCGTAGATACCGCTACAGACCTGCGCGACACCGGAAGTCGAGTCGATGCCGTAGCGCCATGCGACGTTGGGATGCAGACGGTCGAAGTCCGAACCCAGCGCATGCCGGAAGACCGGCGTCATGGCGCAACCTCCCCGAGCTCACCCACCGATTCGAGCCCGCCCCGACGATGAACGGATGCAGGCCAGACGCCACCACGGCGGTGACGACATGGTGAACCTACTAACGGAGCACACCTGTGTCCAACGTCTCGCCCCGGATCAGACCCGATCGACGGCCGCGTCGCAGAGGCTCGCCAGTTCGGCGATGACGCGATCGAGGGGTTCGACGCTGCGCCGCGTCTGGCACAGTCCGACCGCTCCCTCGACCGCCGCGATGATGAGGTTGGCCAGTGAGTCGGCACGGTCGCTGTCGACGCCGTCGACCACCAGCCGCGCGGTGACCAGGTCGGCCCAGCGCTGCAGGATCTCGGCGGATGCGTCCGCCACCGCGGGTTCGCTGCGGCGGGCGAGTCCGCCGGCCAGCACGGGGCAGCCGAACTGGAAGTCGGTGTTGACCAGCAGTCGCCGCCACACCCCGCCGATCTCGCGCACCGTGTCGGCCGGGGTCATCGTGGTCGGACGCCCGATGCGTTCGGCGATGAATTCACCGGCGTACCGGACGGCTTCGGTCATCAGTTGGGTCTTACCGCCCGGGAAATGGTGGTAGATCGATCCCCGTGGTGCGGAACTCGCCGAGATCACGTCGCCGATGGAGGTGGCGGCGACCCCGTCGCGGCCGATCAGATCGGCCGCGTGCACGACCATGCGTTCGCGGGGGCCGCGGTCGTCCGCGCCGGTGATCACGGACTCGGCGGGATGTGACGCCATGCAGCAAACAACTCCTATGCCGACCCTCATACAACCGATGTCGTGGCCAGCATACATAGCATCGGCCGAGGTCATCCCGTATGCGGCGCGGCCTCGCCAGTATGCAGACCTTCATAATCACGGCGGAGTATGCAACCATGCATAGTCATGACGACCACGACCGACGCACCCACCGACCCCACCGCCATGTCCGGACTCGAGCTGCTGCGAGCCTGGCAGGCGGGCGGCGCGGGCTCCGACCGTCCGAGCATCGGCCGCCTCCTGGGCATGGTGTTCAAGCAGATCGACGAGGGCGCGGTCACCTTCGCCGTGACTCCGCAGCCCGACTTCGCCAACCCTCTCGGCACCGTTCACGGCGGTATCTGCGCCACGCTGCTGGACTCGGTGATGGGGTGCGCCGTCCACACCACCCTGCCCGCCGGGGTCGGCTACACGACGCTGGAGCTGAAGGTGAACTACATCCGCTCGGTCGCCGTGGACGCCGGGGAGCTGACCGGCGTGGGTACCGTCATCCACGCCGGCCGCACCACCGCGACCGCCGAGGGCAAGGTGTTCTCCGCCGACGGCAAGCTCGTCGCCCACGGGACCACCACCTGCATCGTGTTCCGGTAGCGCGATCAGTCCGTGCGTGCCGCCGCGATGATCGCGGCGATGTCCTCGTCGCGCATCCCGAACCCGGCGAGGCGTCCGAGCGGTATAGACGCCATCATCCGTGCCATGTCGACGCCCAGGGCGTCGTCGGAGCTCGTCAGCGGGTTGTCCTCGAACCGGGACGCGAGCGCTTGCGCCGCAGCAGGATTCGCCAGGACCTCGCCGAGGGTCGAGTTCTCGTCGATCGCGAGGCGAACCTCGTCGCCCGCGATCTCGACGGTGGTGGTCAGCCGGATGTCCCGGCTCGACGCGCCGACCTCGACGCCGTACTCACCCGGTTCGACGATCCAGCGGTCGACGCGGATGTCCCAGTAGGCGAGATCGCTCCGGTCGATTGTGATCGAGATAGTCTGCGACTCACCGGGTTCGAGGTCTCGGGTGGTCGCGAAGCCCGTCAGCTCGCGCGGCGGTCGTCCGACTCGGGAGTCCGACTTCGACGTGTAGACCTGGACGATGTCACGCCCGGTCCGAGAACCGGTGTTGGTCACCGTCAATCCGACGACCACACCGGTGACGCCCGGATCATCCGATGCGACGGACAGATCCGAGTACTCGAAAGTCGTGTAGGACAATCCGTGTCCGAAAGGATAGGCGACCTCGATGTCGCGGGCGTCGTACCAGCGGTAGCCGACGAAGATGCCCTCGCCGTAGCGGATGTGCGAGTTCTCGTTCGGGAAATTCAGGTATGCCGGGGTGTCCTGCAACCTGACCGGCACGGTCTCGGTGAGCCGACCCGACGGGTTGACGACCCCGAAGAGCACGTCGGCGACGGCACCACCCCCGGCCTGGCCGAGGAGCGCGCCGTCGAGGATTGCCGGGGCCGCGGCGATCGACCCGAGGCGCAGGACGCCTCCGTGAGCGAGCACGACCACCGTTCGCGGTTGCACCGCCAGGATCGCGGTCAGCAACTCGACCTGGTCCGCCGGCAGTTCGATGTCGTCGCGGTCGAAGCCCTCCGACTCCTGCGCGGCCGCCAGTCCCAGGAACAGCACGGCGGCCTCGGCGTCCGTCGCCGCGGCGATCGCGCCCGCCGTATCCGCCCGCGAGCCGTCGGTGCTGAAACCCGGGGCGTAGGTCACCGTGCCGCCGGCTGCCCGGATCTCGTCCACCGGTACGTCGAGGCGCGTCGGGTTCACGTGCGAACTGCCGCCGCCCTGATAGCGGGGGTCGTGCGCGAACGAGCCGATGACCGCGACGGAGCGTCCGGGGCTCAACGGGAGGAGATCGCCGTCGTTCTTGAGCAGGACGATGGACCGTGATGCGGCCTCGCGCGCGAGGCGATGGTGGAGATCGAAGTCGACGACGGTCCGGTTCGTCCGGCCCGTGGCGGCCCGCTCCGCGAGTTCCCGGACCGCCCGGGCCGACCGGTCCAGCGCCGCCTCGTCGAGGGTTCCGTTCCGGACCGCGTCCACGACCTGCGCGTCGGTGCGGTCCCCCGGGCCGGGCATCTCGAGATCCAGGCCGGCGGCGACCGCCCGAACGCGGTCGGCGACCGCACCCCAGTCGGAGACCACCACGCCGTCGTAGCCCCACTCGCCCCGCAACAAGTCGGTGAGGAGCCACCGGTTCTCCGCCGCGTACGTGCCGTTGATGCGGTTGTAGGAGCACATCACGGTCCACGGGTTCGCCGTGCGGATGATACGCGCGAAGGCGCGGAGGTAGATCTCCCGCATCGGGCGCGGGTCGACGTCCGAACTCGACCGCATCCGGTCGTCCTCGGCGTTGTTCAGCGCGAAGTGTTTGAGCGACGTGCAGACCCCGATGCTCTGTACGCCGCTCACCCACGCCGCGCCGAGCCGGCCCGTGACGAACGGATCCTCGGAGAAGTACTCGAAGTTGCGGCCGCACCGGGGATCTCGCTTGATGTTCACGCCCGGGCCGAGCAGTACGTCGACGTCGAGACCGCGTGCCTCGCGGCCGAGCGCTTCGCCGACACGACGGATCAGCCCGGTGTCCCAACTCTGGCCGAGTCCGACCGCGGGCGGGAAGCAGGTGGCGGGTTCGCTGCCGGCGAGGCCGAGGTGGTCGGTGGCGCCGGTCTGTTTCCGGACCCCGTGCGGACCGTCGGTGAGTGTCAGCGCGGGAACGGAACCGACCGATTTGGTGGTCCAGAAATCGGCGCCGCTGCCCAACGCGGCCTTCTCGATCAAGCTGAATTCACTCACCCCAAGACACTACCGACGGTCGTCGGGCGATCAGCTGGCCCCGGGACAGTACACGGTGTAGTCCCACTCCGTGTTCCGGTCCGGCCCGGTCACTCGCACCACGACCGAGGTGTCGCCACCGGCCGGCACCGTGATCCGGACACTGCCGGTTCCCTGGTTGATGTCGTCTCCGACGTAACCGGTGTTGTAGATCTGCCGGCCACCGTAGAACACGCGGATCTCGTCCGGGATGTCGTAGGTGTCGTAGTTCAGCGTGAAGCTCGTCGGGCCTCGCAGGCCGAGGATGTGCCGGGTCTCGGTGACTCCGTAGCCGCCGGACTTGGTCTCGGAGTTGCACCGCTGGGTCGACGGCGGAGCCTGATTGCCCCCGAGACTCCCGAAGTAGTCGAGGCCGCCCAGACCGTATTCCTCGAGACTGCCCCCGTCGATGCTTCCGCCGTCGAGGCTCCCGGACTCGAGTGGCGCGGCATCGGCGATCGCGGCCGGGACGACCGCAGCGGTCGCCGTCGTGGCCAGGATGAGGGCAGCTCTTGCGAAAGTGGTTGTGCGCATTGAGTTCTCCGGCAGTCGAGTCGTTTTGGGGGTGGTTCCGACGCTAATGCGACCCGCCAACCACGGATATCCCCTCATCGGGTGAAAGCACGACGACCAGATGACACCCGTGTGGGTGACACCTCGCTGCCACAGCGTCTCGGGCGGCGCCCTACGTCAGATACCGGTCCCGGAGGGCCTTCTGGTCGGCGGCACCCAGACCCAGCGCCTCGCCGAAGTAACCCTCGATTCCGCCGTACCGCTTGTCCACCTCGTCGAACGCGGCGTCGAGGTAGCCGGAGTCGACGCCCAGCACGCCGACGAGGAGCTCGGGATCGCCCCCGGCGGCGGCGAACCCGTCGAAGATGGGTGTGAGCGACGGGATCAGACGTTCATTGGTGAGCAGGTAGTCGCGATAGACGTCGTCCTTCGGCACCCCGAGCAGTGTCAGCAGAGATGCTGCGGCCCAACCTGTTCGGTCCTTGCCGGTGGTGCAGTGCATGAGGGCCGGCGTCGAGCCGTCGATCAGTCCACGAAACAACTGCGTGTACGACGCCGTCGCACTGGGCAGGGTGATCATCTCGCGATAGGTCCCGCAGATCATCTCGCGCGCCTTGCCGCCGGACAGCATCTCGTCGGCCTGCGCGACGACGGCGGGGTCGGCGAGGACAGCACCGATATTGGCGGGAATCGACATCTGCGCATCGGCGAGGACATCGAGTGCGATGTTCGACGCACCGGACAGGACGGGGTCGGGAATGGCCTCGCTCTCGTGCGCCGACCTCAGGTCGTAGACGGCCTTCAGACCGAGCGACTCGAACGCGGAGACGTCGGCGGTGTCGAGCGCGGAGAAATCCGTGGACCGGTACAGGACGCCGGATCGAACCGTCTGCCCGTCCCCGGTCCGCCAGCCGCCGAGATCGCGGAGATTGGGCAGGCTGGAGATGGGGCTGGGCGCGCCGGGGGTCGCAGTCACGGTCACATCGTGACAGATTGTGCGCCGGTCAGTCGGTGAGCGCGCTTTCGAGCATCGGCCACGACTTCACGAGCTGGTCCTGCCAGTAGGGCCAGGCGTGCGTCCCCGGTGCGTAGTCGACGGTCGCGGGGATGCCGAGTTGCTTGAGTCGACGATCGAGATTGAGCGTGCACTGGTGGGTGGCGGCCTCGATGGCGCCGCCGACCGCGATCTGGTCGATGTAGATCGTGGTCTTCCCGTCGATTCCCTGGCCCTGCAACCGGTCGTGCGGTCCGGGGACCCCCGTGCCGGTGCTGATGTAGATCGCCTTGCCGCGCAGCTTGTAGGCGTTGACGACCGGGTCGTGCGCCCGCCACCCCGGGGAGCCGACCGGGCCCCAGATGTTGGCGATGTCGCCACCGCCGCGTCCTTCGACGACCGCGCGGATGGCGAGTCGGCCGAGATTCGTACTCGTCTCCGCACAACCGCTGTAGGAGGCGACCGCGCGGTAGAGCTGAGGTGCGGCTTGGGCAAGACTCAACGACGACGTTCCCGCCATGGAGATCCCCGCGATCGCATTCACGCCGGTGGTGTTCAGCTTCCGATCGATGAGCGGCGGTAATTCGCTGGTCAGAAACGTTGTCCATTTGTTTCGCCCCAGCACCGGGTCGACTTTCACCCAGTCGGTGTAATAGCTGTACGCACCGCGCATCGGCACGACGACATTCACATTCTTGTCGGCGACGAAATCAACGATGTCGGTTTGCTCGAACCAGTGTCCGGTGCCCTCGCCGCCACCCGCGCCATTCAGCAGATACAGCGTCGGTCGGGGCACCGAGCGGTCGGCGGGCACGAGAACCCGGACCGGTACGTGACGTTTCATCGACGGCGAATACACCGACAGGTCCAGGACCCGGCCATCGGCGACAGCGCGGGCCAGCGCCTTCGCCCGGGACGAGGAATCTCCCGAGTCGGCGCCGGCGAACGACGGAACAGCAAGCGCGACAACGAGTACAACGATCGAGACCGTTGTGGCGACCAGGCGTCGGCGGAACAGACCACCCACTGCGGACATCACAGTCCCTTCACATCACTACATGCTCACATCACTACCGCGCCGCCGTCTCGACAACGGAATTCACACACGCAGATATCGATCCGAATACGTTTCACCATACGCACCGGAGACGGCCCCGTCCGGATTACCACGGCCGGGGGTCATCGCTGTTCACCTTGCGATTGCGCGCACCATGGTCATTATTGGAGGCGATTTCACGATGACTAATCCCGACCGGTCGAGACGTCGTGCTCCTGAACAGCCGATCTCGTGCGAGTGCACCAGGCCGGACTCGTCTCTGCCGTCGAAAACGACCGGCCACTTCGAAAGGCGCAGGGACCGCTTTCACCGACCACCCGGTGCCAGATTCGGCCGATCGGACTACAACCGGACCGCCTCTGATCGCACCGACACCGGAAACAGCATTCGTGGATTCTGGAGCAGCGCCGGCGGGGCGACGGCCGACCGCTCGAGCGTGCCGGTCCAGCGGACCCGACGCCGATGCGGGGTGAGCACCCTGCCTCGACGGGAGAACTCGTACTCGCCGATCAACGTCCCCAGTGGCAGCACGTTCGGGTCGGTGGGGTCGACGACGGCGACCTCGTCCCCCACCCGCAGATCGGAGACGAACGACGCGAGCACGCGGAGGTCCTTGCCCGGCCGCCGCCCGGGACTTCGCTCCTTCAGCAACACGCGCAGGCCGGCCTCGGTGCCCACCGACGCGTCGGTGTCGATGCCGGATTCGTCGCCCAATCCGACGATCTGCCGCTGTCGGAACTGTGCGTACTGTTCGTCGGATCCGGCCCGGATGATCCACACGGCGCGGGTCGGTTCGTCCAGATCGTGCGCGTCGGTGGCCGGCGGCTCCGGCCAGAAGTACGGCATCTCGTCGTCGATGTCGACGTCGGCGAACACGGAGCCGTAGAAGTGCGGAGCAGCGCCGAACGGTGACTGCGATGGAGTCGGTCGTCGCCGAGCCACGCGGGCATCAGACCCTGCGCGGTCAGCTCGGCTTGGGACGCACCCACCACCTCGGGCGCGAACTCGGCGATCATCGGAGCAGTGGTGTCTGCACGACCGCCGCCGGTCCACACGTCGACGAAAGCGAGTCCGTAGGCGACCAGCGCCGGGGTGTGCCCACGCCACATCGTGACCGCGGGATGGCTGGCCCAGCCGTAATCGAAGAGTTCGAGCGCCCGCAGGATCTGCAACGTCTCCACGCGCTGCTTACCGAGGCGCGCGGGGTCCAGGACCTGGGCGGAGCGTCGGAAGTCCGGGTACGGCAGGAACGTCTGCATGGCGCCCGCTTACCCACTTCGGACGGGCGCTCACACCCGGCGGAGCTCCGCGCGGCGCCGAACTCAGAGTTGTCAGCTGCTACCGAAGATCGGCGATCCCGGCCCCGGCGTCACACCAGGACCGACTCAACCAGCGGCGGGTGCGACCTACTGCCGCGCAGCGTGGACCGAGGTCACCTCGGTGGCATCGACTCGGCTCCTCGCTTCGCTCGTCACCGGCTCAACCTGCGGTGGGTGCGATCCACTGCCGCACAACGTGGACCGAGGTCACCTCGGTGGCTTCGACTCGGCTCCTCGCTTCGCTCGTCACCGGCTCAACCAGCGGTGGGTGCGATCTACTGCCGCGCAGCGTCAGCCGAAGCCCGCGATGGCCTCGAGGAGGTGATCGACGCTCGGCCTTCGGGGCTCAGTCGGATGCGGAGTCCGACGCGTCGGTCCCGACCTCCGGCACCGCACACACGCCGTCGACGCAGACGGCCGCGTCGTCGTCGCCGATCATCTCGAAGGGCACAAGCGGGTCAGACACGATCGGACTCCTCGGCGCGGACCTTGTCGAGGGCCTGCGCGAAGGTTTCCGGCGCCTGGGCTCCGGAGATCCCGTACTTGCCGTTGATCACGAAGAAGGGAACCCCGCTGATCCCGTATGCACGGGCTTGGTCGATGTCGGCCTCGACGGCCGCGGCGTACTCGCCCGACTCGAGCGCGGCCAGCACGGCGTCGCGATCGAGACCGACATCGGCCGCCAGATCGGCGAGTTCGTCGGCGCGGCCGACGTGGCGCCCCTGCTCGAAGTACGCCTGGAACAGACGCTCGGCCAGATCCGCCTGTCGGCCATGCGCTTTCGCGAAGTGCAGGGCCTCATGCGCTTTCAGGGTCTTGGTGTGCTGCAGCCGGTCGAAGTCGTAGTCGAGACCGACCTCGGCGGCGATCCCGCGGACCTGGTCGAGCATCCCCCGGACCTGATCGGCCGGCATGCCCTTGTGCCGGACGAGGAAGTCGACCTCTGAACCGTCGAAGTCGACCGGCGTATCCGGTGCGAGCTCGAAGCTGTGGTAGGTCACTTCGACGTCGTCGCGTCCGTCGAACTCGGCGAGGCCCGCCTCGAACTTCCGTTTGCCGATGTAGCACCAGGGGCAGGCGATGTCGGACCAGATGTCGACGGTGATGGGAGCGCTCATTGCCCTCTCAACACCTCGCGGATCGAGAACGTTCCCGGGAGTGCCTCACATGCGATCAGCCGACCCGCGCGCGTCGAGCAGGTCGTCGAGATGCGTTCGCGACCAGTCGCACAGGCCGTGGACCGTCGTGACGAGGTCGCGGCCGGCGTCGGTCAGCGTGTAGTCCACCCGTGGGTTGGCGGTGCGATGGTCGTGCCGATGGATCAGGCCGTGCGTCTCGAGGTCACGCAGCGTCTGGGTGAGCACCTTGTCGCTGATCGTCCCGATCGACCGCTTCAACTCGCGAAACCGGCGGGGTCGCTGCCGGATCTCCTCGAGGACGGTCAGACCCCATTTCGTCGACACGACGCTGAACACCGACCGCGCGAGTTGTCGGGCGCGCTCTTCGGCCCCGGACGACGGCGCGGCGTCCCCGCTCACCTCGAAGTGCGTACTGCCGCTCATCCGCCTGCGCTCCTAGCGTGGGGTCGATGCGAGTGCTGAAGACCTACGCCAGGATATTCGTCGCCGACCTCGACGAGTCTCTACCGCTGTACGAGACGATCGTCGGCGCATCCGCCGATCTGCGGTTCACCTTCGAGAAGGCCGAACTCGCCGCCGTCGGGAACTTCCTCCTCATCGCGGGAGCCGACGACGACGTCGAGGCCTACCGGTCGACCGTCGGACCGGTCATCGTCGACGATCTAGACGCCTTGATCTCGCAGGTCAGTGGCGAAGCCGGGGCCGAGGTCATCGGCGAATCCGAGAGCACGACAGGACGATTCGCCTACCTTCGCCATACCGACGGTGCGGTCCTCGAGTATGTCCAGTGGTCGCGGGAAGTCGCCGAAGCCGTGCTCGGAACGCCGAAGGCCGGCCCCCCGCTCGGGTGACCGGCCTTCGGTTGGTGCTGCGTGAGTGGACGCAGGGATCTGATCAGGAGATCAGAAGCCCATCCCGCCCATCTCGTCGCCACCCGGCATGGCCGGTGCGGCGTTCTTCTCGGGCTTGTCGGCGACGACGGCCTCGGTGGTGAGGAACAGAGCCGCGATCGAGGCTGCGTTCTGCAGCGCCGAGCGGGTGACCTTCACCGGGTCGTTGATGCCGGCCTTGAGCAGGTCCTCGTACACACCGGTGGCGGCGTTGAGGCCGGTGCCGGTGGGCGAGTTGAGGACCTTGTCGGCGACGACGCCCGGCTCGAGGCCGGCGTTGATCGCGATCTGCTTGGCCGGAGCCGACAGGGCGACCTTGACGATGTTGGCGCCGGTGGCCTCGTCACCCTCGAGCGAGAGTGCGTCGATGGCCGGCTCCGACTGCAGCAGGGCCACGCCACCGCCGGCGACGATGCCCTCTTCGACGGCAGCCTTCGCGTTGCGGACGGCGTCCTCGATGCGGTGCTTGCGCTCCTTGAGCTCGACCTCGGTGGCCGCGCCCGCCTTGATGACCGCAACACCGCCGGCCAGCTTGGCCAGACGCTCCTGCAGCTTCTCACGGTCGTAGTCGGAGTCGCTGTTCTCGATCTCGCCGCGGATCTGGGCGACACGACCGGCGATGGCGTCGGGATCGCCCGAGCCCTCGACGATGGTGGTCTCGTCCTTGGTCACGACGACCTTGCGAGCGGTACCGAGCAGCTCGATGCCCGCGCCCTCGAGCGAGAGGCCGACCTCTTCGCTGATGACCTCGCCACCGGTGAGGATGGCGATGTCGGCCAGCATGGCCTTGCGGCGGTCACCGAAGCCCGGGGCCTTGACGGCGACGGACTTGAAGGTGCCCTTGAGCTTGTTGACGACAAGGGTCGAGAGAGCTTCGCCCTCGACGTCCTCGGCGATGATCAGCAGCGGCTTGCCGGCCTGGATGACCTTCTCCAGCAGCGGCAGCAGGTCCTTGATGGTCGAGACCTTGCCTGAGACCAGCAGGATGTACGGGTCGTCGAGGACGGCTTCCTGGCGGTCGGCGTCGGTGACGAAGTAACCCGAGATGTAGCCCTTGTCGAAGCGCATGCCCTCGGTGAGCTCGAGCTGCAGGCCGAAGGTGTTGGACTCCTCGACCGTGATGACGCCTTCCTTGCCGACCTTGTCCATCGCCTCGGCGATGAGCTCACCGATCGAGGCGTCGCCGGCCGAGATACCGGCGGTGGCAGCGATCTGCTCCTTGGTCTCGACCTCCTTGGCGCTCTTCAGCAGCGACTCGGTGACGGCCTCGACGGCCTTCTCGATGCCGCGCTTCAGACCCAGCGGGTTGGCGCCGGCGGCGACGTTGCGCAGACCCTCACGGACGAGAGCCTGGGCGAGAACGGTGGCGGTGGTGGTGCCGTCGCCCGCGACATCGTCGGTCTTCTTGGCGACTTCCTTGACCAGCTCGGCGCCGATCTTCTCGTACGGGTCCTCCAGCTCGATCTCCTTGGCGATGGACACACCATCGTTGGTGATCGTGGGGGCGCCCCACTTCTTCTCCAGGACGACGTTGCGACCCTTGGGTCCCAACGTCACCTTGACGGCGTCGGCAAGGCTGTTGAGGCCCCGCTCGAGGCCGCGACGGGCCTCTTCGTCGAACGCAATTTGCTTGGCCATGGGTAAGTGATCCTCCGAAGGGGGTGACACTAGGTTCGTATGGCCGGAACTCGGTGCCCGCGACGGACGACCGGTGTGTCATTCGGTACCGGCCTCACCGTCCCGACCTGGCACTCACAGCTCGCGAGTGCCAACCTCGTTTTTAGCACTCGACCAGTGCGAGTGCAAGGCTGGTTCAGGTGTCCCCGTCGGCGGCGTGGTCGGCCGCCGCGACGCTGACTACGTTGAGGACATGTCACTCGCCTCCAGGGAGTTCAGGTTCGGGGTCAACATGCTCGCGGCCGACACCGCGTCGTCGTGGCAGACGCGTGCCCGATCGGTCGAGGAACTCGGCTACGACGTCCTGCTCGTCCCCGACCACCTGGGCATCCCGAGCCCGTGGCCGGCACTGGCCGTCGCGGCCACCGCGACGCAACGCCTGCGCGTCGGCCCGTTCGTCCTCAACGCCGCGTTCACCAACCCCGCGCTGCTCGCGCGCGACGCCGCCACCGTCGACCGGTTGTCCGACGGCCGCGTGGAACTCGGACTGGGCACCGGCTACGCCCGGGAGGAGTTCGACGCAGCCGGGATCGAATTCCGGTCCGCGGGCCGGCGCGTCGATCACCTGTCGGCGACCGCCGCCCGCGTGACTGAGCTGCTCGCCGACGAGGATCATCAGCCCCGACCCGTGCAGCCGAGGATTCCGCTCCTGCTCGCCGGCAACGGCGACCGCGTGCTGACGATGGCCGCCGGACACGCCGACATCGTCGGCTTCACCGCGGCCCGAACGGGACCCGACGGCGATCTGGAACCGCTGTCCGCCGGCGATTTCGACGAACGGGTGGCCTTCGCACGCGCCGCCGCCGGGGACCGCGCCCTCGAGGTGGAGTGGAATCTCCTGCTACAGATCGTCACCGTGACCAATTATCCTACGGCGGTGGCCGACGAGCTCATCGCGAAGCACGAACTGTCGATGAGCGCTCAGGAGTTCCTGGGCCTGCCGTCGGTGCTCATCGGATCGGTCTCCGACATCGCCGCCCGACTCGTCGACCTCCGGGAGCGGACCGGGGTCAGCTATCTCACCGTGCTCGAACCCGCGCTCGAGGTGTTCGCCCCGGTGATCGCGGAGCTGCGCGCCGTCGACGCCGGAGGGCGGTGAGGCGGTCACGGTCATTCGCACCCTCGACGACCGACGTCCCGCAAGCCGCCGGTCGACTAGGGTCTGAACCGTGGAATTCCTGCTGATCATCATCGTGGCGCTGCTGGCGATCGTCGCGGTGGTCGTCATCTTCAACTTCCTGGGCAATCGGCGGGCCCGGCAGGCCGAGCAGGACGCCCTGCGTGAGCGGACCTATCGCCCCGGCGATCCCTTCTCGTCGGCCGACGACGACTCCGTCTACGGCGACCCCCGCGATCTCAAACCCGGCGACCTCGTCGAACTGCGCGGTCAGACCTACGCGGTCCGGGGCACCCTGCGCCTGACGCAGGACGGCTACACCTGGACCGAGAACTTCCTCGACACCGGTGTCGGGTCCAAGGCCTGGATCTCGGTCGAGGACGATCCCGACCTCGAGGTCGTGCTGTGGCACGAGGTACCCGGTGCCGCCGTCACCCCCGGCCCCGACACCGTGGAGCTCGAGGGGCGTCGATACCAGTCGGAGGAGGCGGGCTCGGCGCGTTTCACCTCCGCGGGGACCACCGGCGTCGCGACCTCGGGCCGGATGGCCTATCACGACTACCAGGCCGGCGACGACCGACTGTCCTTCGAGGACTACGGCAGCGGCTGGGAATGCGCCCGCGGCGAACTGTTGTCCCGCGCGGACTACCGCATCTACCCCACCAACCCGGCTCCGGAAACACCCTGACGGCGGCCCCGACGCCCGCCCATCCACACGACGCCCTGAGCACGGAGACCCCACACCGCATGACCGAGAACACCGGACACCCCGGCGACCCCGCCGCACAACTCGCGGTGGCCTACGCCGACACCAGCGCGAGCCAGCTCGGCTTCTCGCTGAGCGCACCCCTGCAGGAGCCCCTGGCACAAGAGGATCGCGAGATCGACGGCATCACGGTGTCGGTGCGGCTGCTCGGCGCGAGCCATCAGGTACTCGTCGAAGACGGGGTGCAGCGGATCTGCGAGACCGTCGCCTGCCTGCCGGAGGTGACCTCGGCACTGCCGGAGAGTTTCCAGGAGAGCGGTTACTACTTCAGTTCCCGTGTGGAACAGGTCAATCCCGACCAGCTCGCCGCCCTCGTCGAACAGCTGAGCGCCCGCGTCACCGAACAGCTGGCCACCGGACACCCGTGCGTGATGGGACGGTTCCCGGGGGAGCCGCACGCCGTCACCGCGATCGTGTCGGAGTCCACCGATGACTCCATCAGCTGGCACACCTGGCACACCTATCCCAAGGCCGCCGAGGTCGTGATCACCTCCAGCAGGATCGACCGCGGTCCGGTGGCCCGCCCATGACCGGGCAACCACCGCCCGGCGGCCCACCGGACCCACGCCGCCGTCTGAACAAGACCCGCAACATCATCATCGGCGTGATCGTCGTGCTCACCATCTTCGCGCTGATCGGTGCATGCACCGCGCGAGTTGCCCGTGGCGGCGGCATCGGCGGGTCGGCGCGCGACTACATCACGCAGAACTACGAGCGCGACACCTCCCTCGACGAGGGCGACGTCGACGCCTATGTCGCCGACGGGACACCGGAGCAGGTCGCGGCCGAGATCCGCGACGCCGAACGTCCCAGCGACCAGCGGAGCGGCGCCACCGGCACGGGCAACATCGCCGGCACGCAGTTCCTCCAATACCCCGACTACCTCGTCGGCCTGTTCCCGCTGGCGGCCGGCGCCACCCGGGTGATGCTCAGCCGGGACTACCGGTCGGGGTATCACCACTACCACCCCTACGTCGGCGCGTTCTGGGTCCCGACCCCCCGCTACGCGGGTAGCGGCAGCGGAAACCGCGGCGGCGGGAGCGGCGGTGGTGGCAAATGATCGTCGTACGCCCGGCACGTGCCACCGAATTCGTCCGACCAACCAACGGAGAAGACCATGCTCGCTGATATCGCTGAGAACGCCTACGCTGCAGGCGCTTACGCCGGTGTCGGCGTGATCCTGATGATCATCTCGTTCGGCATCCTCGACCTGCTCACGCCCGGCAAGCTCCGTTCGCAGCTGTGGACGGACCGCAACCGCAACGCCGGCATCCTGGTGGGTTCCAACATGCTCGCCGTCGCCGTGATCGTCACCGCCGCCATCGTCGCGAGCGAGGGACGACTGCTCGAGGGGCTCACCTACACCGCGGTGTACTCGGCGATCGGCCTGGTCGTGATGGCGGTGACCTTCCTCGTCATCGACCTGCTGACCCCCGGCAATCTCGGCGAGTTGCTGGTCCACCCGGAGAGCCACCCGGCGGTGTGGGTGCAGGGCGTCGCACACATCGGGGTGTCGATCATCGTGGCCGCCTCCATCCTGTGACCGGGTTCCCGCACTCCCCCGTTTGTCCGTGACCGGTCACGACTCCGCTGCCGCCGACGCCGAACCGGTGACGACCGAACCCGTTCCGGACGCGCTGGCGATGCGACCGCGATTCGCCCGCGCCGGACTGCTGGCCGTCGTCTTCGTCTGCGCCGCCTGCGGGTTGGTGTACGAGCTCGCGCTGGTCTCGCTCGGCTCGTTCCTGATCGGCAACACCGCGACGCAGGCGTCGATCGTCCTCGCGGTCATGGTCTTCGCGATGGGCATCGGGTCACTCGCCGCGAAACCGCTCCAGCCACAATCGGTCACGGCCTTCGCGGTCATCGAACTGCTGCTCGCCCTCATCGGCGGACTGTCGGTGATGGCGCTCTACGCGGCGTTCGCCTACCTGGAGTTGTACACGCCCGCCCTCGTCCTGGTGGCCTTCGTGCTCGGCATCCTGATCGGTGCCGAGATCCCGCTGCTGATGGTTCTGCTGCAACGGATTCGACGCCAGGAGGCAGGTTCGGCGGTCGCCGACATGTTCGCGGTCGACTACATCGGCGCCCTCATCGGCGGCCTGTGCTTCCCGTTCCTGTTGCTGCCGTTCTTCGGCCAGTTGCGGGGTGCTCTGGTGGTCGGGCTGGTCAACGCCGCGGCCGGCTGCTTCCTCGTCTTCGTCATCTTCCGCAAGTCGATGTCGCGCACCCAGATGGGTGTCCTCTCCGCGTCGGCCGTCGC
This sequence comes from Gordonia sp. UCD-TK1, assembly GCF_001691435.1. Lineage (NCBI taxonomy): Bacteria > Bacillati > Actinomycetota > Actinomycetes > Mycobacteriales > Gordoniaceae > Gordonia > Gordonia sp. UCD-TK1. Next base: position 35,049 of record NZ_LZMP01000011.1, on the reverse strand, counting down.
CGTCGTCGCCGTCCTGATCGCCGGCCTGATGCTGTCCGGCCGCTTCGAGATCACCGCGCGCCAAGCGCTGTACCGCGATCGCATCGTCGCCGCCGAACGTAGTGCGTACCAGGACATCGTCATCACCGAGAACCGTTTCGGCGCAACGGCCGACACCCGCCTGTACCTGAACGGCGACCTGCAGTTCTCCTCGGTCGACGAACATCGCTACCACGAGACGCTGGTGCATCCGGCGATGTCCGGGAACCACGACTCCGTGCTGATCCTCGGCGGCGGTGACGGACTCGCGCTCCGCGAGGTGCTCACCTACCCCGACGCCCGCGACGTCACGCTCGTCGAACTCGACCCGGAAATGATCCGACTCGCCCGGACCGACGAGCGTCTCACCACGTTGAACCGGGGATCGATGACCGACCCCCGAGCCGAGGTGATCGCCGCCGACGCCTTCTCCTGGCTGCGCGGCACCGACCGCCGGTTCGACGTCATCATCGTCGACATGCCCGACCCCGACGACTCGGCCACCGCGAAGCTGTACTCCACCGAGTTCTACGCGATGGTCCGGGCGCATCTCGCCGAGGCGGGCCGCACCGTGGTCCAGGCCGGGTCCCCGTACTTCGCGCCGAAGTCGTTCTGGTGCGTGGCCTCGACCATGCGCGCGGCCGGACTGGACCCGACCCCGTACCACGTCGACGTGCCGGCCTTCGGCGACTGGGGATTCCACCTGGCCGGCGCCGAGGGCAGGGTGACCCCGACCGTGGCGGCGCCCGGACCCCTCCGGTTCCTCAGTCCCGAACAGTTGGCAGCAGCAACGGTTTTCCCACTGGATCGGCAGCGACTGGATCTGCCGCCGTCGACCCTCATGGACCCGCGGATTCTCCGGTACGCACAGGGCGAGTGGGCGACCTACTGACGTCGGCAGATCGCCGGAGGCAGGTCAGAGTGCGGCCGCGGTGTCCGGCGACAATGCGATCAACATCTTCCCGCTGGCGCTCGTGCGGTCGGCGGCGGTCGCCGTCGCCGTCGCCGGGGAGTGGGAGCAGATCACGGCACTGTGCCGGGCCACGCGCGGCCTGCGAACCGCCGACTGATCGAACCGCCCGGGAGTTGTACGCCTCCGTCCCGACCCGGGCGTCGACCGATCGCGTGGCGTTCGCGTCCACCGATGCGGGAGGATGGGCCGCGGGAGGTGCGATGTCTGCTGAGCTGGCCGTGGTGTTCGGGATACTGGTCGTCACCGTCGTCTGGGCACTCACCGTCCTGGTGCGCACCCGGCGACGAGTGGCCACCCCTGCCGAGCGGGCGGTTCATCTGGCCCTGCACACCGCGTCGCTCGCCGCCCGCTCACTGCGCACCGGACTGTCGGCGGAGTCGGCTCGCGAAGCACTGCCGCACCTGCACTCCCTGACCGGCGCCGAAGCGGTCGCACTGTACGACGGCGAACCGAGCCGCCTCGCCCACGAGCCGGACGGTGAGGCCATCTGGGACGACGAGATGCTCGGTCACGCCGACCGTGCGGCGTCGTCCGCGCTGGGTGACCTCCGACGCGTGCTGCTCACCGACCCCAGCGGCGCCGAGTCGCCCGTGCGCGCGCTGGTGGCCCAGCCGCTCCTCGCCGACGATGTCGGGGTCGGGGTCCTCGTGGTCGCCACCACGCGACGACCCGGACCCGGGATGCTCGGCGCCATCGCCGAAGTCGCGCGGTACGCGTCGAGCCAGATCGAACTCGCCGACCTCGACGCATCCCGCGCACGGCTCAACCGCGCCGAGGTCCTCGCCCTGCGCGCGCAGATCAGTCCGCACTTCATCTACAACGCGCTCAACACCATCGCCTCGTTCGTGCGGACCGACCCCGACCGGGCGCGCGATCTCGTCCTCGACTTCGCCGACTTCACCCGATACTCCTTCCGGGCCGCCGGCGAATACACCGTGCTTGCCGACGAGCTGCGGAACATCGACCGCTACCTCACCCTCGAACGAGCCCGCTTCGGCAATGCCCTGGACGTCAAACTGCATGTCGCACCGGAGGTCCTGAACGTCGTCGTGCCGTTCCTCGCCTTGCAGCCGCTCGTCGAGAACGCCGTCCGGCACGGTCTCGCGTCGAAGGGCGGCGGCACGATCACCATCGTCGCGGCCGACGAGGGCACCGACTGTGTCATCACGGTCGAGGACGACGGCGTGGGCATGGAACCGGAGCTCCTGCGCAGCGGCGCTATCGACGCCCTCGACCACAGCGAGGGTGCCCACGTGGGCCTGACCAACGTCGACCACCGGCTCCGCGCCGCGTTCGGCAACGACTACGGCCTCGTCGTCGAGACGGCGGTCGGCGCCGGCACCAAGGTGGGGATGCGTGTCCCGAAGTTCCGCGCGGGCATCCGGGCGTGAAACGCAACGCCGGAGTTCCGGCAGTGCCCGAACTCCAGGGCGGTAAACTGCGGGCTGTCGCCGAGGCGGGAGGTGTTCCATGACCGCACTGGTCGTACTCGCGGTCGACGACGAACCACCAGCTCTCGACGAGCTCGGCTACCTGTTGAACCGGCAGGACGACGTCGCCGAGGTCCGCTCCGCGTCCGACGCCACCGGCGCCCTCCGCGAACTCAACGAGCACCGCATCGACGCGATCTTCCTCGACATCAACATGCCCGGCCTGTCGGGACTCGAACTCGCCGGCGTCCTCGCGAAATACGCCTCGCCCCCGGCGATCGTGTTCGTCACGGCCCACGACGACCGGGCCGTCGACGCCTTCGAGGTCGGAGCGGTCGACTATCTGCTCAAACCCCTACGCGAACAACGTCTCACCCAGGCGGTCGACCGGGTCCGCGCGAGCCTCGACAGTCGGGAGCGTGCACCCGAGCCCGCGCAACCGACCGTTCGCCCGGAGCGTCGCGCCGCATCGGACGAGGTCATCCCGGTGGAGATGAGCGGCGTGACCTCGCTCGTCCGGCGCGATTCGATCTCCTGGGTCGAGGCCGTCGGCGACTACGCCCGACTGCACGCCGACTCGGGCGCACACCTCGTCCGCATCCCGTTGTCGACGCTCGAATCCCGCTGGCAGGAGACCGGATTCGCCCGGGTACACAGGTCCTACCTCGTCGCGCTGCCGATGGTCACCGGATTGCGGACGGTCGGCGGCGGCACGGTGGTGTGTGTCCGCGCGAACGGCGCGTCCGAGGCCGTCGAGCTGCCCGTGAGCCGCCGACAGGTCCGCGAACTCAAGGACCGCCTCATCCGGGACCCGCTGCGCCAGTACCGTTCCCCCACCGCACGGGACGATGGCTGAGCACCCGCCCCAGCGCGAACGGGTGGTGCTCGCCTCCCGCCGCGGGGCGCGAATGGTCCGTACCCGCGTCGAGGTCCAGGAACAGACCGAGGTCGGCGACGCGCTCGTCCGCGGCCTCATGCGCGCCCAACTCGGTCTCGGCCTGCGGCTCGGGGGCGCCCTGCTCGCCGTTGCTGCCGCCATACCCGTTGCCGCCTGGGCGTTTCCGGGGATCGCCGACGCCGGCGTCTTCGGGATTCGACTCATCTGGCTGATGCTGGGAGTACTCGCCTTCCCACTCCTGTATCTGACCGGACGGCTCTACGTCCACCTCGCCGAGCAGGCCGAACGCGACTTCATGGGCCTCGTGGATGACGATCTGTCCGACGCACCCGAACCGGGCCCGCCGTGACGACCGACGTCCACGCCCTCACCGCGATCGGCCTGTTCGCCGCTGCCATCGCCACGATCGCGGTCGGCGCGTGGGGCGGGCGTTTCTCACGGACCACGTCGGACTTCCTGGTGGCGTCGCGGAGCGTCGGCTCACGCTGGAACGCCGCCGCGGTCTCCGGTGAATACCTGTCGGCAGCATCGTTTCTCGGCGTAGCGGGCCTCATTGCGAAGTACGGTGCGGACGCACTCTGGTACCCCGTCGGGTTCACCGCCGGCTACCTGGGCCTGTTGCTGTTCGTCGCCGCGCCCCTGCGTCGTTCCGGGGCCTACACGGTGCCCGACTTCGCCGAGTTCCGCCTCGCCTCGCCGGCGGCACGGAAGACCGCGATGCTCGTCGTGGTCGTCGTCTGCGTGCTGTACCTCATCCCGCAGTTCCAGGGCGCGGGACTCACCCTCAACATCCTTCTCGGCGCACCGGTGTGGGCCGGCGTGGTCGGCGTCGGACTGATCGTGATCGTGAACGTGGTGGGCGGCGGCATGCGATCGATCACCTTCGTGCAGGCCTTCCAGTACTGGCTCAAGCTGACCGCGATCGCGGTTCCCGCGCTCGTCCTGATCGGCGTCTTCGCCCAAGACCCCACTCCCGTCGGCGAACCGGCGCCGCCGCGGATCACCACCGCGACGACCGTCGACGTGACCACCGACGTCTCGGTCACCGTCGCCGAGACCACCGGCGTACGGGTCACCGGGACGCTGGACGGGGTCGTCGTCGACGACGCGCCGGTGAACAGCACCGGACCCCACGTCATCTCCGCGGGCTCGACGATCTTCCTCGACGCCGGTGCGGCCACCCCGGTCGTCGCGGGCGCGCCGGCACAGAACGCGGACTGGATCGCTCCCGGTGGGGGCTTCGGCGGCAGTCACCCGCTGTACCAGGTGCTGTCGCTCATCATCGCGATGTTCCTCGGCGTCATGGGTCTGCCCCACGTGCTGGTGCGCTTCTACACCAACCCCGACGGGCGATCGGCGCGGCGAACCGCGCTGGCGGTCATCGCACTGCTCTCGTTGTTCTACCTGTTCCCCATCCTGCTGGGGGTGTTCGCACGGCTCTATGTCCCCGAACTGCTGATCACCGGCACCGCCGACGCCGCGGTCCTGTTGCTGCCGAGCGCGGCGGTCGGCGGGATCGCCGGTCAGATCCTGGCCGCGCTCGTCGCCGCCGGGGCGATCGCCGCCTTCCTCGCCACGTCGTCGGGACTGCTGGTGTCGGTCGCCGGGGCGCTCGCCACCGACCTGCTGCGCGGCCGGGTGCGCGACTTCCGGGTGGCCGCGGTCATCGGCGGACTGATCCCGATCGGCTTGTCGCTGGCCGCCGCCTCCCTGGAACTGTCCCGGACCGTCGGGTTGGTGTTCGCCGTCGCCGCGTCGACGCTGTGCCCGCTGCTGGTCCTCGGGATCTGGTGGCGCGGACTCACGGCCGTCGGCGCGATCGCCGGACTCGTCGTCGGCGGCGCGTCGTCGGGGTCGGCGACGATGCTGGCGATCGCCGGGGTCGTCGACGACGACGTGCTGGGCGGGTGGCTTGCGGTCGTGATCGGCTACCCGGCCGCTGTGACGGTCCCACTCGCGTTCGGCACGATGGTGCTGGTCAGCAAGGCAACCCGGGGACGGGTACCCGTCGACCTCGCACGGACCTTTGCCCGGATGCACGTCCCGGAACGCGTCGGGATGGGGCTCGATCGCACCCCGGGACGGGCCCCGGACGAGCGGGCGACCTGACCGTTCGGACAGGTGACCGTTCGCCGCTCGTCGGATCTCACCGACCGTCCGGCGCACGGACCGCGGGTTTCGGCGTGTGACCCAGGCCACCCGATTGTCTGTGATCTGCACCTCATTCAGGCTGACTTCCGTAGAGCCATCACACATGTGGCCACGTCACCCTGGGAGGAAACGTGTCGACCGTCGACCAACCACCACCGGCGCCACACGCGCCGACCGGCGAAGAGTTCATCGAGATGCAGGCCAGTCCGGAGTTCCAGGAGCTGCGGCGGACGCTGCGGAAGTTCGTCTTCCCGCTGACCGCGTTCTTCCTGATCTGGTACGCCCTCTACGTGCTGCTCGGCGCCTTCGCGCATGACTTCATGGCGACCCAGGTCTGGGGCAACATCAACCTCGGCCTGATCCTCGGTCTGTTGCAGTTCGTCAGCACCTTCGTCATCACCGGCATGTACGTACGCTTCGCCAATCGCAATCTCGACCCGAAGGCCGAGGCGATCCGCAACGAGATGGAAGGCGGGCCCGCACTGTGAACACCACTGCCGTACCCACCACCGACGTGACCGTCCTCGCGGCGACCGTCGGCAGCCCGGCCGCCAACATCGCCATCTTCGCCGCGTTCGTCGCGGTCACGATGTTCGTGGTCATCAAGGCCAGCAAGAACAACAACACCGCCGCCGACTTCTTCACCGGCGGTCGCGGCTTCTCCGGACCGCAGAACGGCGTCGCCATCGCCGGCGACTACCTGTCGGCGGCCAGCTTCCTCGGCATCGCGGGCGCCATCGCGGTCTACGGCTACGACGGCTTCCTCTACTCCATCGGCTTCCTCGTCGCGTGGCTGGTCGCGCTGCTGCTCGTGGCGGAATTGCTGCGCAACACCGGCAAATTCACGATGGCCGACGTCCTCAGCTTCCGTCTCAAGCAACGTCCGGTGCGTCTGGCCGCGGCGATCTCCACCCTCGCGGTGTCGCTGTTCTACCTGCTCGCCCAGATGGCCGGCGCCGGCGGCCTGGTCGCGTTGCTCCTCGACATCGAGGGGCGCCTCGGCCAGTCCATCGTCATCGCCGTCGTCGGTGCGCTGATGATCGTCTACGTGCTCATCGGCGGCATGAAGGGCACCACCTGGGTGCAGATCATCAAGGCCGTCCTGCTCATCGCGGGTGCCGGCATCATGACCGTCATCGTGCTGGCCAAGTTCGGCATGAACCTGTCGTCGATCCTCGGTGCGGCACAGGACGCGGTGACCGACTCGACCAGCGAAAAGGTCGCCGCGCGTGACGTTCTCGCTCCCGGTGCCCAGTACGGCGGGTCCCTGACGAGCCAGATCAACTTCATCTCGCTCGCCATCGCGCTCGTCCTCGGCACCGCGGGCCTCCCGCACGTGCTGATGCGGTTCTACACCGTGCCGACCGCGAAAGAGGCTCGCAAGTCGGTGGTCTGGGCCATCGCCCTCATCGGCGCCTTCTACCTGTTCACCCTGGTTCTCGGTTACGGAGCGGCCGCCCTGGTCGGACCGGACAAGATCCTCGACGCCGCCGGCGGACAGAACTCGGCCGCACCGTTGCTCGCGTTCGAACTCGGTGGCGTGGTCCTGCTGGGCATCATCTCGGCGGTCGCCTTCGCGACGATCCTCGCCGTGGTCGCCGGCCTCGCCATCACCGCGTCGGCGTCGTTCGCCCACGACATCTACGCCTCGGTGATCAAGCGCAACAAGGCAAGTGAGGACGACCAGGTCCGCGTCTCGCGATACACCGTCGTGGTCCTCGGCATCGTCAGCATCGTCCTCGGCATCCTCGCCAACGGCCAGAACATCGCCTTCCTGGTGGCGCTGGCCTTCGCGATCGCCGCGGCCGCGAACCTGCCGACGATCGTCTACTCGCTCTACTGGAAGCGGTTCAACACCCGCGGCGCCCTGTGGAGCATGTACGGCGGCCTGATCTCCACGATCGTCCTGATCGTCTTCTCCCCCGCCGTCTCCGGGTCGTCGACCGCCATGATCTCCGGCGCCGACTTCGCCTGGTTCCCGCTGGCCAACCCGGGCATCATCTCGATCCCGCTGGCCTTCGTCCTCGGCATCGTCGGCACGCTGACCAGCCCGTCGGACAACGGCACCCCGGAACGCAACGCCGAGATGGAGGTTCGCTCCCTCACCGGCATCGGCGCCGAGAAGGCCGTGCAGCACTAGGTCATTCGCAAACCCACCCCTGTTCCGTGAACCCACTGCCTTGCAAGGCGGTGGGTGTGCGGAACAGGGGTGGATTTTTGGGGGCACGCTCAGCTATCCGGGCGAAGTGCCGCCACACTCACCGGTGAGCTGAGATCACCGGGATCGCCGAAGCATGTAACCAGCACGGCTCCCGGAACGGGTACGACGCCACCCAACGTCTGCCCGCACGGCGACGGTACGGACGCGATCGAACCGTCCGGGTGGATCGTCGTCAGGTCGTACCGCCCCTGGTTCTCGAGAGGTCGCTTCAGTTGGGCCGTCACCACGGAGTCGTGCAGAAGAACCCAGCTCTGCGACTCCGGGATCGGATCGCGTGGCCAGTCGGTACCTTTCGGGATCGTGACGCGGGTCGACGAGCGAGAATCCAGATGTCCGATGACTACCGCCCCGGGCTGGTCGAAGTACATACCCCAGGACGGCTGCGCGTTCACATGGATCCCCGTCATCCGGCGCCCTCGAGCATCTGAACCCCACCACCATCTGTCCACCGGCTCGTGGCCGCCGTTCGCTATGGAGACCACCAATGCCCGGGGGACGTCATCGAGGTCCCACAGGTGAGCCACGAACTCGGAGTCGCCTGTCTCGCCGACGCTGACGTCGAACCGCTCGTCTGCCGCCGTGATTGCGATGCGATGGGTCCGATCCGCTCCGGTCAGGGCGTCGAAGACAACGACCTTCACATGACCCCTGCCAGGAGCCACATAGACCACATGATGACCGGCAGCGAAGACCGAGCGCGGATGCGGGTTCGGTTCATCACGTCCGGTCGGCGGCGACACACGTCGCTGCCATCTGACCTCTCCGCTCCGAGGTTCGAGAACTGCCATCTCGCCGTCACGGATCACAGCCACTGGCTGATCGACGCGTCCGGCGCGTGGCACGTCGGAAATCAGAATCCACGGCGAATCGTTGGTCCAGAGGACCTGTCCTGTCATCGCATCGATCCCGGTCGTGAAATACCCCACCCGCCCTGCGCGGGCGTAGTCACAACCGACCACGACCACTGAATCGGTTCCCGTTCCGGTACTGGTGACGCGATCGAACCCTCGCTCAGCGCAATTCGCCGCTCCGACGCCATCGGGAGTGAGGCTCCACCGTGGTCGGCCCGTCGTGCCGTCGTAGGCGACCAGGATGTCATCGACGACTGCGGCGAAGCCCGGGCCGGCCGGGGTGATCGACCAGGGATCGACATCATCCACTCGGTAGGCTGGTTCCCCGGTGACCGAAGGCGGCACTTCGGGAATCCGAATGGCGTCGGTCCCCGTCGCTCCACTGCGCTCGAACGGCGTGAGACCGATCGCCAGTGTCACGACGAGAGCGACAACGGCGATTGCGCCGACCTCTCTTAGAGACAATCGATCTCGTCGAAACGTCGCCGCGACCGCGGCGACGAGCAGGCACGCCCACGCCGCCAGGACCGTTCGTACCACGTCATGTCCGCCCGGGCCTCCCGTCAGCGCCGCGATGGTATCGACCGCCTCGGATCGGACCGAATAGGCGAGGCAGACCCCCGAGACCAGGGCCGACCCGATTGCCGGACCGCGACCGACGAAGCCGAGGAGTACGACACCAATCACGAGCGACAACCCGAGCGATACTCCGAGCACGAGTGTTGTTGCGGCCCATTGTGTTCCGGTCCAGAATCCATCAGACACCCGACCCGACGGAACCCGTTGAACAAACGCCAGCCCGGAGAGGACGATTCCGGCAACCGCGGAAACAGTAGTCACGTAGCCGGCGAAGCGGGATGCGGCGGACGACCTTCGATAACTTCCGCCCACCGTGACGCCGGAATGGCCGGCGCTGATCGTCTCGGACTCTTGCGCCATCCCATGACCGTTCATCCCACCCCCCGTCGACTGAACTCATTCGGTGCTGCCGGGCAGACTATCGGAGTTCGGCATCTCGGTCAGTCGCGCGTCCCCAGGCCGACCAACACTCCGGCGGCGCAGTTTCCGTCGTGCTTATCGGATCCAATAAGCGCGACGGAAACGGCACCGCGGGAACGAATTACGTATCTCAGGCGTCCTGAATCCGCGCAAACGGTCGAGCCGCCTCGAGTTCGAAGGCCAACTCGAGGAGGGTGCGTTCCTGGCCGAGGTCGGCCGCGAAGTGGATGCCCACGGGCATGCCCGACTCCGTTTGTCCGAGAGGCAGACTGATAGCCGGGGTGCCCGCGGTGTTGTTGGCCGGGGTGAAGGCGATGAACCGGGTCAGCCGGCCCATCGCCTCGTCGAAGTCGAGTGCGGGATCGAGGTACCCGATCTCCGGGGTCGCGTGGACGACGGTCGGGTTGAGGACCACGTCGAAGGTGTCATGCAGTCCGCGGATCGCCGCCGTGGACCTCCGCAGCCCGCGGACCGCCCCGGGCAGCCGGTAGAAGTGCCGGAGCGCGCTACGCGAGAGCCCACGGGTGAACGAGTCCACCTGGGAACGGTCGAAGCCCTTGTCGACCACCCGTTTTCCGAATCGGTCCAGCGCCAGGGCCAGCAGTGACCAGTAGTCGATGAAGTCCCGGACGTAGTCGCGATCGACCGGCAACGGCACCATCTCGGTGCGATGTCCGAGGGACTCGACCAGCTCGGCGGCCTCGGTGACACACCGTTGTGTGTCCCGGTCGAGCAGCGAGCCGGTCAGCGGCTCGGTGATCAGCGCGATCTTGAGCCGTTTGGTCCCCGGCCCCTCGACCAGCCCGACCGGCGGCATCCCGGGCGCGGGCCGGAAACCCTGTGTGTCGGCGAGGAATCGGGCGGTGTCGCGCACCGAACGGCTGACGATCCCGTTCGACACGAGGTCGATCGGCGCGTCCCGGGTCTCTTTCGACGCCTCGACGCGCCCGCGACTCGGCTTCAGTCCGACCAACCCACAGATGGCGGCGGGGATGCGGATCGACCCGCCACCGTCGTTGGCGTGGGCGATCGGCAGTGCACCGGCCGCTACGAGCGCCGCGGAACCACCGGACGAGCCGCCCGACGAGTAGTCGGTGTCCCACGGGTTGCGGGTCGGCTCGCGGTCGACGAACTCCGTCGTCGAGGTCAGCCCGAAGGCGGGCATCGTCGACGCGCCGACCACATTGACGCCGCTCGCGAGGAACTGATTGGTGAAGGCCTCGTTGGCCTGTGCCGGGCGCTGGGGCACCGCAGCCGAACCGTGACAGGTCGGCAGCCCCGCGAAGTCGGTGTTGTTCTTGATGATCGACGGCACCCCGATGAACGATCCCAGCGGGAAGTCGTTGTCGACCGCGCGTTTGCGCGCACGCTCGCGATCGTCGAAGGCGATGGCGTTGAGGTGCGGGTTGACGGCATCGATCCGCGCGATCGCGGCCTCGACCGCCTCTGCGGCGGAGATCTCGCCGGATGCGATGGCCTGGGCGACGCCGACCGCGTCGTGCTCGCCGAGTGCGTCGTCGGTGAACGCGTGAACGTGTTTCATTCCCGGGACCTTATCGTCTCGGCCTACCTTCTCGGCGCAGCTCCGATCATCGACAAGACGTCATCGACCAGGCCGGCGGCGTGGTCGGCGTCGAGCTCGAGTCCGAAGACCGCATGGTGATACAGCGGGGCGATCACGTGGTCGAGCACCTGTCGGACCGACGGTGTGGCCTCGCCGCGGTCCCGCGCCCGCGCGATCATCTGCTCGGCGTGCTCGCGCCGGATCTCCCAGCAGGGGCAGACCTCGACGATGTCCTCGCGCGCGGCGACCATGGCCCGGAGGTAGGCCCGGCGCTTCGGGCGTGCGATGTCGGCCGCGATGATCTGGGCCCACTCGGACAGGTCCTCGGCGAGAGTGCCGGTGTCCGGCAGGGGTTCGCCCTGCGTCAACGCCGCAACGGCGACCTCCCCGAGAAGCGCGTCGATCGTTCCCCAGCGTCGATAGATGCTGGTCGGATTCACCCCGGCGAGTTCGGCGACCTCGGGAATCGTCATCGTCTCGCGCCGACCGGCGCCGACGAGCTGACCGACTGCCGCGTAGACCGCCGATTGCACGCGCGCGCTACGACCACCTGGACGACGGGTCGGCGAGGCGGGAGCACCAGAACTCGGACTGTCGGGGGTGCGGGCCGTCGTCATGGAAGCCATTATTGCAAAGCTGATTGCTTTTGGAACGCAGTCCGGGCTAGTTTCTGAATGCAAACCTGTTTGCTTTAAGGAGACCTCGTGGCGCCACTGCACCCACATCGCGCGTTCTGGCTGATCGCGGCGACGTACATGATGGTCCTGTTCGCGTCCGCGGCACCGTCGCCGCTGTACCCCGTGTATCAGGAACTGTGGGGATTCTCCGCGCTCACACTGACGCTCGTGTTCGCGGTGTACGTGGTGACCATGCTGGTGAGCCTCCTGACGGTCGGGTCTCTGTCCGATCATGTCGGCCGGCGGCCTGTCCTCGCCGCCGCGCTCGTCCTGCTCATCGCGAGCATGGTGCTGTTCGTCGTAGCCGAGGACGTCGGCACCCTGCTCGCCGCGCGCGCCCTGCAAGGCCTGGCCACCGGCGCGGCGATGGGCACCTTGACCGCGACGACCGTCGATCTGCAGCCCTCGGCCCGTGCCGGATCGACGATCGTCGGCGCGGCCCCGGCGATCGGCCTGGCGAGCGGCGTCGCCGTGGCCGGGGTGCTCGTCGAGTACGCACCCGCACCCCGCGTCCTGATCTACGAGATCATCCTCGGCCTGTTCGCCGCACTGCTGATCGCCCTTCTCGTCGTCCCGGAGACCCGCGAGCGAATCGGCTTCGATTCTCGACGGCACCTGGCCGGCACGCTCGCGCCGCAGGTGCGCGTGCCTCGCGAGGTCCGCACGGTGTTCCTGGCGTCAGTTCCCGCGCTCGTCGCCACCTGGTCCCTCGGCGGCCTGTATCTCTCGCTCGGGTCGTCGGTGGTCTCCCGTGTGTTCGGTGTGGGCAACCACGGCGCGGCGGGCGCGATCCTGTTCGTCTTCTTCGCCTGCGCGGCCGTCACGTCCCTGTTCATCACCGATCGCTCGTCGACGATCAAGGCTGCGTACGGATTCCCCGCACTCGCCGCCGGCGTGGTGATCTCACTCACCGGGGTCCTCATCGAATCCCTGCCCTTCTACATCGTCGGTTCGATCGTGGCCGGCTCGGGCTGGGCCGCCACCTTCCTCTCCGCGATGGACAACATCACCGCCGCGACACCTCCCACGAAGCGCGGTCAGGTCTTCTCGTCGGTGTTCGTGGCGAGCTACCTCGCATTCAGCGTCCCGGCCGTGATCGCCGGGATCGTCGTCTCGCACATCGGTTTGCGCGACACCATCATCGGCTACGTCGGCTACGTTCTCGCGATGGTGATGATCGCGGCAGCATTCGCGGTGACAGTGCGCCGCCGGGCAGCATCCGCAGCCCGGAACGCAGTCGAAGTCTCTCCGTCGCAACCGGAACCGGCATGCAGGGGCTGAGTCACCCGCCGACGGGCGGTCGCCATCCCACCATCCGCGTGGCCAGCTCCGCGTAGAAGCCCCCCATCTCCTCGGGCGAGAGTGACCCCCCGTCGCGATACCAGCGCGCGACATCGATCCCCATGGACAGCATCGCGTTGGTGGTGGCGAGTGAGTCGGCGACATCGAAGTCGCCGCGTGCGATCCCGGCTTCGATGATCTCGCGCACCCGTCTGGTGATCTCGCGACGCATGGCCATCACCGTGTCCAGATGGTCGGGCGCGAGGGCGTTGAGTTCGTAGTTCACCACCCGGCCCCCCACGTGCTCGCGCGCGTGGTGCTCGGTGAAGGCGTGGAAGATCGCCCGCAGCCGGTCGCCGGGGGACGCCGACGGATCGTCGGCGTCGTCGATCGCCGCGAGGATGGCGCGATGACCGGCGTCGGAGATCTCGAACAGCAGCTCCTCCTTGGAGCGGAAGTGCACGTAGACCGCCGCCGAACTCATCTGCGCGCCGTTGGCGATGTCTCTCGTGGTCGTCCCGTTGAACCCCTTGGCGGCGAACGCCTCGACGGCGGCGCGCAGGAGCCGGGCCCGGGCGGCCACGGGCCGGACTTCGGGCGTCGGATCGGCAGACGGGCCCACGGTCACCTTCTCGGAACGGTCGGACTGGTCATCGTGACGAGCCCGTGATTGACAGCATCCGGCCCGCGCGGCATAGTGCAACCTATCACTAAGCAAGCGCTTAGTCATTCGTGGCTCGGTTGGGTTTCCCCAGCTTGGGTGCACACGGCAGAGGTCCCCAGTTCGACCACACCGCCCGGGGTACGGACACCCTCGACAGGAGTAGAGAAGAACCCATGCAGCTGAAATTCAGTCCTGAAGAAGAGGCCTTCCGCGAGGAGTTGCGCAGCATCTTCGCCAAGGTCCCCGAAGACGTCCGCAAGCGGTGCGAAGAGGGCAAGCTCCAGTACCCCGAGGACCTCGTCACCACGACGCGCATCCTCAACGAGCACGGCGTGGCCACCCCCAGCTGGCCGGTGGAGCACGGCGGCAAGGACTGGACCCCGATCCAGCACCACATCTACCGCGAGGAGATGAGCCTCGCGTTCGTCCCCGACATGCTGCCGTTCAACGTCGGCATGATCGGCCCGGTCATCGCCCAGTTCGGTTCCGACGAGATGAAGGAACGCTTCCTGGCCAAGACCGCCAACCTCGACATCTGGTGGTGCCAGGGGTTCTCCGAGCCCGAGGCCGGCTCCGACCTCGCCTCGCTGAAGACCCGCGCGGTCCGCGACGGCGACGACTACGTGATCAACGGCCAGAAGACCTGGACCACGCTCGGCCAGTTCGCCGACTGGATCTTCTGCCTCGCGCGCACCAACCCCGATGTCAAGAAGCAGGCCGGCATCAGCATGTTCCTGTTCCCGATGGACACGCCGGGCGTCGAGATCCGTCCGATCCAGCTCATCGACGGCAGCTACGAGGTCAACGAGGTCTTCTTCAACGACGTCCGCGTGCCCGCCGAGAACATGGTCGGCGAGGAGAACAGCGGCTGGACCCAGGCAAAGTTCCTGCTCGGCAACGAGCGCAACGGCATCGCCCGCGTCGGTTACACCAAGGCCAAGCTCGCCCGCGCCAAGGAGCTCGCGAAGCAGACCCGCACCGCCAAGGGCACCCTGCTCGACGATCCGCTGTTCGCCGCCCGCCTGGCCGAGGTCGAGAACGAACTGCTCGCCCTCGAGCTCACCCAGCTGCGCGTCGCCGCCTCGTCGGCCGACGGCAAGCCGAACCCGGCATCGTCGCTGCTCAAGCTGACCGGCAGCCAGCTGCAGCAGGCCGCCATGGAGCTCCTGGCCGACATCGCGGGCCCCGACTCGCTCCCGGTCGCCCAGCTCGACGCCTCGGCTCCGAACGGCAGCGCCGAGGTGAGCGCCCCCGAATGGGCCCAGCTCGCCGCCCCGACCTACCTCAACTACCGCAAGGTCACGATCTACGGCGGGTCGTCGGAGGTCCAGCGCCAGATCATCGACAAGGCCGTCCTCGGCCTCTGAGCGCCGACCCCGCACCTTTCGACCTTTCACTAAGGAACATTATGGATTTCGAGCTTTCCGAAGAGCAGGGGATGCTGCGCGACACCGTTCGCGAGGTCCTCACCAAGACCTACGACGTCGAGACGCTGCGCAAGGTCACCGACACCGATCTCGGCTGGAGCGAGAAGGTGTGGAAGTCGCTGGCCGAGATCGGCATCCTCGGCCTCACCTTCCCGGAAGACGAGGGCGGCATGGACGCCGGCCCCGTCGAATTCACCAGTGTCATGACCGAACTCGGCCGCGCACTGGCACCGGAGCCCTACCTCGACTCGGTGCTCGTCCCCGGCTCGCTCCTCGGCCTGGCCGACGACGCGACCCGCACCGAGCTGCGGACCGCACTGGCGTCGGGCGAACTGCTGATGGCCTTCGCCCACACCGAGCCGGGCGACCGCTGGCCGGAGGCGCGGGTGGAAACCACCGCGTCGGCCGACGGCGTCCTCAACGGCACCAAGAGCCTTGTCGGACACGGCGATTGCGCTGCGAAGCTGATCGTCTCGGCGCGCGACGACAACGGCGTCGGCCTCTACTTGGTCGACGCCGACGCCGACGGCATCACCC
Source organism: Gordonia sp. UCD-TK1 (assembly GCF_001691435.1). Taxonomy (NCBI): domain Bacteria; kingdom Bacillati; phylum Actinomycetota; class Actinomycetes; order Mycobacteriales; family Gordoniaceae; genus Gordonia; species Gordonia sp. UCD-TK1. Next base: position 19,358 of record NZ_LZMP01000011.1, on the reverse strand, counting down.
GCACCCCGTACCGGACGCACGATCGCCGCCGCGGCGCGCAGATCGAGTTCCGCGACGTCAAGGCCACCCGCCTGGGCACCGGCGACGCGTCGCAGACCATCGCCGACGCCGAGGTCGGCATCCAGACCGCACTGTGCGCCGAGGCCGTCGGCGCGATGGAGCGGAGCCTGGACCTGACCGTGGAATACCTCAAGTCGCGCAAGCAGTTCGGCGTCACGCTGTCGGCCTTCCAGGCGCTCACCCACCGTGCCGCCGACATGTACGTCCAGCTCGAACTCGCCCGCAGCCTGAGCCTCTACGCGACGTCGGCGCTGGCGGACGGGATCGCCGATCCGATCATCGCGTCGCGGGCCAAGCTGCAGATCTGCCGGTCGGCGCGCCTGATCGGTCAGGAAGCGATCCAGATGCACGGCGGCATCGGTATGACCGCCGAGTACCCGATCGCCCATTACGTGAGCCGTCTGACGGCGATCAGCCACACCCTGGGCGACGCGTCGGACCATGTGACCCGCCTGGCGGAGAACATCGACACCTACGACATGCTCAGCGTCGGCTGAGACCGGCTACTGTCCTTCAGCGAAGGTCCTGCGCGTTCTCGCGCGCAGGCCTTCGCTGACGTCGTTGTCGGGCGGCAGCCCGCTGTTGTCGATGCGAGGCGAGAGGGAACCGGATGGAACTGCTGCGGGACAACCTGGCCGCGGGGGCATCGTTCAGCCTGGTGGGGATCGCCGTGCTCGTCCTCGGCTTCGCCGCCCTCGACCTGGTGACACCGGGTCGGCTGCGGCAGCTGGTGTGGATCGAGCACAACCGCAACGCGGTGCTGCTGACCACGTCGATGGTCATCGGCCTCGCGATCGTGCTGGTCTGTTCGGTCATCGACACCGAACTCCTGGAACTGTGGCGCGCGCTGCTCTACACCGTCGCGTACACGGTCTTGGCGATCGCGGTGATGATGTGGTCGTTCGTGCTGATCGACTGGCTCACACCGGGGAAGCTCGGCACGCTGCTCTTCGACGGCGCGCCGCGCAGTGACGAGACCCCCGACGACGCCGTGACCACCGGCCGCCGGGCCGCCGACGAACACCCCGCCGGGTGGATCACCGCCGCCGTCTTCGTGACCATCGGTGCCGTCGTCGGGATCACCCTGCTGGTCTGAGTTCGGCGCGACATCGCTGGTCCAGGCGTTTTCCGGGGTTGACTCGGGCGCCCGAACATGCTTATTGACCCTCGGCCAACAAGCCCATAGGGTGAGCGACCATGACCGCAGCACTCATCGAGGAATCCATCGACATCGACGCCACGCCCGAGCAGGTGTGGTCGGTGATCTCCGATCTGAAGCGCATGGGCGAGTGGAGCCCCCAGTGCAAGAAGATGATCATCCGCGGCGGCACCGTCGGGTTGGGGACCAAGACCATCAACATCAACCGCCGGGGCCCGCTGGTGTGGCCGACCACCTCCAAGGTCGTCCGGTTCACCCCGAACCAGGAACTCGGCTTCCGCGTCGCGGAGAACCACACCATCTGGAGCTACACCATCACCCCGAAGGACGCCGGGGTCACGGTCACCGAGCGGCGCGAGGTCAACGGGTCGACCACCAAGGTGTCGTCGGTACTCGTCGACAAGCTCTTCGGCGGCGCCGAGTCGTTCGAAGAGGAGCTCAAGCTCGGGATGGCCGAGACGCTGGGCAAGATCAAGCGCGCCGCCGAGTCCAACTGATGATCAGGTTCCGCCGAGCTTGCCGATGAGCTCGGGGAGGTCGGCGACCGAGTCGATGATGTGGTCGGGGTAGGGCCCGAACTCGTCACGCTGCAGCGCATGCAGCGCCTCCTCGCGGAACTTGCCGGTGCGGACCAGCACCCCGATCAGCGCCGCCGCCTGGGCGCCGAGAACGTCGTTGTGCATGTCGTCGCCGACCATCACCACCTGGGTCGGCTCGAGACCGAGGACCTCGGTGGCCGCCCGGAAACCGACCGGCGACGGTTTGCCGATCGCCTTGATCTTTGCGCCCGAAGCCTTTTCGAGGCCCTCGAGGTAGACCCCGGTGTCGATGCTCAGGCCGTCCGCCGTCGACCAGGTCATGGACCGGTGCATCGCGATCACCGGAATCCCGTCGAGCATCATCTCCAGGACCTTGGACAGCGTGGCGTGCGTGAAGACCGAACCGGCACCGCCGAGTACCACCACCTCGGCCGACGCCGGGTCGTCGGTCAACTCCACGCCGGTCATGTCCTCGGCGATCGGGCCCTGGTTGAGCACCCACACGCGCTTGCCCGGATAGGTGGCGGCGACGTGTTCGGCGGTCAGCTTGGCGGCCGACAGGATCTCGTCCGGCTTCACCTCGAAACCGCATTCGTTGAGCGCCTCGGCGATCTCGCCACGCGAGCGGGACGTCGTGTTGGTCAAGAACATCCGCGGGATGCCCTGGTCGGCGAGATCGGCGATCGCCTCGACCGCGCCGGGCAGCGCCTGCCACGAGGTGACCATCACCCCGTCGATGTCGAACAGCAGACCCAGCGCCATGCGCACGAATGTAGTCCTCGCCCAGCGGCGTCGCAGGACGGCCCGGTCACCTGCCGGGACGGCGGCATGGTCTCCGTCGACACCTGGCATGCTGAGCGGATGCGTACCGTCGTAGAACATCAGCGCATCGTCGCGGCGTTGTTCGGCCCCGCCGAACCGTCGGAGATCGCAGTACCCGAATCGCTGGGTCTCGCCACGTTCACCGACGTCGACGCCCCGCTGTCGCTGCCCGGCTTCGACAACTCCGCGATGGACGGATTCGCGGTCCGCGCCGACGATCTCGCGGACGCGAGCACCGACGCCCCGGTCACCCTGCCGGTGGCCGCGGACATCCCCGCCGGCCGCACCGACGACCTCACTCTCGAGCCGGGCACCGCGCACCGCATCATGACCGGCGCCCCGATGCCCGCGGGCGCCGACGCGGTGGTCCCGGTCGAACTGACCGACGCCGTGGTGGGCCCGGTCGCCGCGGCGCCGACCGTCACGTTCACCGCCGCACCCGAGCGCGGCAGGCACATCCGGCGCGGCGGCTCCGACATCGAGGCCGGCACCCGGGCGCTGCCGGCCGGCACGGTGATCGGCGCACCGCAGATCGGCCTGCTCGCCGCACTGGGCCTCGCCGAGATCACCGTCGCCCGGCGGCTGCGGGTCGTCGTGCTGTCCACCGGTTCTGAACTCGTCGAACCCGGAAAACCGTTGCGCCACGGTCAGATCTATGAGTCGAACGGCGCGATGCTGACCGCCGCGGTCATCGAGGCCGGCGCGGCCGGCCGTCACCTGCACTTCGTGCCCGACAACACCGCGGACTTCGCCGCGCGGCTCGACGAGGTCGCCGACGACGCCGATCTGATCATCACCTCGGGCGGTGTCAGCGCCGGCGCCTTCGAGGTGGTGAAGGACGCACTGTCGGCGACCGGGACCGTCGAGTTCGTGAAGGTTGCGATGCAGCCGGGCATGCCCCAGGGGTGCGGCCACTTCCCCTCCTCCCGCGGCCGGCGCGTGCCGATCATCACGCTGCCGGGAAATCCCGTCAGTGCACTCGTGTCCTTCGAGGTCTTCATCCGGCCCGCGCTGCGGGCCGCGATGTCACTGCCCGCCGACCGGGAACGAATCCGAGCTCGTCTCGGTGCCGACATCCGCTCACCCCGCGGCAAACGACAGTTCCTGCGGGGCGTGCTCGACGCCGGGCCTCGCGACGGGGTGGTCGGGGTGGACCCGATCGGCCCGCCGGCGTCCCATCACCTGCGCTACCTCGCCGAGGCCGACGCGCTCATCGACGTCCCCGCCGACGTCGAGGCGGTCGAGGCGGGCACCCTGGTGGACGTGCTGGTCCTGCGCTGACGACGAGGTCTCCGGGCGCGGCGCTCTAGAGTGGACGCCGATGCACCCGGCGATGCGGTGCGCACCATTTATCCGGCCTGGACACAGGCCAGAGGAGGTTGATCGTGGCCCGACGTCCGCGTCCGGACGGCTCCGGTGACACCGGCCGTGTCGCCCATTTTCTCGATCTGGCCCGAGAGACCATCCCTCCGATCCACCCGGCGGGTGTGCCGTTCGTCGCCGCGCCCGCCGCCGTCGCGCTCCTCGGGCGTCGACACCGCTGGATCGCCCGACCGGCCGCGCTGACCGCCGGCGCGTGCGCTGCTTTCTTCCGGCATCCGAAGCGGGTCACCCCCACCGAGCCCGGTGTGGTCGTCGCCCCCGCGGACGGGACCATCGCCCTGGTCGACGAGGCCGTCCCGCCCGCCGAGTCCGGCCTGGGCACACAGCCGCTGCCCCGGGTCTCGACCTTCCTGTCGATCTTCGACGTCCACGTGCAGCGCGTGCCGATCGCGGGCACGGTGACCACCGTGACCCACACGCCCGGCGCGTTCGTCTCCGCCGACCTCCCCGAGGCCAGCCGCGACAACGAGCGCACCACGATGACCATCCGCACCACCGCCGAAGGCGGCACGCCCGGGCCCGAGCTGGCCGTCGTGCAGATCGCCGGTCTCGTCGCCCGTCGGATCGTGTGCGAGCCGTCGGTCGGGGACTCGCTGACGATCGGCGAGACCTACGGGCTTATCCGATTCGGATCGCGCGTAGACGTCTACTTCCCGGCCGGCACCCGGCCCCGCGTCTCGGTCGGCCAGCGCGCGGTCGGCGGCGAGACCCCGTTCGCGTACCTGGATCAGTGAACTCCGGCCCGGTGAACCCGACCGACATGACCTCACCCGGCACGAACCCCGGCCGGCGACGCCCCGGCTCGCGCACTGCGCGCAACCCGACCGCGCGCTCGGCCAGCCGGCACGCACAGACACATCCGGTTCCGCGGGAGCCGGAGCGCCGGCGTCTGCGGCGCCAGGCACAGGCCAGCCGCATCGTCATCCCGTCGTCGCTGACGATCCTCGCGATCTGCGCGGGCCTGACGGCCATGCGGTCGGCGATCAACGGCGACGTCGACACCGCGATGGCTCTCCTGGTCGCGGCCGCGTTCCTCGACGGCATCGACGGTCGGGTCGCACGCCTGATGGGAGCCACGAGCCGGATCGGCGCCGAGATCGACTCGCTGGCCGACGCGATCAACTTCGGTGTGGTGCCGGCGATGATCATCTACTTCTACTTCATCGACGGGCATGACCTCGGCTGGGTGCTCGCACTGATCTACTGCTGCGCCATCGTCCTGCGCCTCGCGAGGTTCAACACCCTGCTCGACGACGACGAGGCACCCGCGTACACCAAGGATTTCTTCGTCGGTGTCCCCGCGCCCGCCGCGGCGATCTGCGCGCTCCTGCCCATCGGGCTGGAGCAACAGTTCGGCGACGGGTGGTGGACGTCGCTGCCGGCCGTCGGCGGGTGGCTGATCTTCGTCGCCTTCCTGGCCGTCAGTCGCGTCCCGACGTCCTCGCTGAAGACCGCGTCGATCCCGGCCCGCGCGGTGGCCGGCCTACTGGTGCTGGTCGCCGCGGCCGCGGCGCTGCTGGTGACTTTCCCGTACGTGCTGATGATGATCGCCATCGCCGGATACGTCCTGCACATCCCGTACGCGTGGCGCGCACGTCGCTGGGTCGCCTCCCGGCCCGAGCACTGGGACGACAAACCGGCCGAACGTCGTGCCCAGCGTCGCGCCCTGCGCACGGCGTCGCCCGGGGGCCGGCGCCGGCGGCCGGTCCTCAACTCCCTCGGCCGCATGGGCCTGAACCGTCCCACCGGCCCCGGCCGGTCCGTGGTCGGCGCGCCCGGCGAGACGACCGAAAGCGAACCCGAATGAGCACACCGGCCTCCCTCACGCTGACCGCGCGGCACAATCCCTCGGCGACCGAGGCGCGGCGCGGCATCATCCGCGTGCATCCCGAGGTGTTGACGGCCCTCTCGCTGCGGGAATGGGACGCGGTGTCGATCACCGGCGCACGGGTCACCGCCGCCGTGGTGGCCGCGACCGAGGCCTCCGCGCCGACCGGCGTCGCCCTCCTCGACGAGATCGCCTTCTCCAACGCCGGCGTCCGCGAGAACTCGACGGTCGTGCTGGCGCCCGTTGAGGTGCAGGGCGCGAGCCGGGTGGTGGTGAGCGGTTCGGCGCTGGCCACCCAGTCGATCACCGAGTCGACGCTGCGCCGCGCGCTGCTGGGGAAGGTCTTGTCCGTCGGTGACGCCGTCTCGCTGCTCCCCCGCGACCTCGGCCCCGAACTCGCCGCGACCGAGGCCACGCGCGCCCTGGCCCGGTCGGTCGGGATCACCTGGACCACCGAGCTGCTGACCGTCACCGCCACCGAGCCCGGGCCACCCGCGGGCGGTCCGGCGTCGACGCCGGTGAGCGTGCAGACCAACACCGCCGTGCTGTGGTCGACGACTGCGGGCGAGGTGCCGCCCCTCGTCGACCGGACCGGTCCGGGGTCACCCCGGATCCCCGGCGCCCTCGGCATGGTGTCGGAGTCCGACTCCCGCCCGCGGCCGGCCGCCGCGCCCAGCCCGGTCCGCGAGCCCGCCCGGGAGCCCGAGATCCCGGTCCGGCCGGTGTCGGAGCTGGTCGGCGTGGACTCCCAGATCACCAAGCTCACCGAGTGGCTCACCATCACCCTCGACGAGCCGGAGGTGCTGCGCACGCTCGGTGCGACACCGCGTCTCGGCGTCCTGGTCACCGGCCCGGCCGGCGGCGGCAAGGCGACCTTCGTGCGTTCGGTGTGCGCGTCGCGCACGCTGGTGACCATCGACGGTCCGACGGTCGGCGCGACGGAGGCCAACACCCGCCTGCGGACGGTCGCCGACGCGGTGGCCCGCACCCGGGCGGCCGCCGGGGTCCTGCTGATCACCGACGTCGACGCGCTGTTACCCGCCGAACCCGAGCCCGTCGCCGCACTGATCCTCGACGAACTGCGTTCCGGCATCGCCGACGGCCGCATCGCACTCATCGCGACCACCGCCGAACCGGTACGCCTCGACGCCCGGTTGCGCGACCCGTCGCTCTGCGACCGGGAACTGGTCATCGGCCTCCCCGACGCCGCGACCCGGGCGCGGTTGCTCTCGGCGATCCTGTCGAACGTCCCGACCGACGGCGACCTCGACCTCACGTCGGTCGCCTCGCGCACCCCCGGTTTCGTCGCCGGGGATCTCGCCGCGCTGGCCCGCGAGGCCGCGCKGCGCGCCGCGACGCGCGCGAGTGCCGAGAAGTCCGCGCCGTCGCTGCGCACCGAGGATCTCGTCGGCGCCCTCGACGTCATCCGGCCGGTGTCCCGCTCGGATTCCCCCGAAGTCGCGCTTGGCTCGATCACCCTCGCCGACGTCGGCGACATGGTCGAGACGAAACAGGCTCTGACCGAAGCGGTCCTGTGGCCGCTGCAACACCCCGACACCTTCGCCCGGCTCGGCGTCGACCCGCCGCGTGGGGTGCTGCTGTTCGGCCCGCCGGGCTGCGGCAAGACCTTCGTCGTCCGCGCGCTCGCGGCGTCGGGTCAGCTGTCGGTGCACACGGTCAAGGGCGCCGAGCTGATGGACAAGTGGGTCGGGTCGTCGGAGAAGGCGGTGCGGGATCTGTTCGCCCGTGCCCGCGAGTCGGCGCCCTCGCTGATCTTCCTGGACGAGGTCGACGCGCTGGCCCCGCGCCGCGGTCAGTCCACCGACTCCGGTGTCGGCGACCGGGTGGTCGCCGCGCTGCTCACCGAACTCGACGGCGTCGAACCACTCCAGGACGTCGTGGTGCTCGGTGCGACGAACCGGCCCGACCTCATCGACCCGGCGCTTCTGCGGCCCGGGCGACTGGAACGGCTCGTCTTCGTGCCGCCGCCGGACGCCGACGCCCGCGGCGACATCCTGCGCGCCACCGGGCGCGACGTCCCGCTCGACGGAGTCGACCTCGACGAGCTGGCCGGCGACCTCGAGGGCTACTCGGCGGCCGACTGTTCGGCCCTGCTGCGCGAGGCCGCCCTGTCGGCGATGCGCCGGGACATCGACGCCGCCGCGGTCACCGTGGCCGACGTCGAGGAGGCCCGCAAGCGGGTTCGGCCGTCGCTCGATCCCGCGCAGGTCGCCGACCTCAAGGCCTACGCCGAGCGTCGGCTCGACTGAGCACCGCCGAGCCTCCCTCGGCCACCGGGTGAGTCCCGGAACACACCCGGAATAACCTCCGATAGTTGTTGGTTGCAACCATCACGACTTATGGTTGCATCAATCAACCAATCGGGTGCGCCACCGCGCGCGCCGATTCGCCGCCCGCCCGTCTCCTCGTCGCGGGCAGCTCTCTTTCTCGGAGGTTTGCCATATGAGTGCACCCGCGTCCGCGATGGCGCCGGCCGAAGACGTGCCGATGACGCATCGTCAGAAGATCGAGGCCCTCATCGGCCTCCTGCTCGGCATGTTCGTCGCGTTCCTGTCGTCGACCGTGGTGTCCAACGCCCTGCCGACGATCACCACCGACCTGCACGGCACCCAGGACCAGTACACCTGGGTCATCACCGCGACCCTGCTCGCGTCCACCGCGACCACGCCCATCTGGGGCAAGTTCGCCGACCTGGTCAGCAAGAAGCTGCTGGTCCAGGGCGCGCTGTTCCTGTTCACCCTGGGTTCGGTCCTCGCCGGGCTCTCCACCTCGGTCGACATGCTGATCGGCTTCCGCGTCATCCAGGGCCTGGGCCTCGGCGGCCTGCAGGCGCTGGTCGTGATCGTCGTCGCGACGATGTTCAGCCCGCGCGAACGCGGCCGCTACCAGGGCCCGATGGCCGCGGTGATGTCCGTCGCGACCGTCGCCGGTCCGCTCATCGGCGGCGTCATCGTCGACACCAGCTGGCTCGGCTGGCGCTGGACGTTCTACGTCTGCGTCCCGCTCGCCGTCATCGCCCTACTCGTCATCCAGCGCACGCTGAACGTCCCGGTGGTCCGCAAGAAGGTCAGCATCGACTACCTCGGCGCCGCCCTCATCGCCTCGGGCGTCAGCACCCTGCTCATCTGGGTCACCTTGGCGGGCAAGAACTTCGACTGGGCGTCGATGACCTCGTACGGACTGGTGGCACTCGGAGTCGCGCTGCTCGCCGCAGCCGTCTTCGTCGAGTCCAGGGTGTCCAGCCCGATCATCCCGCTGCACATCTTCCGCGACCGCACCACGGCCCTGGCGACTGTCGCCAGCGTCGGCGTCGGTGTCGCCCTGTTCGGCGGCGCTGTGTTCCTCGGGCAGTACTTCCAGATCGCGCGCGGCTACTCGCCGACCGCGGCGGGCCTGCTGACGCTGCCGATGGTCATCGGCTCGATGCTCTCGGCGACCGTGTCGGGCAACCTAATCACCAGGTACGGGCGGTGGAAGCGATTCCTCGTGGCCGGTGCCGCGATGATGACGATCGGCTTCGGCCTGCTCGCGACGATCGACGCCCACACCGACATGGTCGTGGTCGGTGTATTCCTCTTCGTCCTGGGCTGCGGCATGGGTATGACGATGCAGAACCTGGTCCTCGCGGTGCAGAACAACGTCAGCCCCGACAACCTCGGCGCGGCGACCTCGACGGTCACCTTCTTCCGTTCCCTCGGTGGCGCGGCGGGTGTCTCGGTGCTCGGCGCGGTTCTGTCCAACCACGTCACCGACCTCATCGCGAAGGGGCTCGGCGCACTCGGCATCGGCGCCGGCGCATCCGGTGGCGGCAGTGCCGGCCKGGCCAATCTGAACGAGCTGCCGGCTCCGATCGCGGCCATCGTCCGCGGCGCCTACGGCGACGGGACCGCCCGGGTCTTCCTCGTCGCGGCCGTCATGGCGGCGCTGAGCTTCCTCGCCATCGCGTTCATCAAGGAGGTTGCGCTGAAGACGATGAGCAGCGACGAGGAGCGCCGCGCGCAGGAGGCGGCGGTCGCCGACGTCGCCGTGCCCGCAGCTGTGGCACCGTCGACGGTCGGTCCCGTCGCGGACGACGCCATCGCCGGCGAGACGCGGACGGGCGACGCCACCCGCGCCCGATGAACACCATCGCCGTCGGGGTCGATCTGAGTCCCGAATCCGAGGCGGCCGCTCACTGGGCGGCCGCCTCGGCCCGCGACGGGGACCGCCTGCTACTGATCCACGGATTCGCGGCAGCCTTGCGCTGCAACCACTCAGCGAGTTCGAACTCGACTTCGACGTCACCGCCACGCGGCAAGCAGCTGCCGCCCACCTGACCGCGGTGGCCGGCCGTCTCGGCACCCGACATCCGGGCCTGCGCATCGAGACCGTCGTCGAACACGACTTCGCGATACCCCTGCTCACCAGGCTGTCGGGTCAGGTCGATCTGATGGTCCTCGGCCATCATCGACCCGGCCTCATCGAACGCCTCACCACCGGGAGCATCAGCTCCGCGCTCTCGGCCCGGTCGCGATGCCCGGTCGTGACGGTTCCGTACGGCAACCTCGCGACGGGCGGTCCGGTCGTCGCGGCCATCGATGCCGACGCCCCGTCCGACCTCGCGCTGTCGACCGCCTTCGAGTACGCCGATGCCACCGGCAACCCCGTGGCGATCGTGTGCGCGATCCCCGACGACGCCCCGCCCGCTCGGATCGAAGCGCTGTACGCGCGAGCCGACGCGCTGCTCGACCCCTGGCGCCGACGCTTCCCCGACCGCGACACGACGCTGCAGTTGGTGAACGGCAACCCGTCGAGGGCCGTCGGCGAGGCGGTTCCGCAGGCGTCGCTGCTCGTCGTCACCCGGCCACGCGCGGGAAGCACCTTCGCGACCTGGGCGGGGTCGGTGGCGCGCGCCGCTCAGCACCACACGCGATGCCCGATCGCGATCGTCGATCACAGTCGGTCCGGTCACCTCGACCGCGGGTCGACGAGCTAGTGGTGTGTCTCGGAAATAGGTGGCCGGTATCCGGTGGAGCGATCGTGTTCTGGCAAGGCGGAGGAGGGAGGGATAGCGGAGCTATCTCGACCGACGACAACGCAGCCAGGCGCCGATCGAGCGCCTGAGACCAGTCGCTTATTTCCGAGACACACCACTAGTGCGATGCCTACTCCACGTTGACCAGATAGAAGACCGACGACCCACCGCCCGCGGCCTGCGGGGACGCGCCGATCTGGACCCAGTAGGTCGAACCCTCCTTGGTCGCCGACAGCACGACGACCGATTGTCCACCCTCGGTCGAACGGTGCGATTCGACGTAACCGGCCTCGGTGAGCGTCTCGGTCGCGGCCTCGAGCTGATTGCCCGCGTTGGCCGGGCCCTGCACCGCGACCTCCCAACCGTCGGAGCGACTGCCGCTCGCCGAGAGCACGTGACCGTCGATGAGCGGGACCTGCGCGGCCGGGAAATCCGACGGCAACGGGACGCCGTCCGGTCCGGCCTGCTCCTCGTCCGCACAACCCACGACGAGGCCGAACACCAGCAGGACAGCGGCGATGCTGACGGCGGTACGCCGGAGCCAGTCGAACCGGAACATACGGGCAACGGTAAAGTAGCCACCGCGGGTGCTCGCCCGTGACACCCCGCCGGGAGAAAGACGGAGTGCCCTTTTGATCTCTGTATTGGCTGCGTTGGCAGTGTGCGCACTCGTCGCGCCCGCAGTCATCCATTGGATGGGTACCCGCGGTTTCTACGTTCTCGCACTGGCGCCCCTCGGCGCACTGATCTGGGTCGTGCTCAACTGGCCGCCGGCCGATGCGGCTGCCGCCCGCGTCGAGACGGTCAGCTGGGTCCCATCACTCCAGATGGACATCGCCACCCGCTTCGACACCCTGACCGCGATCCTGTCGGTGCTGATCCTCGGGGTCGGTGCGCTCGTCCTCTGCTACTGCGCCCACTACTTCGACGACGCCCGTCCCCGCGTCGCCGTGTTCGGCGGCGAGATGGTCGCGTTCGCCGCGGCCATGTTCGGCCTCGTCATCTCCGACAACATGCTGGTGCTGTATGTGTTCTGGGAGCTCACGACCGTGCTCTCGTTCATGCTGGTCGGCTTCTACGGGGTGCGCGCGACGGCTCGACGGTCCGCCACCCAGGCGCTGCTGGTCACCACGTTCGGCGGTCTGGCCATGCTCGTCGGCATCATCATGCTGGGCGAGCGGTCGGGCACCTACCTGCTGTCGGAGATCGTCTCGGCACCGCCGACCGGCGTCTACGTCGACATCGCAGTGGTCCTGCTGCTGATCGGCGCGCTCACCAAATCGGCCATCGTCCCGTTCCACTTCTGGCTGCCCGGCGCCATGGCCGCACCGACCCCGGTCAGCGCGTACCTGCACGCGGCCGCGATGGTCAAGGCCGGCATCTACCTCATCGCCCGTCTCGCCCCCGCCTTCTCGGTGACGATCAGTTGGCAGATCGCCGTGGTGGGGCTCGGCCTGGTGACGATGGTGCTCGGCGGATGGCGCTCGCTGCGCGAGCTCGACCTCAAACTCATCCTCGCGTTCGGCACGGTGTCCCAGCTCGGCTTCATGGCCGTGCTGGTCGGCATCGGCGACGCGAACGTCGCCATGGCGGGCATCGCGATGCTCGTCGCGCACGCGCTGTTCAAAGCGTCGCTGTTCATGGTCGTCGGCATCATCGACCACTCCACCGGCACCCGCGATGTCCGCAAACTCGCCCGGCTCGGCCATCGTCTCCCGGGGCTGGCGATCACCGCCGCGGTCGCCGGGGCGAGCATGGCCGGCATCCCCGTCACCCTCGGATTCGTCGGCAAGGAAACAGCTTTCGCCTCGGTGTGGGAGACCGGGGCGTTCGTCTCGTGGCAGGCCCACGCCGTCGACATCATCCTGCTCGTCGGCTCGATCATCACCTGTGCCTACACGCTCCGTTTCCTGTGGGGCGCGTTCGGCCGCAAGGTGCGCAGCACCCCGAGTCCGGCGGTCGCCAAGATGCACCCGCCGAAGTGGCCCTTCTACTTCTCGCCCGTGGCGCTCGCCGCGGCCGGTGTGGCGGCCGGTGTGTTCAGCCCGCAGCTAGGCGCTCTCTTCGAGCCGTACGCCGAGACCCTCGACGGGTACGGGCACGAACTCGAGCATCTCGCTCTGTGGCACGGGTTCGGCCTGCCCGTCGTGTTCTCGATCATCGTCATCGTCGGCGGCGCCCTGCTGTTCCTCGGTATCCGCCGGGTCCGCGACCGCGTCTTCGGCTTCCGCCCGCTGGTGAACGCCGACCGCATCTACGACGCGACGCTGCGCGGAGCCGACACCCTGTCGCTGCTGCTGACGCGCAACACCCAGCGCGGTTCGCTCCCGGTCACCCAGGGGGTCATCCTGTGCACCGCGATCCTGCTGCCGACCATCGTGCTGTTCGCCGGCGCTCGCGACCGACTGGAGATCGACTTCGACGCCAAGCCGGTCCAGCTGGTGATCGGCGGGTGCATCGTCGCCGCGTCGTTGGCCGCCGTGCTGCTGCGTAACCGCCTCGCCGCGACGCTCGTCGTCGGGATCACCGGCTACGGCTGCGCGATGCTGTTCGCGCTGTACGGCGCCCCCGACCTCGCGCTCACCCAGTTCCTCGTCGAGACGCTCACCCTGGTCATCTTCGTGCTGGTACTGCGCAAGCTGCCCGCCGAACCGGAGAAGCGGCACGCCACCGGGTTCAAGCCGCTGCGCGCCCTCATCGGACTCGCCTTCGGCGCGATGCTGGTCCTGATCGGGTTGTTCGCGGCGTCCGCCCGCTCGACCGAACCGCTGCACGTCGACCTGCCCGAGGCCGCCTACAAGTACGGCCACGGCGCCAACGCGGTCAACGTCCTGCTCGTCGACATCCGCGCCTGGGACACCCTCGGCGAGGTGTCGGTGCTCATCGCGGCCGCCACCGGCGTCGCGTCGATGGTCTTCCGCAACCGCCGCTTCGGGGCGGCGCCGCGGGTGGCCGACGCCGCCCGGCTGCAGGCCGGCGACAACGGGGACGACGACGATCACGTCCCACCGGACCGCACCACGTGGCTCCTCGGTTCCGGACTGCGCGACCCGCGCCACCGGTCGATGGTTCTCGAGGCCACGACGCGATTGCTGTTCCCGACGATGGTCGTGCTGTCGATCTACTTCTTCTACGCCGGCCACAATGCGCCGGGCGGTGGCTTCGCCGGCGGCCTGACGATGGGTCTCGCGCTCGTCCTCCGCTACCTGGCGGGCGGACGCTACGAACTCGGTGAGGCGCTGCCGATCGAGCCCGGCCGCATCCTGGGCGCCGGCCTGGCCGTCTCGGCGACCACGGCGATCGTCTCGATGTTCCTCGGCGCCCCCGCACYCTCGTCGGCKGTCTTCGAGGTCACCGTCCCGGTCCTCGGCGACATCAAGTTCGTGACCGCCCTGTTCTTCGACCTCGGCATCTACCTGATCGTTGTCGGGCTCGTCCTGGACGTGCTGCGAAGTCTCGGCGCGCGTCTCGATGTGGAGACCACGATCGCCCGCACCGCGGCGCGCATCGAGAACTCGCGTGGCGACACCGCGGCGGACGACGCCGCGAGCACCACCGGCGAGCAGGTGAGCCGATGACCACCAATCTCTCGCTGATGCTGGTCATCGGCGCGATGGCGGCGTGCGGCGTGTACCTGCTGATGGAACGCAGTCTGGTCCGGATGCTGTTCGGGCTCCTGCTCGTCGGCAATGCGCTCAACCTGATGATCATCGTCGTGTCGGGCGGCATGGGGAACCCGCCGATCATGGGCCGGTCGTCGGAGAACCGGGCGTCCGACGCCGATCCCCTCGCGCAGGGCATGGTCCTGACCGCGATCGTGATCATGATGGGCGTCGCCGCGTTCGTCCTGGCGCTGGTCTACCGGCTGTTCGTGATCAATCGGGACGACGACGACGTCGAGGACGACGAGGAGGACGTCAAGATCTTGAGCGGATCGCTGGGGACGGCACCCGACCGCGATCGCAGCGACGATCCACTGACCCTCTCCGACACCCCGACCGGCGATCACTTCGACGACAAGGGCAATCCGCTCACCGCGGAGGAGGCCGCCGCCCGGCACGCCGCGCTCTACGAGACCGACATCATGCCGACGGACTCCGACGTCGTCGACGAGATCGGCGGCGCGGAGGAGGAGCCCGACCCCGAGACCTCGGCGCAGACCGCCGCCCGCGAGGACGGGCCCGACGTGTACGGGCCGGGCGAACTCGGTCCCGACGAGGTGGGTCCCAAGTCGGCCGTCGCACCTCCCGACGGGTCCGGCGAGGACGACGCCGACCCCGACGTCATCGACCAGCGCGAGATGCCGGACCGCGACGTGGTCGGGCCGGACAAGAAGAAGCACGGCGACGAGAACGGGGGTGACCGATGACCCCGCAGGAGTCGTGGATCCCCGTCCTGATCACGCTGCCGACGCTGGTGCCGCTGGGCGCTGCCGCCGTCTCGCTGCTGCTCGGCCGCAGCCCCAAGATCCAGCGGGCGGTGTCGATCGTCGCCATCACCGTCGCGTTCGTCGCGTCGTGCCTGATGCTGTACCTGACCGACCGCCACGGGACCTTCGCGGTCGCGATCGGCGGCTGGGGAGACAAGGGCTACCCGAACGGACCGCTCGGGATCACGCTGGTCGTCGACCAGCTCGCGGCCCTGATGCTCGTCGTCTCGACGATCGTGCTGCTGTGCGTCGTCGTGTACGCGATCGGGCAGGGTATCCGTGACGGCACGGCCCAGCAGCCGACATCGATCTTCCTGCCGACCTACCTCATCCTGACCGCGGGTGTCTGCAACGCGTTCCTCGCCGGCGACCTGTTCAACCTGTACGTCTCGTTCGAAATCCTGCTGACCGCGAGCTACGTGCTGCTGACCCTCGGGGCGAGCGCCGAACGTGTCCGCGCGGGCGCGTCGTACGTGATGGTGTCGATGGTGTCGTCGCTGATCTTCCTCGCGGGCATCGCGTTCGCGTACGCGACGACCGGCACCCTCAACCTCGCCGAGATGGCCGTGCGCCTCGACGACGTCCCCGACGGGACCCGCAACGCGCTGTTCGCGGTGCTACTCGTGGCGTTCGGCATCAAGGCCGCGGTGTTCCCGCTGTCGACGTGGCTACCCGACTCCTACCCCACCGCGCCGGCACCCGTCACGGCGGTGTTCGCCGGCCTGCTCACCAAGGTCGGTGTGTACGCGATCGTGCGCGCCCACTCGCTGCTGTTCCCCGGCGGCACGATGGACGCGGTGCTGCTGGTCGCCGGCCTGTTGACGATGCTCGTGGGTATCTTCGGCGCGATCGCCCAGGCCGACATCAAGCGACTGCTGTCGTTCACCCTCGTCAGCCACATCGGCTACATGATCTTCGGCATCGCGCTGTCGTCGGACCTCGGGATGTCGGCGGCGATCTACTACGTCGCCCACCACATCCTCGTGCAGACGACGCTGTTCCTGGTCGTCGGCCTGATCGAACGTCAAGCCGGTTCGGCCTCGCTCCGCCGCCTGGGCGGGCTCATCGCCAGCCCCCTGCTGGCCGTCCTGTTCCTGGTACCCGCGCTGAATCTCGGCGGCATCCCACCGTTCTCCGGTTTCATCGGCAAGGTCGCCCTCCTCGAGGCGGGCACCCAGGACGGGTCCGTGCTGGCCTGGATCCTCGTCGCCGGGTCGGTGGTCACCAGCCTGCTCACCCTCTATGTCATGGCCCGCATCTGGACCAAGGGATTCTGGCGACCGCGCGCCGACGCCCCCGAAGGCGATCTCGCCGACAAGGGCCCGTCCGCACTGATCGACGAGAGTGCCGACGACGCCGCGTTCTCCGACCGTGAGGACGTCGGTCGGATGCCCGTGATGATGGTGCTGCCGACGATGGCGATGGTGGCCGCGGGACTCGTGCTCACCCTCTGGGCCGGGCCGATCTTCGACTTCACCGACCATGCGGCGACCGACGTCGTCGACCGCGCCGTCTACGTCGACGCCGTGCTGGGAGTGGGTGGTACCCGATGAGCGCGCAGGATCGAGCCGACGACCGCGCCCGCGGAGCATCCGCGGCGCCCAAACGGCGGCCGCCGGTCGTCTCGACCAAGGGACCGGTCCTGTCCCTGGTCATCAACGTCTGGCGCGTGTCGCTGCTGTTCGTCTTCTGGCACTTCGTCGGCGCGCTGGTGTGGTTGCGCACGCACACCCGTGTGCCCAGGTGGCTGGGCAGCGACGGCCGCGAGGTCGCGGTCCGGTTGTGGACCATCGCGTGGCTGACGTTCGTCTGGGTCCTGCTGTGGGGCACGCTGTCCTGGGCCAATGTGATCGCAGGGATCGTGCTGGCGATGCTCGTGCTGACCGTGCTGCCGTTGCCGCGGGTCCCGGTCGAGGGCCGTATCCATCCCCTGTCGGTACTGCAGCTCGTCGGCCGTCTGATCGTCGACTTCTTCGTGTCGAGTGTGCAGATCGGCTGGATGGCCATCCGTCCCGGCCGGCCACCGCTGGGCGCCGTGGTACGGGTGCGCGTCGCGATCAAGTCCGACATGGTGCTGACCCTGGCCGTCGACTACCTCAACCTGGTGCCGGGCACCATGGTCCTGGAGATCGACCATCGACGCCGGATGCTCTACGTGCACGTCTTCGACGTCCGTTCGGAGAAGAAGGTGCGGGCCTTCTACGATCAGGTCGCCTATGTCGAGCGGATGTTCATCAAGGCGTTCGAGCGGGACAGCGAATGGCATCCGAGTCCGTTCCACGGCATCGACGAGGACTTCCACCACGTCCGCACGGTGGACCGGTTGGTGGACAACGCCCGGTCGATCGACGACACCGAACCGGAACGTCGACAGGGCGAGCCCGAGCGGGAACGAGGTGACTCATGAGCTACGTCTGGACGATCGCCGCCGCCATGCTGCTCGTCGCCGCGGTGCTGACGATGATCCGCATCCTGCGCGGCCCGACCACGCTCGACCGACTCGTCGCACTCGACGTGCTCATCGCGCTGTGCATGTGCGGCCTGGGGACCTGGGCGGCGTTCAGCCGTGATTCGACGGTGGTCCCGGCGATCGTGGCCCTGGCCCTCCTCAGCTTCGTCGGGTCGGTGTCGATCGCGCGGTTCCGAGTCCGGGACGACCAGACATGATCGTCGACATCGTCAGCGCGACGCTGCTGCTCCTCGGATGCCTGATGGCGGTCACCGCCGCCATCGGCCTGGTCCGCTTCCCGGACACCCTGAGCCGGATGCACGCGGCGACCAAACCGCAGACCTTCGGCCTGCTCCTCATCCTGCTGGGTGCCGTCCTCCGGCTCGGCGACAACGTCGACAGCGGGATGCTGATTCTCGCCGGGCTCTTCGCCCTGATCACCGCGCCCGTCGTGGCGCATCGGATCGGCCGGCTCGCATACCAGGAGCAACGGGCCCGCGACGGGCTCATGGATCAGCGGGACATGGAGTCACCGGACCGGGACTGACTGCGGACCGATCGTCCGACGCCCCTCGCGCCTCACGGACCAGCGCGAGCGCGGTGTCGATGCCCCGGGCGGCTTCCCCGGGAACGACCCGCACGAGCGCGAGTGCGGCGATGACCAGGGCCGTCACGGCGTCGGCGAGGACTGCCTGTCGATCGTCATCAAGCTCGGGCGAGCTGGCCCGCACACCGGACCCCACCGCCCCCCGCAGCTCGTCGCGATAGTCGGCGATGGTCCGAGCGACGGCGGCGTCGCGGCCGATGGGGGCACCGGCGGTGTTGATGAGCAGACAGCCCTCGCACGCCGGGGAGGTGTCATCGGTCAGCGCCGATCGCAGCCCGCTCAGGTAGTTCTCGACGGCGTCAGGCGCAACGGTGCCGCCGGTCAGGGGACGCAGCCGCGGGCGGACCACCTCGTCGAGATAGCTCTGTACGGCGGCGTCGAAGAGACCCCGCTTCGATCCGAAGGCATGGTAGAGACTCGATCGCCCGATTCCGGTCGCCCGTTCCAGGTCGGGGAGCGACGCGCTCTCGTATCCCCGCTGCCAGAAGATCCCGCGGGCGGCCCGGACGACCTCGGTCGTGTCGAACTCCTGAATCCGTCCCATTCGCCGGCCGCCCACCTCTCTGTCGTCGCCCTCCGGTATTTTAGACCGATCGGAACACTATTCTCCGACGGGCCCGTCGACAACGAGGAGTACGAAATGGTCATCGCAGGTCTGGTGCTCGCCGCGATCGCGGCGCTCGTCCACGTCTTCATCTTCTATCTGGAGTCCATCGCATGGACGAGCGCGCGCGCACGCGCGACGTTCGGCACCGGAACGGTGGAACAGGCGAGCGCACAAAAGGAACTGGCGTTCAACCAGGGGTTCTACAACCTGTTCCTCGCGATCGCCGTGTTCGTCGGGATCGCCTTTGTCATCGGCGGATCCATCGCGATCGGCGCAACACTCGTCATCACCGGCACGGCCTCGATGGCGGCCGSGGCACTTGTGCTGGCGCTGTCGAGCCCCGACAAGATCGCGGCCGCCATCGAGGCCGTGCCGGTGATGACGAGTGTTGCGCCGATCGCGATGGATCCGCCGATGACAAAGGCGATCCCGACGAACAC
>NZ_LZMP01000010.1:0-99373 GCF_001691435.1 Gordonia sp. UCD-TK1 | reverse complement strand
GTTGATCGGTCTTACCGTGGGCGTAGCGGCGCGGCAGATCGGGGGTGTTGACCTCGATCACTCGCACCCCTTCGGCGGTGAGCATCCGGGTCAACCCGGCCCCGTAGGAGGCGCTCGATTCCACTGCGGCATCCTCGACGCGGCCGAAGCCACACGCCCACTGCCACAACTGGGTGTAGCCGGCGGTGGTGGTCGGGAACTCGCGATCGGCCAGCGGGCGGCCGTCGGTGGCGGCGATCGCGGCGTGGTGGGTCTGTTGATGGGTGTCGACTCCGAGTACGACCACTTGCGTGGTCACTGCTGTCTCCGACATTCTGGCGGGGTCTCCTTCGCTGCGGTGTGGGATGACCTCACCGGGGCGGGTGGACAGGACAGTGAAGAGTCACGGCCTACCAGCCAGACAGGGTCCTAATCAGGTCACACCCGCCCCGGTCCTCACAGGTCACTTGGTGCAGGTGATCGACCGGAGTTCCGGGCCGACACATCTCGCCCATGACAGCACCGTCAGCCACGAAGTAAGTCAGACCCAAACCCGGTCAACCACCCACACCCATTCTCACTGCCACGAAGGGCCTGGTGAGACACGTTGCGAAGCCCTTCGTGGCTCGCTTCGCTCGCACCTCAGGGAGCAGTGGCTCAGCACGTCTCTCGGGTTCTGCAGTTCTTTCGGATCAGGGAGCGGGGTCCGGCGTGCTTGCCGGTCATCAGATAGTCAGCCGTGCAACAGAATCCGCATCGCCAGTGCGTCGATCCGGTCGGGGGAGGGCGGTAGGGACTGACGCGACAGGTCGGTGACCACGTTCAGGGAAGCGTGTACGAGGAAGCGCGCCTGCGAGAGCGACAGCTCGTCGCGGACGCGGGTGAGCCMGGTGGCGAACTCGTCCACGGTGATCCGCTGCTGGTTGCGTAGTTCCTCGCGTGCCTGTGGAGTCGTGTGCCCGATCTCGGTTTCGTAGATCGCGATGAGATCGGTTGCGCTGGATGATAACCGGATGTACGAGGCGACCATCGCGGCGATCGCCTCGCGGGGCGTGGTCGACGCCGCCAGCGCGTCGGAGATGGCCGACGTGACCCGGTCGGTCGCGCGCCAGAACGAGGCCTCGAGAATGGCGACCTTGCTGGGGAAGTGGCGGTACACGCCTGATGCCGGCAGGTCGGCCGCGTGTGCGATGTCCTCGATCGTCACGTCCCGGAACCCGCGGGCGGCGAACAGCTCGATCGCCTCGGTCAGGATGACCTCGCGCTTGGCGGCCGGGGCGAGTCCGGTCACCGACGGCGGCTCGGGGTCGGTCGGCTCTGGCAGCTCGACTTCGAGCAGGCCGATCGCGGCGGCCGACATCAACGCTGTCGCCTCGCGGGCCGGCAACGAGGCGCGATGCGTCGTCGGACTCGCCGCGACGCTGATCATCGCCGCGGCAACGAGATTGGCGTCGAGATCGGTCAGCGACGGGCGCAGCCGGCGGGCGGCGGCACGCACACGACGATGCTGGTGGACGACGACATCGCGGACGATCGCGGCGTCGGCGGGCTCGAGGTAGCGCGACTCCCACCGGTACAGCCCACCGCGGCGACGATTGTCGAACGAGGTGGCGGTGATCGCCTCGAGGAGTGCGGGCAACTCCTCGGGCGACCCCTCCGGGACGGTGTCGAGAACGTCGCGCAGGCCGGTCGCGAGGTCGGCGGTGGTCTCGGCGAACAATGCGTACTTGTTCGGGAAATGCCGGTACAGCGCCGGGGTGGAGATGCCGACGGCGTCGGCAATGTCGTCGAGCCGCACCGCGTGGTACCCGCCGTCGCTGAAGGCCTTCGCCGCGGCGTCGACGATCATGCGTCGCCGGTCGGCGGGACGACGACGCCGGGCGCCGGTGTCCGGGCGCGACGTCTGCGGGCGGGCGGTCATGACGACAGAGCCTATCCGGAGACCACGTTCTCGTGACAAATTTCGGCATCGACCGGAAAAACTGCAGCAGAGACCGGCTTGCAGGTCTGATAAGTTAACCGAGATTCTCGTGATCTGCGTCGCATTGTGGTAATAATCTAGGCGATGGCACAGATGCGGGGGGCTGTGTCTACGAGAAGCCGGCCTGGAGTGGGGAGAGCAGTGAGCGAAGAGATCACGCGCGGCGGAGTCATCACATCGGTGGACGACTCCGGGATCGGGCGCCTGACGATTTCTCGTCCGGAACGGATGAACGCCCTCGACGGCGGGGCCCATCAGGCGATCGAGGACACGTTGGCGGAGTGGTCGACTCGCGACGACGTCCGCGTGATCGTGATCGACGGCGCGGGCGGCAGTTTCAGTGCGGGCGCCGATGTCCGGGGCTTCGCCGAACAGTCGACCGCGGGCGGCGCCTCCGGGTTCACTCCGACGCAGGCGCGTCAGATCATCTCCGGAGGTTCTGATCTCATCCGGGCCGTGCGTTCGGTCCCGGTCCCGGTGATCGCCTCCGTCGACGGTGCAGCCGCGGGGATCGGTGCGTCGCTCGCACTCGGTGCCGACCTCATCTATACG
Organism: Gordonia sp. UCD-TK1; assembly: GCF_001691435.1. Lineage (NCBI taxonomy): Bacteria > Bacillati > Actinomycetota > Actinomycetes > Mycobacteriales > Gordoniaceae > Gordonia > Gordonia sp. UCD-TK1. Next base: position 96,861 of record NZ_LZMP01000010.1, on the reverse strand, counting down.
ACGGCCAGGTCGTATTTCCTGCTCGCGTTCGTCAACATCGGTCTCATGCCCGACGGCGCCGCCTCGATGTCGTTCGCGACGGCCGTCGGTCGCGTGCGTGCCAACGAGCTGGCGCTGCTCGGTGAGAAGCTGCGTGCCGCAGAGGCTCTCGACGCCGGACTCGTCAACGGCGTCGTCGAGGATCGTGCCGCGCTCGACGAGGTGGTCGGCAAGGTCGCCGGCAAGCTCGCGGGTAAGAGCGCTGCCGCGCTCCGGCTCACGAAGGCCGCGCTCGACGCGCACACGATGTCCGGTTTCGAGGCCGCGATCGAACGAGAACTCGACGGCCAGACCGAACTGCTCCAGTCCCCGGAGTTCCAGGCGGCCATCACCGCGTTCGCCGGCGCCTCCAAGTGAGCGCCGCGACACGTCGGAATCGCTGTACCACAACCGTTCCCGACCCCATCACTACCAGAGAGACAACGAGGAGACCGATCGTATGACCGCGACCGTCGACACCTTCAGCGACCTGGCCACCGAGCCGCTGCGTTCGCGCCGCAACCACTGGAACAACCAGATCCGCCGCCACGCCTTCATGACCCCGGACAAGCCGGCGCTGAAGTTCCTGGGCAACATCACCACCTGGAAGGAACTCGACGAGCGCAGCCGCGCCTTCGCGGCCGCACTGAGCCGCCGCGGCGTGCAGTTCGGCGATCGTGTGCTGATCGTCCTGCTCAACCGCTCGGAGTACGTCGAAGCGGTTCTGGGTGCGAACCTGATCGGTGCCATCCCCGTGCCGGTGAACATCCGGATGAGCCCGGCCGAGGTCGCGTTTCTCGTCAACGACAGCGGCGCGAAGGTGATCGTCACCGAGACCCTGCTCGCCCCGCTGGCCGACGCCGCGGGCGCCTCCACCGGAGCGATCGAGCACACCATCGTGGTCGGCGGTTCGGACAAGGACAATCACCTCGACTACGAGGCGCTCGTCGCCGAGGATTCGTCGGATCTCGAGGAGATAGACGTTCCCGAGGAGACCGTCGCGCTGATCATGTACACCTCGGGCACGACCGGAAAGCCCAGGGGCGCCATGCTCACCCACACGAACATGCAGGCGCAGGCGGTCACCTGTCTGCAGGCCCTGCAGACCCGTTCCGACGACATCGGCTCGTGTGTTGCCCCGATGTTCCACATCGCCGGCCTCGGCGCCATGGCGCCGCTGTTCTACATGGGCGCTCTCTCGGTGATCCATCCGCTCGGCGCGTTCGACCCCGACGACATGCTGGACACCATCGAGCGCGAGGGCACCACCTCGATCTTCCTGGTGCCCGCACAGTGGCAGGCCGTCTGTGCCGCGCAGCAGGCCAAGCCGCGTGATCTCAAGCTGCGCGTGATCAGCTGGGGTGCGGCCCCGGCGTCGGACACCGTCCTGAACGCGATGAACGAGACTTTCCCGGAGGCGCTCAACGTCGCCGTTTTCGGACAGAGCGAGATGTCGCCGATCACCTGCGTACTCGAGGGCAAGGATGCCCTGCGCAAGATCGGCTCCATCGGAAAGGTCGTCCCGGCCGTGACCGCGCGCATCGTCGACCCCGAGGGCAACGACGTCGCGCAGGGTGAGGTCGGCGAGATCGTCTACCGCGGTCCGAACATGATGAAGGGGTACTGGCAGAACGAGCAGGGCACCGCCGACGCCTTCGCCGGCGGCTGGTTCCACTCCGGTGACTTGGTCCGGGCCGATGAGGAGGGCTTCCTCTACGTCGTCGACCGCGCCAAGGACATGATCATCTCCGGTGGCGAGAACATCTACTGCGCCGAGGTCGAGAACGTCCTCTTCGGTCATCCGAGCATCACCGAGGCGGCGATCATCGGTCGCGCACACGAGAAGTGGGGTGAGGTGCCGGTCGCGGTGATCGTGCTCGCCGAAGGCGTCGAGGACCTGACGCTCGCCGACCTCGAGCCGTACCTCAACGAGAACCTCGCGCGGTTCAAGCATCCGAAGGACATCGTCATCGTCGACGAGTTGCCGCGCAACGCCGGTGGCAAGGTCGTCAAGCCGACCCTGCGCCAGAGCTACGGCAGCAAGGACGCCGGCCTGGCCGACTGACGCCGTCGTATCCACCGTCGTCGGACACCTCGGCGACGTCGACACCCTCCGACCTGGGCGCGAGCACTCGCGCCCAGGTCGTCGTGGTCTCGTCCGTCCCGACCACCGCCGGCATCGACGCGCCAAGAAACACGCACTAGAACACGTTCCAATTTTGTGGTTGAGTGACTACTGTCACGTCATGGCGGCAACCGTCGGAGTGAGTAGATCCTCCCGGTGCGAGACGTCGCCGGGTTCGAACGGAGGAGTTCAGTGAAGACAAAGGGTGCATTGCTGCGGGAGCACAACAAGCCGTGGGCGATCGAGGACATCGAGATCGGCGATCCCAAGGCCCACGAGATCAAGATCAAGATGGAAGCCGCCGGCATGTGCCACTCCGATCATCACCTGATGACCGGTGGCATCCCGATGGCCGGGTTCCCGATCCTCGGTGGTCACGAGGGTGCGGGCGTCGTGGCCGAGGTCGGTGAGGGAGTCACCGACTTCGAGGTCGGCGACCACGTCGTGCTGTCGTTCATCCCGTCGTGCGGCAAGTGTCCGTCGTGTCAGTCGGGAATGGCCAACCTGTGCGACTTCGGCGCCATGCTGCTGCAGGGCGAGGCGGTGTCGGACAACACCTTCCGGATCCAGACCGCCGCCGGCGAGAACGTCTACCCGATGACGCTGCTGGGCACCTTCGCGCCGTACATGGTCGTGCACGAGGCCTCGGCGGTGAAGATCGACAAGGACATCCCGTTCGAGGTCGCGGCGCTCTGCGGCTGTGGCATCCCCACCGGTTACGGCTCGTCGACCCGCAGCGGCGACGTACGACCGGGGGAGGACGTCGCGATCGTGGGTGTCGGCGGCGTGGGTACCGCGGCCCTGCAGGGCGCGGTCATCTCCGGCGCCCGCAACCTGTTCGCCATCGACCCGGTGGAGTGGAAGCGGGAGCAGGCGCTCAAGTTCGGTGCCACCGCGGCCTTCGCCACGGTCGAAGAGGCGGCCATGGCGATCGCGGAGACCACTCACGGCGGCATGTGCCAGAAGGTGATCGTCACGGTCGGCGAGGTCCACGGCAAGGACGTCGACCTGTGGATGGGTATCACCGCCAAGGGTGGCACCTGCGTCCTGACCGGTATGGGCAACATGCTCGAGAGCGATGTCAACCTCAATCTCGCCATGCTGACCCTGCTCCAGAAGAATCTGCAGGGTTCGATCTTCGGCGGTGCCAACCCGAAGCTCGACATCCCACAGCTGCTGTCGATGTACAAGATCGGCAAGCTCAACATCGCCGACATGATCACCCGGCAGTACCGTCTGGACCAGATCAATGAGGGCTACCAGGACATGTTGGACGGCAAGAACATCCGCGGAGTCATCCGCTACACCGAAGAGGACTGGTGAGCACCCGGGTAACGTGACCCGATGTGTCTGTCCTTGATTCTCTGACGGAATGGCCCGTCGACCACGTGTCGGCGGCGATCATCACCCGCGACGGGGTCGCCGACCAGTTCGGCGACCCCGCTCGCGTCTACGAGCTCGCCTCGGTCACGAAGCCGCTGGTGGCCTACGCGGTGCTCGTCGCCGTCGAGGAGGGAGCCGTCGAGCTGGACGACCCGGCCGGGCCGTCGGGGTCGACCCTTGCCCACCTGCTTTCGCACGCGTCCGGCCTGGCCTACGACACCCGCGAGGTCGAGGCCCCGCCGGGGGAGCAGCGGATCTACTCGAGCGCGGGCTTCGAGGTGGCCTCGGAGGTCGTGGCCGAGGCGACCGGTATCGAGTTCGGCCGCTATCTCTCCGAAGCCGTGTGCGCGCCGCTGGAGATGTCGTCGACGACGCTCTACGGGCCGGCCGGGCATGCCGCCCGCTCGAGCGTGGCGGATTTGGCGGCCTTTGCCCGCGAGTTGCTGGATCCGCGCCTGCTGGCGCCGGAGACCTTCGGGACGCTGACGTCGGTGCGGTTCCCCGGACTCGACGGATTCGTCCCCGGGTACGGCAAGCACCGTCCCAACGACTGGGGGATCGGCTTCGAGATCAGGTCCGAGAAGTCGCCGCACTGGACCGGGACGAGGAACTCCCCGCGGACGTTCGGGCACTTCGGTCAGGCCGGCACGTTCCTCTGGGTGGATCCGGCGCTCGACGCGGCCTGCGTCGTGCTGACGGATCGGCTCTTCGGACCATGGGCGAAGCCGCTGTGGAGCGAGTTCAACGATCGTGTCGTTGATGAACTCTCGTCACAGAACTGAATTTTTCTCGCAGGAGAAACTAGCGCAACACGTGCATCATGGGGCACAATTGACCCTACGAATGTGATATTCGCTGTCGCGAGGTGTGTTGGGGAAGACGTTCCTCGTCGACAACGGAGGTGAACAAGGTGCGCAATCTGAATCAGTTTGCGGACATGACAACAGGAGTGGTCTACATCCACTCGGCGCCGGTGGCGCTGTGCCCGCATGTGGAGTGGGCTCTGTCGTCGACCCTGAATGCGCGCGCCAACCTGAAATGGTCGGCACAGGATGCCGAACCCGGCATGCAGCGTGCCACTGTCGACTGGGCGGGTCCGGTCGGTACCGCGGCTCGTCTGGTGACGGCGCTGCGGGAGTGGTCGGCGCTGCGTTTCGAGGTGACCGAGAACCCCAGCGAGGGTGTCGACGGTGAACGGTTCTGCTACGTCCCGGGACTCGGCCTCTGGCGCGGCTCCACGAGCGCCAACGGCGACGTCATCATCGGCGAGAACCAGTTGCGTTCGATGATCGAATCGCAGCCCGACAGCGCCGGTCTCGCCGGTGAACTCGAAGGCGCGCTCGGAACCGCGTGGGACAACGCGCTCGAGCAGTACCGCATGGGCGGTGCCGGCGCCGAGGTCACCTGGTTGCAGCAGCGGGTGGGTTAGCAGGGGGACGAACTACAACGAGACGTGCCCCGGTCCTCGTGGACCGGGGCACTTTCGTCGTCTGTGCGACGCGTCAGAGCGGGATGTTCTTGTGGCGACCGCGGCGCGCGGGTGCCGCGGCGAGCGCCTCGGCGATGATGCTGCGAGTGTGCGCCGGGTCGATGATCTCGTCGACCACGCCAATGGACTGTGCGCGGCCGACACCGCCGGCGATCGCCTCGTGCTCGGCGGCGAGACGGTCGTGCAGGGCCTCACGCTCGTCGTCGGGCGCTGCGGCGAGAGCTTTCTTGTGCAGGATGCCCACCGCGGCCTTCGCGCCCATCACGGCGACCTCGGAGCCCGGCCAGGCGAACACCGCGGTGGCGCCGAGCGCACGCGAGTTCATCGCGATGTAGGCGCCGCCGTAGATCTTCCGGGTCACCAGCGTGACCCGGGGGACCGAGGCCTCGGCGAACGCGTGCAAGAGCTTCGCGCCGCGGCGGACGACGCCGTTCCACTCCTGGCCGACGCCGGGCAAGTAACCCGGCACATCGGTGATGACGATGAGCGGGATGCCGAAGGCATCGCAGAGGCGGACGAAACGCGATGCCTTCTCCGCGCTCTCGGAGTTGAGGCAGCCGCCCATCCGCAGCGGGTTGTTCGCGATGATCCCCACGCTGCGTCCGGACAACCGGCCGAAGCCGACGACGATGTTCGGTGCCCATTTGGCTTGCAGCTCCTCGAAACTCGAGATCTGGGTCTCGCCGTCGGCCGCGACACCAGAGTCGAGCAACTGCTCGACGACCGGGTGGACGTCGTAGGCGCGCCGATTCGACTCCGGCAGCAGGGCCTTGAGGTCGGTGTCGCCGGCCCGCGCGTGTTCGCGGTCGAAATGTCCCTGCTGGGTGAACGTCGACACCAGACGCCGTGCACGCCACAGCGCGTCGGGCTCGGAGTCGGCGACGATGTGACAGACACCGGACTTCTTGCCGTGGGTGGTCGGGCCGCCCAGCGACTCCATGTCCACTTCTTCGCCGGTGACGCTCTTGACGACGTCCGGGCCGGTCACGAAGACCCGGCCGGCCGGCGCCATGATCACGACGTCGGTGAGCGCCGGGCCGTAGGCGGCGCCGCCGGCGGCGAAGCCGACGACCACCGAGATCTGCGGGATGTAGCCCGAGGCGCGCACCATCGCCTCGAAGACCTGTCCCACCGCGTGCAACGCCTCGACACCCTCGGCGAGGCGGGCGCCACCCGAGTGCCAGATGCCGATGACCGGCGCCTGTTCGGTGATGGCGGTGTCGATGGCGTTGACGATGTGCGCACACCCCACGACACCCATGGCGCCGCCCATGACGGTGCCGTCGGTGCAGTAGGAGACCGTACGGACCCCGTGCACCAGTCCGACGGCGGCCTGGACGCCCGACTTGTCGCGCGGATGGAGCAGCGACATCGTGCCTTCGTCGAAGAAGTTGGTGAGCCGCAACAGCGGGTCGCGGGGATCGGCGGCTTCTTCGCGGCCGGCAACGGGAGCCAAGGTCGTCATCGATGTCTCCTGGGTGTCGGGGGTGTGGCGGTGATGCTCAGTAGCGACCGAAGGCGAGCGCCACGTTGTGCCCACCGAAACCGAACGAGTTGTTGATCGCGTAATCGATCTGCCCGTACCGGGGTTCACCGTGCACGACGTCGATGTCGCATTCCGGGTCCAGGTTCTCGAGGTTGAGGGTCGGCGGGATGACGCCTTCCTCGACGCTCTTGATCGTCAGAACCGACTCGAGCGCCCCGACCGCACCGATGGAGTGTCCGAGCGCGGACTTCGGCGCGTACACCGCCGCGTGCTGTCCGATGGCGGCGAGGATGCCCGCGGCCTCGGCGGTGTCGCCGATGGGGGTCGACGTCGCGTGCGCGTTGATGTGGGTGATGTCGGAGCGCTGCAGACCAGCGGTCTGAAGTGCTCGGGTCATGGCCCGCGCGTTGCCCTGACCACTCGGGTCGGGGGCGACGAGGTGGAATCCGTCGGAGGTGATGCCGGTACCGAGCAGGCGGGCGTGGATATGTGCACCGCGTGCGCGGGCGTGTTCCTCGCGTTCGAGGATCAGCATCGCCGAACCCTCGCCGAACACGAAACCGTCGCGATCCTTGTCGAACGGTCGCGACGCCGCTGCGGGGTCCTCGTTACGGGTGCTCATCGCCCGCATCATCGAGAACGCGGCGATCGGCACCGCGTCGATGTGACCCTCGACGCCGCCGGTGACGACCATGTCGGCGTCACCCATGACGATGTGCCGCCAGGCGTGCGCGATGGCCTCGGCGCCCGACGAACAGGCCGAGACGGGAGTGATCACGCCGGCGCGTGCGCCGACGTTGAGTCCCGCGACGGCCGCCGGTCCGTTCGGCATCGCCATCGAGACGGCGAGCGGGGACACCTTGCGGTAGTTGCCGGTGCCCTCCATGGCCTGGACTGCGTCGACCATCGCGTCGGCGCCACCCTGACCGGTGCCGATGACGACCGCGAGGCGGTCCTTGTCGACGTCGGGTTCGCCGGCCTGCGCCCAGAGGCGCTTGCTCATCACGTGGGAGATGCGCTCGACGTAGGCCATCCGCCGGGATTCGATGCGCGTGACCTCCTCGGCGGGATCCTGGAGGAGACGACCACCGATGCGCACCGGGAGGTTGTACTTGGTGATGAAGTCGTCGGTCAGCTCACGGATGCCCGATTCGCCGGCCAGCAGGTTCTTCCAGGTCGAGTCGAGATCCCCACCCAACGAGGTGGTGGCCACCATGGAGGTGACCACCACACTCGGGAAGTTCCCACCCAGCGTGGAGTACTCGCGGAGGGAAGAGGGGGTCATCAGGCCTCGTCTGCCTCGACCTGCGCCTTGATGGCAGCTGCGGCCTCGGGGTTCTCGCTCTCGAGCTTCTGGATGTAGGCGACCGCGTCGCCGACAGTGCGCAGGCCGGCCAGATCCTCGTCGGGGATCTTGACGCCGTACTTGTCCTCGGTCTGGACCGCGATCTCGACCATGGACAGCGAGTCGATGTCGAGGTCGTCGACGAACGACTTCTCGAGGGTCACCTCGGACGGCTCGATGCCGGTGACTTCCTCGATGATCTCGGCGATGCCGGCAATGAGTTGTTCCTGGGTGGCAGCCACTGTGTGGTTCCCTTTCGTCTTCCTACGTGGATGTGAGATTTCCGGAGCGCAGCACGGACGGAGAAGTCCGCGCGCTTGGACACGCCGACATTGAGGCCGACGTTCCGGGGATCGCGGACTACCCGCGACCGCTATCCAAGTTCGGTGATCTTCGCGATGTCGCCGGGCTCCTTGAGCGCCAGCGCGGGGGTGCCCTTGAGCTCGCGCTTCGCGATGCCCACCAGCGTCCCCGCCGGGGGAAGTTCTACCAGGGCGTGGGCCGAGTGGTCGCGCAGGTACGCCGAGCACAGATCCCAGCGGACCGGCCTGGTCACCTGCCCCACCAGCTTGGCCAGCGCGTCGGCTCCGTTCGTCACCGGCTGTCCGTCGGAGTTCGACAGCAGGGTCCGGGTGGGATCGGCGGGCGTGATGCGGGCGGCGGCTGCGGCGACGGCGTCCTGCGCCGGGGCCATGAAGTGCGTGTGGAACGCGCCGGCGACCGCGAGCTCGCGGATCCGGGCCTTCTCCGGCGGCGAGGCGATGAGCTCGTCGATCTGCGCGACCGCGCCGGCGGCGACGATCTGCCCGGCGGCGTTGCGGTTGGCGGGGACGAGATCGAGTTCGTCGAGGCGTGCGAGGACGGCCGCCTCGTCGCCCCCGAGGACCGCGGCCATGGTCGTGGGCTGCAGGGCACACGCCTTCGCCATCTCCGAGCCGCGCAGCGCGGCCAGCGTGACGGCCTCGTCGGCCGAGATGACACCGGTGATCGCGGCGGCGGCGAGTTCGCCGACCGAGTGGCCGGCGACCACGGCGTCGGCGGGCAGTTCACCGTGCTTGCGCACCTCGTCGTAGGCCAGCAGTGCGGCGACGACGACGAGCGGCTGGGTCACGGCGGTGTCGGTGATCTCATCCGCCGTGGCGGTGGTGCCGAGGCGTTCGAGGTCCAGACGGGTCTGTTTGGACCAGGTGGCGATCTGGTCACGCGCGCCCGGCAATTCGAGCCATGGCGTGAGCATGCCGGGTGTCTGAGATCCCTGTCCGGGAGCAAGCATCGAAAGCACGTGACCAGAGAACACCCTTTACCCGGGGGATGTGGGTGTGGAGAAGCATGAAGCTTGTCGCGGGCTTTTGTGGGGTTCCCACAAAGGAGACCTAGAGGTCACCTGGTTCGTCATCAGTCTGAGATTTGTTACCGAACCGTGTTCTTAAGGCTCCTATCAGCACAAACGGTGAATCGGACATGAAACCCGTGTGACTCATGTGGCAGATGTTGGCGATTTGTGCCGGAAGTGTGTCAGTCGACCCACCGTCGACGCGACCCTCAGAACGTAGGCATCGCGCGGGTTAGTTGGGTCACGTCCTGTGATTTCCGAAATTTTCTTCAGTCGGTAGCGAACCGTATTTGGATGGATGTACAGAATTCGGGCGCAGGACTCGACCGAGCCGCCGGAGTCGAGGTAGGCCTCGAGAGTGGTGCTCAGCGTCGCACCGCCCTCGGCGAGCGGCTGGACGAGGGATTCGATCAAAGCGGTCATCGCTGACTCGTCGCCGTTGAGCGCGCGCTCGGGTAGCAGTTCGAGACTGTGGACCGGCCGCGGTGCGCTCGGCCAGCCGGCCACCGCCTCGATCCCGGCCATGGCCTCGGTGGCACTCGAGTGCGCGCTGCCGAGGTTCGGCATGGTCGGACCGATCACCACCGGACCGTCGGCGAAGTGGGAGAGCAGTGCGCCGACGAACTTCTCGGTCGGACGGGCGGGACCGCTCACGATGGCCACCAGCACCGAACCCTGCACCACCGACAGGGCCGACCGGTCGAAGGACTTGGCCGTGTTGTGGATCGCCAGTGGCACCGACACGTTCTGTTCCGGGGGCGGCGTCCCGACTATCACGGTGGCCGGCGCATCCGAGTCCCAGTTGAGCGCCGCTGCGCGAGAGAGCAATTGTGGCCCGGTGTCGCCGCGGACCACCGCGTCGACGACGAGGGCCTCGAGCCGGGAGTCCCACGCCCCGCGTGACTCCGCGGCCGACGCGTAGATCGCTGCCGCGGCGAAACCGATCTCGCGTCCGTAGCGCAGCACCGACTCGGTCAGCGCACGGAGCTGGGCATCGTTGCGGGCGAGGAGCGGCAGCCACTTCTCGAAGAACTCCATGGCCACGCGGACCATCTCGACGGTCTGCAACAGCGTGATGCGGCGGGCGAGATCCTGCGGGACCACCTGGAAGGCCTGGACCGTGAACTTCACATTGCCCTCGGGGTCCTGGATCCACTCGACGAAGTTGACCACCGCGGTCTGCACGACGAGTTGCACACTCGCGCGCTGCGCGGCGTCGAGGTCGGAGAAATAGGGTAGCTGGTCCTGCATCGAATGGACCGCCTCGGTGGCGAGTCGGCCGCTGTACTGCTTGACCCGCCGGAGAAGCGTGTCCGGCAGCGCGTCGTGCACGGTGGCGGGTGCCGGTACGTGCGCGCCCCGCTCACCGAACACGTCAGCCGGTGGCTGCTTCCTGTTCACGCGCGCATCGGACACGACCTCAATCTAGCCCCTCGGCCGGAGTGGGTTCCCCGACCGAGGACGAGTGGAGGCCGTGTCCGTCGGCGCGACCGGTCAGGCGACTCCCGGATCGCTGGTCTGCTCGGGTGCGGCCGAGACGTCGTCGATCCGGTACTTGTCGGCGGCCTGCTTGGCCACCGACATCTCGATGTTGCCGTCACGGGCGAGCGCGACGAGCACCGCGACGACGATGGACTCGGCATCGACGTTGAAGAACCGTCGCGCCGCCGGACGCGTGTCGGAGAACCCGAACCCGTCCGTCCCCAGCGTGAGGTAGGTGCCCGGGAGGTATGCCCGGATCTGCTCCTGCACTCCGCGCATGTAGTCGCTGACACCGACGAACGGGCCGGCGGCGTCGACGAGCAGCTCGGTCAGGTACGCCGGCGCCGGCTCGGCGGCCGGATCACGCAGTACCTCGCGGTCGGCGCGGATCCCGTCCCGGGCGAGCTCGCTCCACGACGTGACCGAGTAGACGTCGGCGCCTACGTTCCATTCCTCCGCGAGCATGTCGGCGGCGCGCAGTGCGTCGGGCATGGTCACACCGGACACGAGGATGTTGGCCGGGTGTTCGGTGCCCTCCGGCGCCCTCTGGAACCGGTACGCGCCCTTGACGATGCCGGTCGGGTCGAGTCCCTCGGGCTTCGCCGGCTGACTGATCGGCTCGTTGTAGACGGTCAGGTAGTAGAAGACGTTCTCCGGGTCCTCGCCGAACATGCGCTCCATACCGCTCTCGACGATGTGGCCGAGTTCATAGGCGAAGGCCGGATCGTAGGAGACGACGGCGGGGTTGGTCGCGGCCAGCAGCGGCGAATGCCCGTCGGCGTGCTGCAGGCCCTCACCGGTCAGCGTGGTGCGGCCCGCGGTCGCGCCGATGATGAAACCGCGCGCCATCTGGTCGGCGGCGGCCCAGAAGCTGTCACCGGTGCGCTGGAAGCCGAACATCGAATAGAAGATGTACAGCGGGATCATCGGCTCGTCGTGGGTCGAGTACGACGTGCCGACCGCGGCGAAGCTGGCTGCCGACCCGGCCTCGTTGATGCCCTCGTGCAGGATCTGACCCTCCGGGCTCTCCTTGTAGGCGAGCATCAGTTCGGCGTCGACCGAGGTGTAGAGCTGTCCGTTGCGGTTGTAGATCTTGAGGGTCGGGAACCAGGAGTCCATACCGAAGGTCCGCGCCTCGTCCGGGATGATCGGCACGATCCGCTTGCCGACCTCCTTGTCGCGCAACAGATCCTTGAAGACGCGCACGAGCGCCATGGTGGTCGCGACCTGCTGCTTGCCCGAGCCCTTCGCGGTGGCCTTCAGTGCCGAACTCATGTCGGCCTTCAGCACCTTCGCCTTGGTGCGCCGGCTCGGCAGGAAGCCGCCGAGGGTCTTGCGCCGGTCGAGCATGTACTGCAGCTCCGGCGAGTCCTTGCCGGGGTGGTAGTACGGCGGCAGGTACGGGTCCTTCTCGAGCTGCTCGTCGGAGATCGGGATGCGAGTGCTGTCGCGGAAGGCCTTCAGATCGTCGAGCGTCAGCTTCTTCATCTGGTGCGTCGCGTTGCGGCCCTCGAAGTGCTTGCCCAGCGTGTAGCCCTTGATGGTGTGGGCCAGGATCACCGTCGGCTGGCCCTTGTGGGTCATCGCCGACGCGTAGGCGGCGTGGATCTTGCGGTAGTCGTGACCGCCGCGCTTGAGGTTCCAGATGTCGGCGTCGGAGAGGTCCTTGACGAGTTCCTTCGTGCGCGGGTCGCGGTTGAAGAAGTGCTCGCGGACGAACGCGCCGTCGTTGGCCTTGTAGGTCTGGAAGTCGCCGTCGGGGGCGGTGTTCATCAGGTTGACCAGCGCGCCGTCACGGTCGGCGTGCAGCAACGAGTCCCACTCGCGGCCCCAGATGACCTTGATGACGTTCCAGCCCGCACCGCGGAAGAACGACTCGAGCTCCTGGATGATCTTGCCGTTGCCGCGCACGGGGCCGTCGAGACGCTGCAGGTTGCAGTTGATGACGAAGGTCAGGTTGTCGAGGCCCTCGGTGGCCGCGAAGCTGGCGAAGCCGCGCGATTCCGGCTCGTCCATCTCGCCGTCGCCGAGGAAGGCCCACACGTGCTGGTCGGAGGTGTCCTTGATGCCGCGGTCGTGCAGGTAGTGGTTGAACCGCGCCTGGTAGACGGCATTCATGGGGCCGATGCCCATCGACACCGTCGGGAACTCCCAGAAGTCCGGCATCAGTCGCGGGTGCGGGTACGACGGCAGACCGCCGCCCTCGCCGGCGTGGCTGTGCTCCTGCCGGAACCCGTCCATGCGGGCCTCGTCGATGCGGCCCTCGAGGTAGGCGCGGGCATAGATGCCCGGGGAGGCGTGGCCCTGGATGAAGATGTGGTCGCCGCCGCCGGAATGGTCCTTGCCGCGGAAGAAGTGGTTGAAGCCGACCTCGTACAGCGACGCCGACGAGGCGTAGGTGGAGATGTGGCCGCCCACGCCGACGCCCGGGCGCTGTGCGCGGTGCACCATGATCGCGGCGTTCCACCGGATCATCTGGCGGAATCGGCGTTCGACGTCCTCGTCACCGGGGAACCAGGGTTCGGCCTCGGTGGGGATGGTGTTGACGTAGTCGGTGGAGGTGAGCGCGGGAATCGACACCCGCTTCTCGCCGGCGCGTTCGAGCAGACGCAACATCAGGTACCGGGCGCGACCAGGGCCCGCGGCGTCGAGGAGGGCGTCGAACGAGTCGAGCCACTCGTCGGTCTCGTCGGGGTCGATGTCGGGCAGATAGGACGCGACTCCTTCACGGATGACCCGGACTCGTTGTCCGGCGGCACGTCCGTTCGAGCTGGGGCCGGTGTTCCCGGCGGCGCTCGGCGAGACGTCCTGTGTCGCTTGGTCCATCTGGTTGGTCACGGTGATGCCTACTCCCTCTGACAGGCCGAACTCGGGGTGGTGGTCCGACCGCATGGCGTCGGCACCGCACTCCGATGTGGTGCGGCGCCTACCCTCATCGTGCCCCATGTGGGGTGGCTTGGCACCGGGTGGATCCGTGTCGCGTGTCCCGATCGGCGTGATGCGGTAGCGTCCAGAAACGGTTACTGACCAGTAGGGGGAGTGGATGCCGGATCGAGGAGGCGCGGCCGACGGGCGGCGCCGGGGTCGTGCCGTCCGGTCGGCGACCGCGGCCACGATCGCACTCGGCGCGGCCCTGTCGGGGGCGTGCGCGTCGACCGTCGATGGCGCGGGGGCGCCGGCGCCCGGCGAGGTGGCGGTGTACCGCTCCGAACTGTCCGCCTCGGCGGCCGCGGAGGTGCGTGCCGAGGGTGTCGAGCTCTGCCGCGAGTCGATGGCGTCGATGGTCGTGATGGTCCGCGGGTTCAACGCCTTCGTCGCCCGGCTGAACGCGGCGCAGACCTACGCCGGGGTCGGGGATCTCGACGAGAAGGCACGTGCCAGTCTCATCGCCGGTGCCGACGGGATCCGCCCCAAGATCACCGAGACGTCGCCAGCGGCCGTCTCCACGCCGGCGCGGGCGTTCCTCGCGTCGACCGCGCGCCTCGAGAACGCGATCAGTCGCGAACTGCGTGCCGGCCTGAACCCGGTGTCGAGCGAGTGGTCTCGCACCAAACAGCGCCTGCTCGATGTGTGCGGTACCTACACGCCGCTCCCGGCCACGTCCTCGGCCACACCTCGACCGTCGGTTCCCGCCACGACGTCGGCCGAGCGACCCGGGGGTTGACGCCGCCGTCCGCCTCGCGCCGCTGGGTACGGTTTGTTCCGCCCCGCTGTGGGTAACGATCGGGCGGGTCGGTCACGGAACCGGTGCGAAACGCCCGAAATCCCTGACGGCGTTCGGCTTGCAATGTGAGGCTCTAGGCTGTTGCCTATGCTGACAGGCGAACGGCGTGCGGGAGCGCACGCGGATTCGCCACAGACGACGCACAGAACGATCCACGAATCTTCAGGAGGTCACGCGCGGTGGTAGCCGCCACAGACGGTAGCAACGCCCAGAAACTGGGCTTGACCGCAGGCTTGGTCGTGCAGGAACTCGGCTGGGACGAGGACACCGACGACGAACTGCGCGCTGACATCGAGGACGCGATCGACGCCGAGATGGTCGACGAGGATGCCGATGACGTCGTCGACGTCGTGGTCCTCTGGTGGCGCGACGGCGACGGCGACCTCGTCGACGCCCTCATGGATGCGATCGGCCCGCTCGCCGAAGACGGTTTCGTGTGGGTGTTGTCGCCGAAGACCGGCAAGTCCGGCTACGTCGATCCGAGTGAGATCGCCGAGGCGGCCCCGACCGCGGGACTCACCCAGACGTCGGCCATCAGCCTCGGTGACTGGTCGGCGGCCCGACTGGTCCAGCCCAAGGCCCGCGCGGGCAAGAAAGCATGAGCGGTGCTCTGCCTTCTGCGCCCCTGACCGTCGGTGACCGGGCCCCGGATTTCGCCCTGCGCGACCAGAACAACCAGCTCGTGTCGCTGTCGACCCTGCGAGCCGACCGCAACGTGCTCGTCGTGTTCTTCCCGCTCGCGTTCACCGGTACCTGCCAGGGCGAGCTCGGTTACATCCGTGACCAGCAGCCCCGCTTCGACAACGACGACGTGACCACGGTGACCATCTCGGTCGGACCCTCTCCCACGCACAAGGTGTGGTCCGCCGCGCAGGGTTTCCTGTTCCCGCTGCTGTCCGACTTCTGGCCGCACGGCGACACCGCGCGCGCCTACGGGGTGTTCAACGAGGACCGCGGCTACGCGAACCGCGGGACCTTTCTCGTCGATCGCGACGGCGCGATCGTCTTCGCCGACATGGTCGGTCCCGGCGAGGTGCGCGAGAACGCCGTCTGGGACAAGGCACTCGGCGTCATCGGCTGACCATCTGCTGTCGACTCGGGTCGGTACATGACGGGTCGCCTGGTGTGTCTCGTGTCGCCCGTGAGTCAGTGCTGCGCGCCGTCGTGTCGCCGCGACGGGTGGCGGCGGGAGTTCCGGGTGGCATCGGGAAGAAGAAATACGGTTGCCGCACCGGGGATTCGACGGTGTGATGTGTGGGCCCGCTGACCCGGGCGCACACGAGAGGAAGAACTCCATGCCGACCAAGGTGTCGCCCAAGGTGCTGAACTATGCATCGCACGTGGACGACAACACCCTGACCCAAGCGGCCGAGACCGCCCGGTTGCCGTTCGTGCACCCGCACATCGCCCTCATGCCCGACGCACACTTCGGAAAGGGCTCCGCGGTGGGCACCGTCATCCCGACGACCGGCGCGGTGATTCCCGCGGCCGTCGGCGTCGACATCGGCTGCGGCATGATCGCGGTGCAGACGCGCCTGCGCGCCGCGGACATCGACGGAATGGACCTCGGGCGACTGCGGAGGACGATCGAGGACGCGATCCCGCTGTCGCCCGGCAACTACAACCGCGGTCTGGACCGGTTCGAGTTCACCCGGCCACGCATTGATGCCCTCGCCGAACAGGCGACGAAAGATGGTGTCGACCTGTCACATTCGCCGAAGTGGCGGGAGCAGCTGGGCTCGCTCGGCGGTGGCAACCACTTCATCGAGCTGTGCCTCGACGAGGGCGACGTGGTGTGGCTGTTCCTGCACTCGGGTTCGCGGGGCGTCGGCAACAAGATCGCGCAGAAGCACATCAAGATCGCTCAGCGGTTGTGCCGCCAGTGGTGGATCAAGCTGCCGAACGCCGATCTCGCGTACCTGCCGCAGGGGACCCCGGAGCTGACCGCCTATCTGCGRGATCTGTCTTGGGCGCAGAAGTTCGCGTTCGAGAACCGCGCGGAGATGATGGACCGTTTCGTCGAGGTGTTCGGGAAGTGGTTCGCAGACAACGCCTCCGGCGTCGTCGAGGAAACGGAATCCCTGGAGGTGGACCGGATCAACTGCCACCACAACTACACCGTGCGGGAGACGCACGCGGGCCAGGACGTCTGGCTCACCCGGAAGGGTGCGATCGACGCCCATGAGGGCGTACGGGGCGTCATCCCGGGTTCGATGGGTACACGGTCGTATGTGGTGCGTGGCAAGGGGAATCCCGCGGGCCTGTGCTCGGCGCCGCACGGTGCCGGCCGGCGGTTCTCGCGGAGCGAGGCGCGGAGGCGGTTCACCGCCGACGATCTCGCCGCCCGGATGGCGGGGATCGAGTACCGTCACGGCGAGCAGTGGGTCGATGAGATCCCGGACGCGTACAAGGACATCGATCAGGTCATGGCCGACGCCGTCGATTTGGTGGACATCGAGTACACCCTGCGACAGATCCTCAACGTCAAGGGGACGTGACGGGCCGTTCCTGGCCCCCAACAGGACGAATCCCGAAGGTGCTGAGCACCTTCGGGGTTCGCCCTGTCATCGCCGGCGGGGAGGTTCGGCTGCCGGCGACGATGATCACTTGCCGGTCAGCTTGTCCTTGATGTTCGACGCGGCGTCCTTCACGTTCTCCACGCCGTCTTTGACGGCGGCGGAGAGCTGATCGCCCTTGCCCTCGCTCTTGAGCTGGTCGTCACCGGTCACATCGCCGGCGGCCTCCTTGGCCTTACCCGAGAGGTCCTCGGCCTTGTTGCCGACCTTGTCGCTGAATCCCATCGTGTCTTTCCTTTCATTCTTCATCGGACGACTGCCCCGGACGAGGCGGTCTGTCGGTCTGTGTCGAGCCACCGGTCGAGGTCACCGGTCGAGGTGGATCAGAGCCTGGACGTGGACTCCGGACTCTCCGAGCGCGGTACGGATGGCGGCGACGGTCTCCGCGACGGGCGCGGTGACCTCGTCGAAGCTCCGATTCGGCGTCGCCGACACCTCGAGTCGGATGATGCTGCGCGACCGGTCGTCGATCGCCTTCGCGGTCACCTTCTGGAACAGCGGGTTCCCGGCCAGTTCCGTCGCTGCCGCGTTCGCGATCAGTTTCGGTGCGACGGTGAGCGCTCCGGTTTGATCGGAACCGTCGAGCAGGGCGTCGTCCACTGCGCGGGGCCGTACGTTGGTGGCCAGCAACAACAGGCCCCAGCCGATCGCGATCACGGTGACGCCGGCCAATACCCAGACCCACCAGGACGCCTGGGCGGCGTCGAGTGCGGCACGCTCGTCGAGACGGTCGACCCACCCGGCCACCGGCTGGGCGTCGACCCGCGAGGCCACGGCCGCGGCGCCGACCGGGATGAGCAGCAGTGCCACGAGTCCGACCGACAGCCGATGTGCGGTTGCGGGGAGACGATTCATCGGACGCTCCTCGGTCCTCGATCGCGCACGCGCACCACAACCCGCGGAGATGAGGCGAGATCGGCCGCCACGGCGGCGACCGTGCTGTCGATGAGGGCGCGGTCGGCGACCTGTCTCCGCACCCCGACGGTGCATGTGACCTTCCGTCGCGTCACCACGGTGTCGGCGTCGAGTACGCCGGGCAGGTCGGACACGGCGGCGCTGCAGCGTCGGGCGACGTCTCCGGGGCGGGTCCACATCCCCTCGCCAGCGGCGAGTTCGAGGTGGGTCCGGCGACGGGGCTTGATCGCGATCCACAGCAGGACGAGGCCTACGAAGATCAACCCGATCGCGGCGGGCCACATCCAGTTCTGCCACTGCAGTTCTGCGACCCACTCGGCGGCGGTGACCGACCACGGACGACCATCCAGCCAGCTCGCGTCAACGGCGATGTCGCGTACGGCTGCCGCGCCGAGCGCGAGGAGGATGAGCCCCAACGCTGCGCCGGCGATCGCGGCGCCCGGGAGGGCTGCGGGTGGGAAGACGTTCTGGGCGTCGGTGTTCCGTAGGGTCGCGGCAGGAGCGGTACCCGATTCGGGTGCGGTCTGCGTCATCGTCGTACCCCCGTGTCGATGCTGATGGTCGGAGTGAATGCGTCGGTGTTGTCCGAGTCCGAGGCCGAGTCCGGGTCGTCGGGGAGCGAATCGTTGTCGCGAACGTCGTCGTATTCGGGCTCGTCGGAGACCGGCGGCAGGTCCACGTAACCCTTCTGCAGGCGCCGGATCGCCTGTCGTGGCTCGAACTTGGACACCGTCACGTCGACGCGAAGCGGAACGATCCCGGCGAGTCGCTCGACCTCGGCGGCGACGTGATCGCGTGTGGTGCGGGACACCTCGGCGACCGCGCACGGCCATTCGAGGGCGAGGGACAGGGTGATCCTGGCGCCGCCCGCATGAACGGCCGCGTCGGGAAAGTTCCGCTCACCGACTCCCAGTACCGACCCGACGCCACCGCGATGGCGGACGACCCCCGGGATGTCGAGAGCCGCTCGGGCCGCGATCTTCTCGATCACGCGATCGGCGACGGTGAGCGTGCCGGGCGGCGAGTCACCCGCGGTCGGGTGAGCATCCCGGGCGGGCCCGCCGGATTCGTGCTCAGCCACGACCCCGGCTCCGCAGGAGTGCGCCCAGATCGATGGTGCCGTCCCGGTTGAGTCCCAACACGAGTCCCGCGGCGCCGAGCACGATGGCCAGCAGGAAACCGGCCAGCCCGCCGGCGACGGCGGCCAGAGCGAGGAGCAGGCCGGCGAACAGGCCCACGATCGCGTTGTTCATTGCGCTTCACCTTCTTTCGGAGTCGGCTTCGAGCTGACGCTGATGTCTGCCACGGTCACCGTGACGGGTCTCGCGGCGAGCTCCTCGGTGACATCGCGTACCCGCGCGGCAGTGCCGTGGAGGTCGTACGCGGCGTCGACGACGATGTGGACCTCGCCGTGGTCGTCGGCGAGGGACACGCCCGGGACCCGACGCCCGGGGAGGTACGTGGCGATCTCCCCGAACAGGCCGCTGTGCAGGTCACGGACGCCCGGTACGGCGAGGACGGCGGTGGCGAGGCGTTCCGCCAGTGGGCCCCCGTCGTCGGTCCGCGCCGCCGGGAGGTCCGACGTCATCACTGGACCCGCGGGGTGGTGTTCGACTCCTGCTCGTCGTCGCCGAACGCGATGTCGTGCACGGTGATGTTGACCTCAGTGACCTCGAGACCCGTCATCTGCTCGATCGCCGAGACCACATTCCGTCGAATGGCCGCTGCGAGTTGATGAATCGCGACGCCGTACTCGGCCACGATCGAGACGTCCACGGCGGCCTGACGCTCGCCGACCTCGACCTCGATGCCCTGGGTGGTGCTCACCGTCGTGCCCGGCAGGACGTCGCGGACCCGGCCGACCACGCGCTCGGTGGTGCCGCCCAGGTCGTGGACACCGTCGATCTCGCGCGCGGCGATCCCGGCGACCTTGGCGACCACGATGTCGGCGATGGAGGTGCGTCCCCGGTCGCCCGACGGATCACGGCGGGCGAGGGCACGGCCCGCGGCGCCGTCGGTGCGCGTCGCGTCGACGGTGGTGGCGTCGTCCTTGGTGGCGTCCTTGGTGGTGGTGGCGCTTGCGGACATGTCGAACTCCTTCGGTCGTCGTGTCTTCTTCGTAGACGGACCGCGTTCGGATGATGCGCGATCGCAAAGGCTGTTCACGATCCGTCTGTAAGGTCAGTCGGGACGGACGGGGGGAGTTGCACGCATGAATATCGGTGATTCAGCTCACAGGGAGCCGCTCGACCTGTCTGCGCTGGACCTTTCGGGGCTCGGTGACGACGAACTCGCCGGCGCGGCCGCCGTCGGCGACACCGAGGCGTTCGACGTGCTCGTCCGGCGCGTGACCCCGGGTCTGCTGCGATACATGCTGCGGATGGTCGACGGTCAGCAGACCGCCGAGGACCTCACGCAGGAGACTTTGCTCGACGCGTGGAAGGGGCTGCCCGACTTCGCTTTCCGGAGCAGCTTCCGCACCTGGATGTTCGCCATCGCGCACCGCAAGGCGGTGGACTACCACCGCCGCCGACGCGACGTCCCGTTCGACGACGAGCGGTTCGCCGAACTCGAGGCCGCCGGACCGCTGCCCTCCGACATGGCCGAACGGAGTCTGCTCATGGATGCCCTGCGCGCCGAACTGGACAATCTCCCCGCCAATTCGCGCGCCGCGTGGTGGCTGAAGGAAGTCGAGGGGCTTACGCTCGAGGAAATCGGACAGGTGTTGCGCATCACCACGGGGTCGGTGCGCGGTCATCTCCAACGGAGCCGGAAGTTCCTGTTGACCCGTTTGGCGCCGTGGAACCCTGGTAAACCGAGAATCACACCGACGGAGACCGTCGACGACGCGGAGGGAGGCGAGGTCGGTGCCTGACAAGCACGGACGCGACTTCGAGGCCACCGATGTCGCCGACGCCTGGCTCGTCGAGGCGACACAGCAGATCGCCGCCGACGAACCCATCGGTGACGTCGATCGGCTGATCACCTCGATCTCGGGCAGCCTGCAACGGATTCGGCGGCCGGCTCGGACCCTGGCGACCGACGAACTGCGCGTCAACACGAGCGATCGCGTCGTCAAACAACTCATCGCCGTGCGTACCCGCCGCAAACTCGGCCGCCTGACGGTCTTCGTGTCGGTCGACGGCGCCGGTGACACCGTCGACGGTGTGCGCGTCGGCCTGATCGCCCGTTACGCCGACGACCTGCCCGCGCTCTCCGACGAGGTGCGCGACATCGTCGACGACGTGCTGCTCGACACCCTTGGGTCCGAGAGCAGCGCTGCCGCCCGGCATAACATTTCCGTGCGGTGGCAGGATGTGTACACGCGGGAGTGGTTGAGCCGGTAGCGGTTTCACGGCTAGTAGCGGCGCTGGGCGCGGGTCTGAGCTACGAAATCGGGGGAGTGCGCGCAAAGGGATTCGAACCCCTGACCGCTGGTGTGTAAGACCAGAGCTCTACCGCTGAGCTATACGCGCGTGCCGCGCTGACGAACGTGGCGCTGCGCACACGAATTTAGTCGCTCCGATGCCGGTCGCTCAAACCGGGTCTGGGTGGTCGGGTCGCCAGCCCTTCGAGGCTCGTCGCTTTCGCTCCTCGCACCTCAGGGAGCAATGGCGGTCGCTTCTCGCGGATCGGGGAGCGGAGGGTCAGGCGAAGACGGACGGGAGGGCCAGGACCATGACCGCGCCCCAGATCACGTGGGTGATCGCGGGTGCGAGGACGCCGGCGGTGCTGCGCCGCAGGATGGCGCAGACGGTGCCGAGGACCGCGCCGGCGAAGCCGAGCATCACGTTGCCGCTGGCCATGGTGACCAGCACGTAGATCACGGTCGATACGAGGATCGGATTGTGCGGGCGGGCCGCCGAGTAGACCGAGCCGCGGAAGAACAGCTCCTCGGCGAGGCCGTTGAGCATCGTGATCGCGGTGACCACGGCGAGGCTGCCAAAGTCGGCGAAGGCCAGCACCTGGTTGGCGAGGTCGCTGACGCCGGGGATCATCCGTGCCACCAGGCCGCCGACCACGAACGCGCCGCCCACGGCCAGGCCGACGACGACGCCGAGTCCGATCGCTCCGATCCGGTCGGGCGGGCGGGAGGGGGTGGGGCTGAAGGCGCCGAGCCGCAGCGGTCCGGAGACGAACGCACCGACGATCCACACCGCCGCCAGACCGATGGTCAACGGGTAGAACGCGGCGTCACCCGGCTCCACCCGTAGGGAGATGCCGAGAACCACCGCACCGATGACGAGGAAGACGCCGACCAGCCAGCGTCGTCGGATGTAGTGGGCGCCGGGATCGGGGTCGCGGTCCGCGGCGACGGAGTCGTACAGGTCGCGCGCCAGTGAGGTCACCAGCACATCACCACCTAGTTCGATCGGTCAGGAAATCGGTCGATCAATGGTCACCGGTCACGACGCTACATCGGCGCGACCCGGTCGGAGGACTCCGACGACCTTCGTCGCCACCCCGAGGGACGTGCCGATCGTCTCGACGACGCTGCGCTTGACCCGCAACCAGTCGCCGCCGGCCCAGGCCGGGTCGGTGTCGGCGAGGTGGTGGAGGTCGTCGAGGTCGCACACCGAGCGGGGATACGGCGACCGCACGGATGCGTGGACGGCCTCGCGCATCGGTGTCAGTCCGCCCGCCGGCGGCGGGACGAGATCGCGGATGCGGTGCTCGGACGCCGTCATCGGATGGTCGAGCGAGGTGACGAGCTCCTCGGTGAGCGACGCCGGGACCGGCACGAGCATGCCGCCGACCCGGCCCGCGAGCCGGGTCGAGATCCCGAAGACCGGCAACCGCAACCTCGGCATCCGGATCGCCGACACGTACTCGTGCAGGATCGAGATGTAGCGTGCGCTGTCGGGGCCGGAGATGTCGTAGTTCCCGGCGGGTAGGACCGACGAGTCGCACGCCGCGGCCAGGTAGTGGACCGCGTCGCGGATGGAGATGGGATCCATCTCGTTGGTGATCCATTCGGGTTCGGGGATCACCGGCAGTCGGTCGGCCATGTAGCGAATGATCTCGAACGACGTCGAACCCGCGCCGATGACCACTGCGGCGCGCAGCCACACCAGTTCGGGCCCGCCGTCGACCACCAGTCCGTCGGCGACGTCGGCGCGGCTCTGCAGATGGGTGGACAGTTTGTCGTCCGACGGCACGAAACCGCCGAGATAGATGATCCGTCCCACTCCGGCGTCACGCGCGGCTTCGGCGACGTTGCGTGCGGCGTCGCGGTCGCCGTTCGCGAAGTCGGCCTGGCCGATGGCGTGGACGAGGTAGTAGATCGCGTCGATCTGCCCGGCGTCCGACATCGCGCTCCTGACCGACGCCGGGTCGTCGGCGTCCATGGTCACCATGCTGACTTGGTCCGACCAACCGAACTTGGCCAGCTTCCGGGTGTCCCGTGACGTGACGACCACGTCGTGTCCCTGCTTGAGCAGTGCGCACACCAAGCGGGAACCGACGTACCCCGTGGCGCCAGTGATGAGAAGTCGCATGACACCGACGGTAGAGAAAATCGGCGGAGTCGGTCGGCTCGGGAGCGTCCATGTGACAGACACGGTGCCGATGTCACGGTCGGGTAACGGCGTCGGTGACGGTCACGGTTGCGCGACGACTGCCCGTCGGTACCGTTCGGCGACCCGGTCGTGGTACTCCGCGGCGGCCACCAACTCGGCCCGGAGTTCAACCGGTTCGATCACGGTGAAATCCGCGCCGAAGGCGTACAGCCAGCGAGCGATCTCCGCGAGCGACGTGCTGTACAGCGTGATCTCGCAACTGTGCTCGTCGCCGGACTCGAGTGCACCCCACGATTCGTGGACCATCGCCGACACCGCGTCGAGCGAGGCGTGGATACGCACCCGCGCCGTGACGCGTCGGTAGACGGACCCGAGACCGCGCAGTACGAACGCCGCCGCGCCGCCCTCGGGTGGTTCGCGCGGGGTGAAACGCGGTCCGGTCGGCACCTTCGGTTCCATCCGGTCGACCCGGAACGACCGCCAGGCGCCGCGTTGGATGTCGAAACCGACCAGATACCAACGGTTCCCGTTGCGGACGAGTCGATAGGGTTCGATCTCGCGTCGGCTCTCCTCCCCGTCGTTGCGCCGATAGTCGAACCGCAGCCGCTCGTTCCGATGGCATGCGGTCGCGATCTCGGTGAGCCGGTCGGCGGACACCGCGCTCGCCGGCGCGGTACGGGGCACGGCCTCGATCCGCAGGGCGTCGAGTCGGTGGCGCAGCCTCGACGGCATGACCTGACGCAGCTTCGCGAGCGCGCCCGCCGAGGCCTCCGCCATGTCGGCGACCGCACCGGTCGTCACCGCGTCGAGCCCCAGAGCGACCGCGAGGACCTCCTGGTCGTCGAGCAGCAGCGGCGGCATCTCCGCGCCGGCGCCCAGCCGATAGCCACCGCGCGAGCCGACGTTGGCGTCCACCGGGTAGCCCAGCTCGCGCAGTTTGTCGATGTCGCGCCGCACGGTGCGGGTGGTGATGTCGAGGCGCTCGGCGAGTTCGGGGCCCGACCACTCGCGTCGTGTCTGCAGTAGCGACAGCAACGCGAGCAACCGCGCGGAGGTTTCCAACATGTGCCCATCCTGCCCGACGATGCGGACAGGTCCGGTCCTTGTTCGTCGCGTCGTCCCTGTAGGGGCGCGGTCAGCAGGTGATCTGCGATTCCGGGTCGGTGGTGTAGTCGAGCCAGCGGCCGTATGCAAGGCCGCCGATCTGATTGCGCATCGTGCAGATGTCCTCGAGAGTGCGGCCCGCGACGTAGTAGACCGCATAGATCGGAGTGCCGTCATCGCTCACCTGCTTCAGCGACGGACACGACTGATCTGTGCGCAAGTAGCTCGCACCCGGGTACTGGTTCAAATAGGACTGCACCTCGCCGGGGTAGTTCCCGGGTGCGGTCGCGTTGGCGACCACGACGATCCCCGTGCCGTCGCACGCCGGCCGGGTCATCGGCACGGTGAGACCGAGATCGCCGGGGACGATCGCGGGTTGAGGACTCGCCGACGGCCGGGGTGCCGGACCCGGCTGCGACGCGGGGCCCGGTTGCAAAGTCGGTCCGGGAAGGGGCGTCGGTTCGGCCGGCGTCGGCGTCGTCGGCTGGGGCGCCGCCTCGGTGGTCGTGGACACTGCGGATGCGTCGGCGGCTGTGGTCGCCGGGTTGTCCCGCTCGGTCGTGACGATCGCCCAGGCGACGACGCCGGCGCAGATCAGCAGCACGACGGACGTCGCCACGACGATGGGAACGAGAGGTGACCGGCGGCGGGGCGGTGTGGTCCAGACCGCGGCCCGGGTGGCGTCCCACGGCCCGGCTGGAGCGGCGGGTGTCGATGCCGACGGGGTGGCGGGCACGACGGTGGGGGTTCCGGCCGGGACGATCGTCGGCGCGCCACCGAGAGGCTCCGACCGCAGGGCACCGCCGGCGTCGGCGACCAGCGCCGCCGCCGAGAGCTGGCGCTGCGACGGATCTTTCGCCATCCCGCGGGCGATGACGTGATCGATCGCGGCACCGAGGCGCGGCGGCGGGGCGGTGAGGTGGGCGGCGATCAACCGCTCGATGGTGGTCGCCGAGGCGAACGGGTGCACTCCGGCGAGACATTCGAACAGCACGCACGCCAGCGCGTAGATGTCGGCGGGCGGCCCCACGGCATCGTCGCCGAACCGCTCCGGCGCCATGTAGCCGAAGGAACCGACTGCGGTGCCGGTGCTCGTGAACCGTGTGTCGGTGTCCGCCTGTGCGAGACCGAAATCCACGAGGTACGCGAAGTCGCGATCGTCGACGAGAATGTTGTCGGGTTTGACGTCGCGGTGGACTAGGCCGGATCGATGCGCAGCATCGAGGGCGTCACCGATCTGACCGACGATCCGCAGCGCGCGTTCAGCCGGCAGGGGTCCGTCCTGCAGGAGCAGGGTGCGTAGGTCGCGGCCGTCGACCAGGCGCATGTCGATGAACAGGCGCCCCTCGATCTCTCCCCAGTCGTGGATCGGGATGACGTGTGGATCGTTGAGGCGGGCGGCAACGCGCGACTCACGGTGGAACCGGTCACGGAAAGCCGGGTCGTCGGCGACCTGAGGGCTGAGCAGCTTCAGGGCGACGACCCGGTCCTTGCGGGTGTCGGTCGCGCGGTACACCTCGCCCATTCCGCCCCGGCCGATCAACCCGTCGATGAGGTACGGACCGAGCCGGTCGCCGGCGCGCACGGATGCAGACACGCGGACAAGCGTAGGGTGCCCGGGTCGTTCGCCGGGGCCGACACCACGCATTGTCCTCCGTTCGGCGGGTCCCGGGATCCGCAGATCGGTCCCCGATACGGTTGAACCGAGTGACCCGCCGGCGACCCTGATCGCCGATCCAGACCCGAGGAGAAACGATGGCGACGACGATCCTGCCGATCGACGAGGTGACCGAGGCTCTGATCGCGCAGTGGGGCGTGATCGGCGAACTGGCCCGCGCGCTCGACGACGATGCGTGGTCGGCGCCGTCGGTTCTGCCCGGCTGGACCAATGCCGACATCGTCGCCCACATCGTCGGGACCGAAAGCATGCTCGACGGCCGCGACGTCGAGGCCACCCGTACGGTCAGCGCCCTCCACCACGTCCGTAACCCGATCGGCGAACTCAACGAGAAGTGGGTCGACCATTACCGCCCGAAGCCGCGTGCCGAGGTGGTTGCCGCCCTCGACGAGATCATCGGCGTCCGGACCGAGGCGCTGAAATCCATGTCGCAGAACGACTTCGATGCCGAGGCGATGACGCCCGGCGGGCCGGACACGTACGGGCGATTCATGCGGATTCGGATCTTCGACTGTTGGGTGCACGAGATCGACCTGCGTGACGGCACCGATCGTTCCGCCGTGGCAGAGCCGGGCCCGGCGTCGTTCGCACTCGACGAGATCGGCGCGTCGTTGCCCTTCGTCGTCGGGAAGCGAGCCGATGCACCGAAGGGCAGCACCGTCCTCTTCGACATCACCGGGGTGTCTCCGCGAACCGTACGAATCGCCGTCGGGGACCGGGCAGGTGTCGTCGACGAGTTCGACGGCGGCGACGACGCCGCCGACGTGCGTATCCGGCTGGATGCGACGAATCTCGCGCGGTACGCCGGTGGCCGACGGGATGCCGATCCGTCCGCGGTGGAGTTGCACGGCGATCAGGCTCTCGGACAAGCGATCCTGAGCCGGATGAACTACGTGATCTAGTCGGGTGGCCCTTTGCGGCTCAGGCGGCCGAACGGCTCAACGCATTTCTCACCGTGGTCACCACCTGATCGCCGCGTTCGACGATGTCGGCCCAGGTGAAGTTCAGGACGGTCCAGCCCGCGGCGATGAGCGCATTGCGCTTTGTCCGGTCTGGCTGAAACGTCGTGACATCGCGGTGGTAGGCGAATCCGTCGATTTCGACAGCCAGCTTCTCCCGGGTGAAGGCCATGTCGATGACGTATCCCTCGGCGCTCACGTTCGGTGTCCAGCCCACTATGCCCGACTCGCGAAACAACGTGGCCACGATTCGCTCCGCCTCCTATCGCGTGCCGTCGCCGAGGAGTCGCAAGTACTGAGTGATGGCCGGAGAACCATGCCGCCCGGGGTGGCGCGAGTGTGCGGCCTATAGGTCGGCGTGCGTGGTGACGTCGGCGTCGGTCAAGCGGCGGTGCCGGACCACCGCGGTCGCCGACGAGCGCGTATGCGCTCCGTGAGAACCGGTGAACACCAGGTATTTTCGAGGTTCTTTCGGGTGGAGGCCCAGCCACCAAGCGGCGGCAACTCCACCCAACGCGGCGTTCGAGCTCACGGAGAGCACCGCGATCCGTGCCTGTGCGCGCGTCGATCGGTGATGGCCCAGAATTCTGGTTGCGGTTTGTCCCGGTTGCCGGGACAAACCGCAACCGGATCCACACGGACTCCGCGGGTCACCCGCCGACGGTCGCCTTCTGGATCAGCAGGTTCTGCTTCGGCGGGCCCGACGCCGCACCCGGGGCATTAGGGGTGTAGCCGCCGGCCAGGACCTTGTCGAGGACGGCGAGTCCGGACGGGTCGATGGTGCCGACGGTCGAGTAGGTCAAGGGGAGGTCGGTGTCGTCGGCGAGCAGGAAGAACGTCGTGGATCCGGTGGCACCCTCGTCATCGGGCAGATCGAGGATGCCGACGGTGCCGCGTGGGTAGGTGACCTGCGGTACGCCGTCGTCGTCGGTGCCGGCCGACGGCAAATTCTCGGGCAGCTCGTCCGGGCTGGTCCAGCCCGGGTTGGTGCCCTCCCGGCCGCCGGACGAGCCGCAGATGAGGTACTGCCGCGACGCGCGGTGACACTTGCTGTTGTCGTAGAAACCGGACTCGATCAACGACACCATCGCCCCCACGTTGCAGGGCGCCTCGGCACGGTCGAGCGTCAGGTCGATCGTGCCCTGGCCGGCAATGGGGATCTGCGCGTCGACCGTTCCGGTGTTCGGCTGGCTCGGGGCGGGAGCGGGCTGGGTGATGCCGCCGACCGCCGTCCGGGTCGGGTAGTCGCACGCGACGGTGCCCGCCGGGATCGCACTGGTCGACGTGCTCGGCGGGGCCGGGTCCTCATCGCCCGAACCGGCCAGGACCACGATGATGCCGGTGACCGCCAGCGCGATCACGACCAGCCCGGCTCCCACCGCGATGGCCACATTCCGTCCGGTGTTCGATTTCCGCGGCGGGGCGGTCGGGGTACCCCACTGGCCCGGGCCCGCGAACTGTTGCGGGCCGGAGAACTGTTGCGGGCCGGAGTGCTGGGGGCCCGAATAGGACTGGGGACCCGAGCGCTGGGGACCCGGGTAGGACGGCGCGCCCGAATAGGACTGGGGTCCCGAATAGGACTGGGGCCCCGAATGTCGTTGCGGGCCGGACTGTCCCGGCGGTGGCCCGAAACCGGGGATGCCGCCGGGCTGTCCGGGCGCGGGAGTGCCGGGCGAGATGATCGTGCGATCCGAGGGGACCGGACTCCCTGGCTTGCGAGATGCGTCCGAGCCGGGCCCTCCGGGCGCGTAGGTGGGCGGGGCCATCGGGGGTGGTGTCACGATGCGCGGTGTCACCGTCGGCGGTGCCGACGACGCGGGCGGTTCGGTCAGCGCCGACGCCGCGGCCCGGATCAGTTCGCGCGCCGTCGGATAGCGCTGCGCCGGATCCTTGGCGAGTCCGCGCGCGATGACCGGGTCGAGCGGACCGCCCATCGTCGGCGGTTCCTTGGTGATGTGCGCGGCCATCAGACCCTGATCTGTCTTCACCGGATACGGGGTCTGACCGGTGACACATTCGTACAACACGCAGGCCAACGCGTAGTTGTCCGAACTCGGCCCGGCGGGGTCGTCGCCGAACCGCTCCGGCGCCATGTAGGCGAGTGTCCCGAGCGCGGTCCCGATCTGGGTGAGGCGGCTGTCGCTCACGCCCTGCGCGATGCCGAAGTCGACGAGGTAGGCGAAGTCGTCGGCGTCGACGAGGATGTTGTCCGGCTTGATGTCTCGGTGGACGAGGCCGTTGCGGTGCGCGGCGTCGAGAGCCGACGCCACCTGGCCGAGGATCGCAACCGCCCGGGCGGCGGGCAGCGGACCGGCGGCGAGCAGCTTGCGCAGGTCCTGCCCGTCGACGAGCCGCATGTCGATGAAGAGGACGCCGTCCTTCTCGCCCCAGTCGTGGATCGGGATGACGTGCGGGTCGGAGAGCTTCGCCGCGGTCTTCGACTCCCGCTCGAAGCGCTCGCGGAAGTCCTTGTCGTGCACCAGGTGTGGGGGCAGGAGTTTCAGGGCGACACGGCGTTCCCGGACGGTGTCGTAGGCCTCGTAGACCTCACCCATCCCGCCACGACCCAGGCGTCTGTCGATGCGGTACGGACCCAGCGTCGTACCCGCACGCGACGATGGATCACTCACGTCATCCTCGGTTCCTCGGCGTCGGGATCGAACCCAACCCTATCCATTGGCGACAACGGGTGTGCAGCGTGTGCCGGCAGCCGGGTCACGACACCGCGTCCGGCGGGCGGCCGCGCGACCACCCCGGTGCTTCACGGCTCGTCGGTCAGGGCCTCGCCGCGGGCGAACTCGCGGGCCCGGTCACCGAAGAGGATTTGCGCCGGTAGCGGATCGCTGAGCAGGGTGCGGACGAGGGAGGCCGACGGATCGAGCGGGGTGTCGCTGCCCGCGATCACGATGTTGCCGGTGCGTCGACCTTTGAACATCGCGGCGTCGGCGATGAGCGCGAGATGGTCGAACACCGATCCGACGGTCGCGGCTTCGGCGCGGGCGCCGGCGAGGTCCCGGCTGTCGCCGCAGTTGGCGAGATACAGGCCGCCGGGGACGAGGACGTCGCGGACGCGTTCGGTGAATTCGCGCGTCGTGAGGTGCCGTGGGGTGCGATCGCCGGCGAACGCGTCCCGTACGACGACCTCGCGGGTGCCCGGTTGCAGCGACTCGACGACCTGCCGCGCATCGCCGACCCGGATCCGGAGTTTCGGCGCCCGCGGGAGGTCGAACCACTCCCGTACGAGGCGTGCGAGTTCGGCGTCGATCTCGACGGCCACCTGGCGGGCGTCCGGGTAGCGGTGGTCGAGGTGGCGCGCCAATGCGCAGGCCGCCCCACCGAGATGCAGGACCCGGAGTCGATCGGTCGTCGGGTGCCGTTCGTCGATGACGGCCGCCATCTGCCGCAGGTACTCGAAGTCGAGCGCGGTCGGGTCGTCGGGGTGGATGTGCGAGCTGTGCGCCCCGTTGATGGTCAGCAGCCACCCGCCCGCGATGGTGTCGGGGCTCAACTCGGCGACGCCGGTGTCGATGTCGTACCGACCGGGTGTCGGGTGTGCGGTTGTCCGGGCCACGGGGGCCAAGTGTGGCACGGGCCCGGCGCCGGGAGCGAAGCGAGCGGGCCGTACGGGTGCCGGCGCCGGGAGCGAAGCGAGCGGGCCGAATGGGTGCCGGCGCCGGGAGCGAAGCGAGCGGGCCGGAGGCACACGAGCCCGGGTGGATACCATCGCGCGGTGCCCAGACCGTCGCGTTTCCGTAGTCCGCACCCCGATCGCCGTCGTGGTGACGTCACCGCGGCGGGGTTGGTGGCCGGGTTCGTGCTCGACGAGCTGTTCGGTGATCCGTCGCGCGGTCACCCGGTGGCCGGATTCGGACGGCTGACGGGTGCGGTCGAGCGGCGTATGTACCGGGACTCGCGGGCGGCGGGCGTCGGGCTGGTCGGGGTGATGGTCGGTTCGACGGTGGCGCTCGCGGCGTTGCCCGGTCGGCGATCTGCAGGCGTTGTCGGCGTCGCGGTGACCGCGGCGTCGACGTGGGTGGCGCTGGGCGGCACGTCGCTGTGTCGGGTCGGCGATGCGGTCGCGCAAGCGTTGGAGGCCGAGGACCTCGAGGGTGCGCGAGCGCTCATTCCCAGCCTGTGCGGCCGGGACCCGGAGTCACTCGACGAGGCGGGGCTCTGCCGTGCAGCTCTCGAGTCGATCGCCGAGAACACCTCCGATGCGACCGTCGGTCCGCTGGTGTGGGGTGCATTGGCGGGTGTCCCCGGAGTGCTGGGGTATCGGGCGGTCAACACGCTCGATGCGATGGTCGGCTATCGGAGTGAGCGCTACCGGAACTTCGGCTGGGCGGCCGCGCGCCTCGACGATCTCGTGAACCTGCTGCCCGCGCGGCTGGCGGGTTCGCTGCTGGTGGTGATCGGCGGCGCCCCGCGGCGGACGATCGCGGCGTGGCGCCGGGACAGCAGTGCCCACCCGAGTCCGAACGCGGGGGTCGTCGAAGCCGGGTTCGCCGGGGCGCTGGGGGTGCAGCTGGGCGGTCGGACCGTCTACCCGTACGGCGTCGAGATGCGTCCGACGCTCGGTTCCGGACCGGCGCCGGGGCCGGCCGATCTCCGGGCTGCGGTCGCCTTGTCGCGGCGCGTGCAACGCGCGACGGTGCTCACCTGCGCGGTCGTCGCCGTGGTACGACCGGGCGTCGGAGCCGCGGCGAGGCGGCTCAGCCGCCGTATCGCCGGGTGAGCTTGTCGCGGACGTCGCCGGATTCGTCACCGGCGCGCGGGCCATGGCCGATGTCGCCGACCTGCTGGGTCACCGTCGTCCCGGCGGCGGCCCGCAATTCCTCTCGACGGTGCTGCCG
Organism: Gordonia sp. UCD-TK1; assembly: GCF_001691435.1. Classification (NCBI taxonomy): domain Bacteria; kingdom Bacillati; phylum Actinomycetota; class Actinomycetes; order Mycobacteriales; family Gordoniaceae; genus Gordonia; species Gordonia sp. UCD-TK1. The sequence continues at coordinate 64,872 of NZ_LZMP01000010.1, read as the reverse complement.
GCGCTGGGAGCGGGACTCGACGGTCGTGGTGGCGGCGACCGGGTCGGACGGCTGGTCGACGGCGGTGCCGGCGGCCGCGGTCGCCGAAGTCTCGGTCGCGGCAGCGGCAGCCCGGCGACGGGCGCGGATCTCGGAGTAGAGGAAGTAGCCGACGCCGAGGGGGGCCATCACGCCGAAGGCGAGCCACTGCAGGCCGTACGACAGGTAGGGGCCGGTGTCGAGCTGGGGCAGCGGGATCTCGCCGAGCGAGCCCGGCTGGTCGGGGGAGAGCTGCAGGTAGAAGTCGTCCATCGGGGTGGACGTCGCCGCGGACACCAGCCCCGGGTTGATGGTCGCGACGGTCAGTGCGCCGTTCTCGACGCGTGTGCCGCGGTCGGTGCTCACGCTCTCGGCGGCCCGGATGCGGCCGTCGACGGTTTGCTCGCCGACGGGCGGGGCCGGGATGTCGGGGACCGCTCCCTCGACCGGGCGGACGAAACCGCGGTTGACGAGGATGACCCGGTCGGACCCGCTGACCGCGAACGGGGTGAGCACCTCCACCGCGGGGCGCTGATCGACGTTGCGGAGCCGGACGAGAGCCTGCCGGTCCGTCAGGTACCGCCCGGTCACCGCGACCGAACGCCACTCCGAGGACGGCACGAAGGTCGACGACGGCGCCACCTCCGCCAACGGTGCCGTCTCGATCGACGTGGCAGTGCGGATCAGGTCGTTGCGGCGTTCGGTGTCGGAGTTCTTGCCCAGCTGCCAGGGCGCGAGCAGGGTGAAGCAGGCCACCGCGAACGCCGCGACCACGAGACCGAGGGCAATCCACCCGGGCCGGAGGATCGTTCGCAGTACGTGCACACCGCCCAGGCTACCGAGCGGGGGTAGCCTGATCGAAATGCGAGACTTCCTCTGCTTGAAGTGCGGTCAGCGTCTCTCCTTCGAGAACAGTCTGTGTCTGAACTGCCGGAGCCCGCTCGGCTTCTGGCTGAAGACCAGGACCATCCACGTCCTCGACGACCAGGCGCGCGTGGAGGTGGACGGCGTGCTGCTCGAACGCTGTGCCAATACCAAGGTCGCGCAATGCAATTGGCTGGTGAAGTGGAGCGGCAAGCCGACCATGTGTGAGTCGTGCCGCCTCACCCGTACCCGTCCCGGCGACGACGATCCCGAGGCGCTGGTCATCTTCGGCCAGACCGAGACCGCCAAGCGTCGCCTCATCCTGGAACTCGACGAACTCGGGCTCCCCATCGAGACCCGGGAGGAGAACCCGGAGTCCGGGCTGGCCTTCGACCTGCTCTCCAGTGCGAAGCAGTCGGTCATCACCGGTCATGCGAACGGCGTCATCACCCTCGACCTCGCCGAGGGGGACGACGTCCACCGCGAACAGATGCGCGTCGAACTCGCCGAACCGTACCGGACCGTCCTCGGGCACTTCCGGCATGAGATCGGCCACTACTACCAACTCGTCCTCATCACCGACGAGCGACGAGCGGGCTTCGAGGAGCTGTTCGGAAACCCCGACGACGACTATCAGGCGGCTCTCGACCGCCACTACAGCGAGGGCGCTCCCGAGGGCTGGCGGCAGGACTTCGTGTCCTCATACGCGACGATGCACCCGGCGGAGGATTTCGCGGAGACGTTCGCGCACTACCTGCACATCCGCGACACGCTCGACACCGCAGCGGCGTTCGCCATGGCGCCCGCGGGCACGACCTTCGACGGGGTGCCGCCCGGGGACGTGGGATTCGACCGGGTCATCGACGAGTGGCTACCGCTGACCTGGGCGCTCAATCAGATCAACCGGTCGATGGGCCATCCCGACCTCTACCCGTTCGTGCTGCCCGAGACGGTTCTGACCAAGATCCGCTTCGTGCACAATCTCATCGCGCCGGCGGCCTGAGGAGACGCGGACCGGAGTCAGGACACCCCGAGTTCGGCCCGCACCCAGTCGATCAGGCCCGGCATCGAACCCTCGATCTGTTCGCGTGTCACCACGAAGTCGTCGGGGGTGCCGTAGTACGGGTCGGCGAGATCGAGGTCGTCGGCGGGCGCGGACGGATCGAACGAGCGCAGCAGTCGTGTGCGGTCGCCGAGACGTTTGCGTTCGAGTTCGCGCACGTGGCCCTCGTCCATCGCGAGCAGAAGGTCGGCCTCGAAATGTTCAGGTCCGATCAACGCGGCGACATGTGCGTCGGAGTAGCCGTGCGCGACCAATTCGGTTCGCGCGCGATTGTCGGCCGGCTCACCGATGTGATAGCCGCTCGTCCCGCAACTGGACACACGCACCTTGCCGCCGAGTCCGGCGTCGTCGAGTGCCGTTCGGAAGATGTTCTGCGCCATCGGTGACCGGCAGATGTTGCCCGTACACACGAAGCAGATGTGAAGTTCGTCAGACACTGCTACCTCAACAAGTCGATGTGCGCCTCAGCCGGTCGTCGGGTACGAGGTCACGCACCCAGGACGTCGCGGAGTTCGGCCACGGACCCGACCACCCAGGTCGCACCCTGGTCCTCCCCGCCCAGAGCGTAACCCCACCGCACGAGAATCGCTGAGATGCCGAATTCGGCCGCGCCCAGCACGTCATGGCTGCGGTCGCCGATCATCACGACCGGAGTGGTGACGTGCCCGGTCTGCGGGTCGGTGGGCAGTCCGAGTTCGGCGAGGGCAGCGGCGATCACGTCGGCTTTCTCGCGGCGGGTGCCGTCGTCGCTGGCCCCGGCGATGTAGCGGAAGTGTCCGGCCAGACCGAAGTGCTCGAGGATCCGACGCGCGGTTGTCTGGTTCTTCGACGTCGCGATCGCCAGGGTCCGGCCGCCGGCGGCCAGATCGGCGAGCAGCTCGGCCATCCCGTCGAACACCGAGTTCTCCAGCCAGCCGACCTCGGTGTATCGCTCTCGGTACGCGCGCATCGCCTTGTCGGCCGTCTCGGGGGAGAGGCCCAGGGCATTCAGCGTGTCGATCATCGGCGGCCCGGCGATGCCGGCCACGATGCGCGGGTCGGGCTCGGGCGCCCCGACCACGGCGAGAGCATGCCGAAAGCTGTTCTCGATACCTGCGAAACTGTCGGTGACCGTGCCGTCGAGGTCGACGAGTAGGACGGTTTCGGGATGGCGGGGATCCGGCGTCGTCGTCACGTCTCCATCGTGCACGTAAGGTCTGAACACATGACAGTTGGGTACGACGCGCTCGACGTCGGGACCGGTCCGGCCGGGACACCGCCGCCGCGCGCCGATCTGACCGACCCGGAACGTCACGGCGACCAGGACGCCGCGCCGGGGCTCGTCGACTTCGCCGTGAACGTCCGCGGTACACCTCCGGCGTTCGTCCTCGACGCCATCCGGTCGGGACTCGACGATCTTGCGCGATATCCGACCGGAGCGCAGGAGCGACGAGCCGTCGACGCGATCGCCGCGGCACACGGCCGTCGCCCCGAGGAAGTGCTGCTGCTCTCCGGAGCCGCCGACGGGTTCGAGATGCTCCCGCGGCTGGGGGTTCGTCACGCGGCCCTGATCCAACCGTCGTTCACCGAGCCGGAGGTCGTGCTCCGCGCCGCGGGCATCCCGATCACGCAGGTCGCGCTGGCCGCACCCTGGGAGCTGCCCGGTCCGGGAGACAGCGGGACCGCCGTGCCGGACGACGCCGATCTCGTCATCCTGGGCAATCCCACGAACCCGACGTCGGTGCTGCACCCGGTCGAGGCCATCGCCGCATTGCGCAGGCCGGGACGGATCCTCGTCGTCGACGAGGCCTTCGCCGACCTCACCCTGGGCGCCGACGGGTCACTCGAACCCCAGTCCCTCGCCTCGGTCGACTGGCCCGACCTTCTCGTGATCCGCAGTGTGACAAAGACTTTCGGTCTCGCTGGACTCCGCGCGGGTTATCTGCTCGGGCCGGTCGACCTGCTCGACCGACTCCGCGCCGGCCGACGACCGTGGGCCGTGTCGACCCCCGCGCTGGCCGCGCTGACCGCCTGTGTCGAGCAACAGGGGCAGCGATACTGCGCCGCGGTCGCGCGGCGGGTCGCCGACGAGCGCAGCGAGATGGTCGCCGAGCTGACGCGGATCGGGCTCCGAGTGGCGGCCGAGCCCGCGGCGCCCTTCCTGCTCGTCGAGATGGCCCACGCCACCGAGGTGAAGCAGCGGATGATCCGCCACGGATTCGCGGTGCGCAGCTGCGCCAATTTCGTCGGCCTCGGCGACTCGCATCTTCGTCTTGCCGTCCGGGCACTTCCGCAGGTCCGCGCGCTCACGCGGGCGATCGAGTTGGTACGAGAGGAGATCGACAGTGGAACCGGCGAACGCGTCTGACGCGACTGTGACGGTGGGCGACGTGGTCGACGTCGTGGAGCGGGCTTATCCGCCCGCCCTCGCCGAATCGTGGGATGCGGTCGGTCTGGTGTGTGGCGACCGGGCCGACCCGGCGCGCGGCGTGCTGGTGTGCGTGGACGTCACCGATGCGGTGGTCGACGCCGCGGTCGCGGCCGGCGCAGGGATCGTCGTCGCCCATCACCCGCTCCTCCTGCGCGGTGTCACCACTGTGGCCGCCGACACCCCCAAGGGCCGGATCGTCCATCGGCTCATCCGCAACGGGATCGCGCTGCTGTGCGCACACACCAACGCCGACAGTGCGCGCCCCGGCGTCTCCGACGCGCTGGCCGACCGGCTGGGGTTGCGCGGCACCGTTCCCATCGACCCGAAACCGGTTGCGGCGATGGACAAGTGGGTCGTGATGGTGCCGGAGGGCAACGTCGAGCAGGTCAGCGAGGCGATGTTCGCCGCGGGTGCGGGGGCGATCGGCGACTACCGGGACTGCTCGTGGACGGTCGTCGGAACCGGGCAGTTCGAGGCCGGCGAGGACGCCTCGCCGACCATCGGCGAGATCGGGATGCGCACCCACGTCGACGAGGCGCGGGTCGAGATGGTCGCCTCGCGCGGACTGCGGGCCGGCGTCCTGCGCGCCTTGCGCGACGCGCATCCGTACGAGGAGCCGGCCTTCGACGTGTTCGAACTGGCCGACCTGGGCAGCGATGTCGGGCTGGGCCGCGTCGGGTCGCTCACCGAGTCGATGACGTTGCGCGACTTCGTCGCCGAGGCCGCCCGGGTGTTGCGCACCCCGGCGGGTGTCCGCGCCGCGGGAGACCCGGACGCGCTGGTGCGGACCGTCGCGGTGTGCGGCGGGGCCGGCGACTCCTTGCTCGGACGTGTCCGCGGTCTCGGCGTCGACGTCTACCTGACCGGTGATCTCCGTCATCATCCGGTCGACGAGAGTCTGCGCGACGGCGGGCCGGCGCTGGTCGACGCCGGACACTGGGCGACCGAGTTCCCGTGGTGTGCGCAGGTCGAGGCGCTGCTCGAGGCCGAATTGGGCACGCCGGTGAGCGTCTTCGAGGCGCCGACCGATCCGTTCGCGCTGCACAGTGCGGGCTGACTCGGGAGAAACCGAGCCGCCGCCGGCTCTCGCGCGCCCCCCGCGTACGGTGGGGGGACTTTCGCCGAAGAGGAGACCGCAATGAAAGTCGACGCCGCCGTGCAGCGACTGCTGCTCGATCTCGCGGACTCCGATGCCGAGATCAATCGTCTCGTTCATCGCCGCAAGACCCTGCCGGAGGACGCCGAGATCGCCGAACACAATTCCGCGATCGATGCCGCCCGTGACGATCTGGTGCGCGCGGAGATCGCCGCCGAGGACCTCGGACGCGAGTACCGCCGGATCGACTCCGAGGTGACCGGTATGGCCAACCGTGAGGCCAAGGACTCGGCCCTGTTGACCGCCGGTGGCCTGGCGCCGAAAGCGTTGTCGGAGTTGCAACACGAGCTCGCGGGCCTGGGTCGTCGGCGAGCGGTGCTCGAGGACGAGATGCTGTCGCTGATGGAGCAGCAGGAGGCCGTCGAGTCCGAACGCACCCGGGCCGCGGCGACCATCAGCCACCTCGAAGAGAAGGTCGCCGAAGCGCAGGTCCGGCGCGACAAGTCGCTCGAGACCATCGACGAGGACCTGTCGCGCGCGCGGGAGCGCCGCGAGACCCTCGAAGCCGAGATCGATGCGCCGCTGCTCGCGATGTACGACAAGCAACGCGCCGGCGGCCGCATCGGCGCCGGCCTGCTGCGGGCACGCCGATGCGGTGCCTGCCGGATGGAACTCGACCGCGGGACCATCGCCACCATCGCCGCGGCACAGTCCGACGAGGTGATCCGGTGCGAAGAGTGCGGCGCGATCCTCGTGCGCACCGCCGAGTCCGGGATCTAGATTCGTGACCGCGACCGCCGAAGAGTCTGTCCCCGAGGGAGATTCGGCGACCAAGGCGCCGTCGTGGCAGGGTCGGCGCAGCGATCCGACCCGGTTGATCCTGCTCCGGCACGGCCAGACGCCGCTGTCGGTGGAGCGGCGCTACTCCGGGCGGGGCAATCCCGACCTCACCGACGAGGGCCGACGCCAGGCCCGCGCCGCCGCCGCACGCGTGGTGCGCGAGGAGGGGATCGCCGCGATCGTGACCTCGCCGCTGCGGCGTGCACGGTCGACGGCCGAGGAGGTCGCCGCCCTGACCGGGATCGACGTCGTCGAACATCCCGGGCTGATCGAGAACGACTTCGGTGACTGGGAGGGTCTGACGTTCACCGAGGCGTCGCAGCGTGACCCGGATCTGCACCGCGCGTGGCTGTCCGACATCACCGTGCCCGCGCCCGGCGGGGAGAGCTTCGCGCAGGTCGCCGAACGCATTTCGCGGACGAAAGCCGAACTGCTGGAGAGGTATCCGGGTCAGACCGTGGTGCTGGTCTCGCATGTCACGCCCATCAAGACGCTGCTGCAGGACGCGCTCGGCGTCGGACCCGAACTGCTGTTCCGGCTGCACCTCGACCTCGCGTCGGTGTCGATCGCCGAGTACTTCGACGACGGCGGCTCCGTTGTGCGGCTCGTCAACGACGCCGCGCACTGGCGCGTCTGACCGCGGATGTTTTGTGCCGTCGCCCCGGGCGTATCCTGAGTGCGCGAACGAGTCGGCCGGGCGGCCGCGGTGCGCGGAACGGGCGGTCTCCCGCCACGCCGCGCATCGAGGAAAGTCCGGACTCCGCAGAGCAGGGTGGTTGTCAACGGCAACCCGGGGTGACCCGCGGGACAGTGCCACAGAGAACAGACCGCCGGCCGCGAGGTCGGTAAGGGTGAAACGGTGCGGTAAGAGCGCACCAGCGGCACGGGTGACCGTGCCGGCTCGGTAAACCCCACCCGGAGCAAGGCCGAAGCACGCACCTCACGGTGCGTGTGCGCGGGCGTCACGAGGGCTGCTCGCCCCAGCCCGCGGGTGGGCCGCTCGAGGTACCCGGCGACGGTGTGCCCAGATGGATGGTCGCCGCCCACGCGGTCTCACGACCGTGCGGGAACAGGATCCGGCTTACGTGCCGACTCGTTCGCCTCACTCTTCTCTAGGGTTGGGGGAGTGAAGCGCATCCTCTCCGCCCCCGACATCGACTTCGCCGGCATACGCACCGAACTGGGCGTCGACGAGGAGTACGGCGACGATGCCCTCGCCGAAGCCCGGGCCACCGCGCAGATGATCGACTCCGGCGCTCCGGGTGCCGACCGGTACGCCGACGTCCGCGAGGACCACACCGGCGTCCCCTTCGTCACGATCGACCCGCCGACCTCCCGAGATCTCGACCAGGCGGTGCACCTCACCGCCGACGGCGACGGGTTCGTCGTCGACTACGCGATCGCCGATGTCGCGGCCCTGATCACCCCCGAAGGTGCTCTCGACCAGGAGAGCCGGCGACGCGGCGCGACCGTGTACTTCCCGGACGGGTCGGTCCCGTTGCACCCTCGCGCACTGTCCGAGGGCGCGGGTTCCCTTCTGCCGGAGCAGGTCAGACTGTGTGTGCTGTGGACCATCCGGGTGGCCGGCGACGGATCGGTGACCGATGTCCGGGTGCGGCGGTCCCGCATCGCCTCGGTCGCGCGCCTCGACTACGCCGGGGTCTCGGCCGATGCCGCCGCCGGCCGGCTGCATCCCGCCATCGCCGCCCTGCCTGCATTCGGCGAACTGCGACGCGAGGTCGCGCTGGCGCGGGGCGCGGTCGAACTCGACCTGCCCGACCAGACGGTCGTCCGCACGGCCGACGGGTGGCGTCTTGATCTCGAGGCACACACACCCGCCGACATGTGGAACTCGCAGGTGTCGCTGCTGGCCGGGATGTGCGCGGGCACGATCATGGCCGAGGCCGGTGTCGGGCTGCTGCGCACCCTGCCGCCGGCCGAGGAGGACGCGATCGAGGATCTGCGTGCCGCTGCCCGGGCCCTCGGGGTTCAGTGGCCGGCCGGCTTGCCGGTGGGCCGGTTCCTGGCGGGGCTACCGGGTGGCGAGCCGAGCACGCTCGCCCTGCAATCGGCCGCGGCCGGGCTCATGCGGGGTGCCAATTACCTCGCCCTCACCGGACCCGACGAGCCCGTCGATGACGCGCTGATGCGGCATTCGGCGATCGGTGGGCTCTATGCCCATGTCACCGCACCGCTGCGGCGGCTCGGGGACCGGTTCGCCACCGAGGTGTGTCTGGCGATCGCATCCGGTACGCCGGTACCGGACTGGGTGCACCGCGCGTTGCCGACGCTGCCCAAGATCCTGCGGTCGGCCGACACTCTCGGCGCCACCGCGGATCGCGCGAGCATCGACCTGGCGGAAGCCGTCATCTTGCGTGAGCGGGTGGGTGAGCGGTTCGACGCGGTCGTGATGTCGGGCGCGACCGAGCGCAGGCAGGCGCAGATTTTCCTGTCCGATCCGCCGGTGATCGCGCGCTGCGCGGGTGATCTACGCCCCGGCGACCGCGTGGTCGTCGAACTCACCAAAGCTGACGAAGTGACCCGGACGGTGGAGTTCCGCCGGGTGTGAGCGGTGGTGGCGGAGTGGCTTCGACTCGGCGCCTCGACCTCGACGCGCTCCTTCGTCGCTTGCTCGGCCCGGCGGCTCCGCTCGGTGCCGGCTCAACCAGCAGGGGGGCGCCTCGCTCCGCTCGGTGCCGGCTCAACCAGCAGGGGGGGCGGCCCGCTTCGCTCGGTGCCGACTCAACCAGCAGGGGGACGGCCCGCTCCGCTCGGTGCCGGCTCAACCAGCAGGGGGGGCGGCCCGCTTCGCTCGGTGCCGGCTCAACCAGCGGCCGGTTGGTCAGAGTTCCTTGGCGACTCGGCGGTACGCGGCGATCGCGCGGTGCCCGTCGGCCTCGAGTCGGGCGTCGATCCGGCCGAGTACGAACATGTCGGGGCCGCCGAGGGTGCCGGCCGAGGCGATCTGTGCGAGTCGCGTCCGGTTGATCCGGGTGTCGTTGAAATCGCCCAGCGCGGACTGGATCTTCTTGGCCGCCACGCCGACCTCGCGATACTTCTTCTTGCCGAGCGGTTCGGTCGCGTCGATGCTGTAGCGCAGCCGCTTGGCCCGCTTGCGGATGGTGTGCAGCTGCTCTTCCCACTCGTCGGAACCCTCGGCGAAGCCGGCGAGACGAGCCTGTGCGCGGTGGATGTGCTTGCGGCTGCGGGCGATCGCCTTGTCGACGACCGTGGTGGCCGGGATGTCGGCGTCGGGGCCCGGCGGGGGCGACGCGATCAGGCCGTCGATGCTGTCGAGCAGGGCGAAGTACCGCTTCGACGACATCGCGGCGTGTGCCGCGCGCAGGGCGCGATCGTGGGCGGTGACCTCGGTGCCGGCGAGCTCGGCGAGCAGCTCCGGCGAGGCGTTCTCGCCACGCAGCAGTGATTCGCTCAACTCGAGCTGCACCTCTGAATCGCGTGCGTCGCCGAGGATCTGGGCGAGCAGCTTCAGCTCGGCGCCGATGTGGGCGGTGCGCTCGGCGTCGAGGACGGTGGGGAAGCCCGACAACACGCTTCGTAGGCGGCGACACGCCACGCGCATCTGATGCACCGCGTCGGGGGCGTCGACCCGCACCAGCGGATCGTAGGCGACCAGCGAATTGCGGTGCAGCGCAATGTCGGTGACGACGAGTTCGAGTGCGGTGGGCCGCTTGGACAGGCGCGGTTCGTGCACGGTCGGGGTGGCGCCGATCGCACGGGCGAGCTTCGACGCGCTCGACGCCTCGCGGCCGCCCCCGGCACGCAGCGCCTTGTCGGCGGCCTTGAGGAGCTTCGGCGTGCCACCGGCGAGGAGCTCGAACTCCCACTCCGCCCACTGCTGGCTGTGACCGCCGGGCAGGAGTGACTGGGCGGTGACGAGGTCCTCGGCGAGTTCGGCGAGCGGCTCGTCGTCGGCGCCGAGCAACCGGGTCACGGTGCGCGTCGTGGAGATGACGGCGACCGGCATCAGGGTGCGTTCGCGGATGTGGGCCAGGACCGGTGTCGACAGTGCGGCGGGGACGTCGCCGTCCGCGGGAGCCTCGTCGAAGCCCACGTGCAGCTCTCGCCGGGTTCCCGGAATGCCCGTGGGCCGCTTGAGGTGCCAGCCCTGGTCACTGCCGCCGGTACGCCGCCGCATGGTGATCTTGTTGCCGGCGAGGTCGAGGTTCTCGGTGTCGAAGTAGGTGGCGTCGAGCGAGAACGTCTCCGGGGTCGTCGCCGACACGACACCGGGCAGCACCCGCAGGTCGGGGGCCACGTGTCCGGCGTCCACGTCGAACTTCAGCTCCACCTCGACCTGCTCGGATGCGGCCACCTGTTCCTCCTGGTTTCTCGACGGCTGTCCGTCGAGCTTAGTGGTGCGTGCGGAGTACTGGCGTCGGCTACCGCGCGAACCGGTCCGTGGCCTCGATCAGGTGGTGTCTGATACCCGGCTCGTACGATGCGTGCCCGGCGTCGGCGACGATGCGGAGATCGGCAGCCGGCCAGGCGCGGTGCAGGTCCCAGGCGCTGCGCATCGGGCACACGACGTCGTAGCGGCCCTGCACGATCACGCCGGGGATGGAGGCGATCGTGTCGATCTCGTCGAGGAGCTGACCGTCGCGCAGGAATCCGTGATTGACGAAGTAGTGGTTCTCGATCGATGCGAAGGCGAGGTCGAAGCGGTCGGTGTCCTTCTTCTGGGGGTCGTCCGCCGAGGAACCGTCCGACTCCTCGTCGGGGCGGGGGAGGAGATAGCTGGTCGCCTGCTCCCAACCCGTCCAGGCGCGGGCGGCGGCGCGGGCCGTCGCGGCGTCCCCGGAGGTGAGCAGGCGGTGATAGGCGGCGACGAGGTCGCCGTCGCGTTCGTCGACGGGGATGGGCTCGAGGTAGCTCTCCCACAGGTCGGGGTAGATGTGGGCGGCCCCGCCGTTGTAGTACCAGTCGATCTCGCTGCGCCGCAGCAGAAAGATGCCGCGCAGCACGAGTTCGGTGACGCGGTCGGGATGGGCTTGCGCGTAGGCGAGACCGAGTGTCGAACCCCAGGAACCGCCGAAGACCTGCCAGCGGTCGATCCCGAGATGAGTACGGAGGCGCTCCATGTCGGCGATGAGGTGCGGTGTCGTGTTGACGGTGAGGTTCGCGCCGGCGGCGATGTGGGGCCGGGACTGTCCGCAGCCGCGCTGGTCGAACAGGACGATCCGGTACTTCGCCGGGTCGAAGAACCGGCGCTGCGCCGGGGACGTCCCGCCCCCGGGCCCGCCGTGCACGAACACGGCGGGTTTGCCGTCCGGGTTGCCGGAGGTCTCCCAGTAGATCTGCTGGCCGTCGCCGCCGTCGAGATGGCCGGAGGCGTAGGGCTCGATCTCCGGGTAGAAGTTCCGCATGGACGTCAGCGTAGTGCTGACGTCCGGGCTCTCAGTAGCTGTGTTCGGGGCCGGGGAACACTCCGCGGCGCACCTCGTCGGCGTATTGCTCGGCGGCCGAGCGTAATTCGCCTCCGACATCGGCGAAGCGCTTGACGAACTTCGCGGTCTTGCCGTGGGTGAGTCCGGCCATGTCCTGCCACACGAGGACCTGCGCGTCGGTCTCGTTGCCCGCGCCGATGCCGACGGTCGGGATGGTCAGCTTGCGGGTGATCTGACCGGCGAGATCGGCCGGCACCATCTCCATCACCACGGCGAAGGCGCCCGCCTCCTGGACGGCGATGGCGTCGGCGACGAGCTGATCGGCGCCGTCCCCGCGGCCCTGGACGCGGAATCCGCCGAGCCCGTTGACGCTCTGCGGGGTGAACCCGATGTGGGCCATGACCGGGATACCGGCCGCGGTCAGCGCCGCGATCTGCGGGGCGACGCGTTCGCCGCCCTCGAGCTTCACCGCGTGCGCACCGGTCTCCTTGAAGATCCGGAACGCGTTCTCGAGCGCGTGTTGCGGACCGATCTCGTAGCTGCCGAACGGCATGTCGGCGACGACCAGTGCATGCGGTGCGCCGCGTACGACGGCGCGGATGAGCGGGATCATCTCGTCGACGGTGACCGGGATGGTGGTGTCGTAGCCCAGGACGACGTTGGCGGCGGAGTCGCCGACCAGCAGGACGGGGATCTCGGCGGCGTCGAAGATGCGGGCGGAGGAGTAGTCGTATGCGGTGAGCATCGACCACTTCTCGCCCTCGGCCTTCATCTGCGCGAGGTGGTGGATGCGGGTCACGCGTCGCTTGGCGGACTGGGCGGGGGCGGACGCGCCGTATACCGAGGAATCGGACATCGTTGTCTCTTTTCTGCCTCGAGTCCCGACTGGCCGGAGAGGGCGCGGCGGGTACCCGGGTTGAACACGGACGTAGGCCATTGTTTCACCAGGACGACCGGTTGTGACCTGCCACCTTTATGCAATTGGTCACAGGCGAAAAGGGGTCCGAGATCGCCGTGTGCGACTCTGTCGGCAGTTCACTTGGGATTTCGTGTCCGGCCCGGCGTCCCAGCTACTGGTCGGACGTCTCACGATGTGGGATGCCGTCCGTAAAACTGCAGCACAGCGAGTTGGAATTGCGCGTGTAACACGGATTTAACAGCGTACTTCTAATGTCGGCGACCATGGATCGCCAAAAGGAATTCGTGCTGCGGACCCTCGAAGAGCGCGACATCCGCTTCGTCCGACTGTGGTTCACCGACGTCCTCGGTTATCTGAAGTCCGTGGCGATCGCCCCGGCCGAACTCGAGGGCGCGTTCGCCGAGGGTATCGGCTTCGACGGCTCGTCCATCGAGGGATTCTCCCGGGTCTCGGAAGCCGACACCGTGGCCAAGCCTGATCCGTCGACCTTCCAGGTGCTGCCGTGGACAACCTCGGCCGGTCGGCACCATTCCGCACGCATGTTCTGCGACATCGCGATGCCCGACGGCACTCCCAGTTGGGCCGACTCACGGCATGTGCTGCGCCGGCAGCTCAACAAGGCCGCCGACCTCGGCTTCAGCTGCTACGTCCACCCCGAGATCGAGTTCTTCCTCCTCAAGGAAGCGCCCCTGGACGGGTCGGTGCCGACTCCGGCGGACTCCGGGGGGTACTTCGACCAGGCCGTCCACGACGCCGCGCCCAACTTCCGGCGGCATGCGATCGAGGCCCTGGAGTCGATGGGCATCTCGGTCGAGTTTTCCCATCACGAGGGTGCGCCCGGTCAGCAGGAGATCGACCTGCGCTACGCCGACGCGCTGTCGATGGCCGACAACGTGATGACGTTCCGCTACCTCATCAAGGAGGTGGCGATCAACGAAGGCGTGTGGGCGACGTTCATGCCCAAGCCGTTCAGCGAGCACCCCGGTTCGGCGATGCACACCCACCTCAGCCTGTTCGAGGGCGACCTCAACGCCTTCCATAACCCCGACGACCCGATGCAGCTCTCGGCCACCGGGAAGAAGTTCATCGCCGGCATCCTGCATCACGCCTCGGAGATCAGCGCGGTCACCAACCAGTGGGTGAACAGCTACAAGCGGCTCATCCACGGTGGCGAGGCGCCGACCGCGGCCACCTGGGGCGGCGCCAACCGCTCGGCGCTGATCCGACTCCCGCTCTACACGCCGAACAAGGCGTCCTCGCGCCGCATCGAGGTCCGCAGCCCCGACTCCGCCTGCAATCCGTACCTGACCTTCGCGGTGCTGCTGGCCGCCGGGCTCAAGGGCATCAACGAGGACTACGAGCTGCCCGACGAGGCCGAGGACGACGTCTGGGCGCTCACCTCGGCCGAGCGTCGCGCGATGGGCTACAAGGAACTCCCCGGCAGCCTGGCCGACGCGCTGAAGGAGATGGAGAACTCGGAGCTGGTCGCCGAGGCCCTCGGCGAGCACGTGTTCGACTACTTCCTGCGCAACAAGTGGACGGAATGGACGAACTACCGCAGCCTCGTGACCCCGTTCGAGCTGCAGAACTACCTGCCGCTGTAAGGGCTGCCTTGTCCGGTCGGGGACCGCGATGTCGTGCCGATCGGATCCGGTCGCTACTTTTGTGATGTGACAACACGATCGGGACCCCCGGGGCGAGCCGGACGCAGCACCGTCCCCAGCGCGGGCCGGCTGGGTCTGCTCGACGACTCCGCACCCCGGAACCTCGCCGATCTCGGGTGGAACACGCCGGAGTCGGTCGACGTGTTGTGGGCCCTGTCGCGGTCTCCCGACGCCGACCTGGCCCTCCGCACGCTCGTGCGGTTGCGCAGCGCCGTCGGCGACGAGTGGTCCGAGATCGACGGCCTGGTGCGCACGGAGCGCGCATTCCGTGGGCGCCTGTTCGCGGTCATCGGCTCGTCGGACGCACTCGCCGATCACCTGGTCGCCGAACCGTCGAGCTGGCGGCTGCTGCTCGCCGACGAGTTGCCCGACCGTGCCGAGGTCGACCGTCTGATGCTCGCCTCGGTCGTTGCCGAGCCCGTTCCGGGCGAGGTCGAGAAGGGCAACCGGGTGTACCGGTCCGCGCTCACCGGCCCGAAGGCCGTCATCGCACTCCGCCTGGCCTACCGCAATCTGATCCTGCAGCTCGCCGCCCACGACGTCGCCTCGACCGTCGAGGACGAACCGGTGATGTGGCTGCCCGAAGTGGGTGCCTACCTGTCCGACCTGGCCGACGCCGCCCTGACCGCGGCGCTGGCCGTCGCCTTCGCCGAGGTCTGCGGGGACGATCCGATCCCGGTCCGGCTCGCCGTCGTCGCGATGGGCAAATGCGGTGCGCGCGAACTGAACTACGTCAGCGACGTCGACGTCATCTTCGTCAGTGACCCGGCCGACGGTACCGCGGCGCGGATCGCGGGCGAGATGATGCGCATCGGTTCGCTCGCGTTCTTCGAGGTCGATGCCGCGCTACGTCCCGAGGGGAAGTCCGGCGCGCTGACTCGAACCCTGGAATCGCATGTGGCCTACTACGAACGGTGGGCCAAGACCTGGGAGTTCCAGGCACTGCTCAAAGCCCGGGCGATGACCGGCGACATGCAACTCGCCGACGACTACATCGCCGCGGTCAAACCGATGGTGTGGAAAGCGGCCGAGCGGCCCGACTTCGTGCCCGAGGTGCAGAAGATGCGACGCCGCGTCGAATCCCTGCTCCCCGAGGACGAGCGCGAGCGCAACCTCAAACTCGGGCGCGGCAGTCTGCGCGACGTCGAGTTCGCGGTCCAGCTGCTGCAGATGGTGCACGGCCGGGTGGACGAGAACCTGCGCGTGATGCCGACCGTCGATGCGCTGGCCGCGCTCACCGCAGGCGGTTACGTCGGACGCGACGACGCCGCGAATCTCAGTGCGTCGTACCAGTTCTTGCGTCTCCTCGAACATCGGCTGCAGCTGCAGCGCATGTCCCGGACGCATCTGTTGCCGCAGCCCGACGACCACGAGGCGCTGCGCTGGCTCGCCCGCGCCGCACACATCCGGCGAGAGGGCGAGCTCGACGCGACGGGGGTGCTGCGCGAACAGATCCGCCATCAGAGCCTGCGGGTCCGGCGGCTGCACCAGAAGCTGTTCTACCGCCCGCTGCTCGAGGCGGTCACGCGCTTCAAGACCGACGAGCTGACCCTGACCGACACCTCCGCCGAGAGGCGGCTGGCCGCACTGGGTTACGCGAAACCCGATCGGGCACTGAGTCATATCCGCGCGCTGTCGAACGCGCCGGGACGCCGCGGTCAGATCCAGCTGCTCATCCTGCCGCAGTTGCTCGAACACATCGGGGACACGCCGGATCCCGATGCCGGCCTGCTGAACTACCGCCGGCTGTGCGACGTGATGGAGGACACCGACTGGTTCCTGCGACTGCTGCGCGACGACGGCGTGGTGGCGGCGCGACTGATGAAGGTACTCGGGACGTCGGAGTACATCGCGAACATGCTGATGCGATCGCCCGAGGTGATCCACCAGTACTCCGACGGGCCGGACGGGCCCAAGCTGTGCAACGTGCGCCCCGAGGACGTCGCCAAGGGCCTCGTCGCCTCGACCGTCCGCCAGCAGGACATGAAACGCGCGGTGGCCGTGGCCCGTTCGCATCGTCGGGCCGAGCTGGTCCGCATCGCCTCCGCCGACGTGCTGGGACTGCTGGACGTACCGGCCGTCTGCAAGGCGCTGTCCAGTGTGTGGGCGGCGGTCCTGAACGCAGCGCTCACCGTCGCGATCAACATCTCCGAGCGCGAACGGGGGAGCCGGGCGCCGGCGCGCATCGCGGTGATCGGCATGGGTCGGCTCGGCGGTGGCGAGCTGGGTTACGGATCCGACGCCGACGTGATGTTCGTGTGTCAGCCCGATCGGGACGCCGAGGAGTCCGAGGCGCTCAAGTGGGCGCAGACGATCGCCGAGAACGTGCGGTCGATGCTGGGGAGCCCGAGCGCGGATCCGCCGCTCGAGGTCGACACGGGGCTGCGCCCCGAGGGTCGGAACGGTCCGATCGTGCGGACTCTCGCGTCCTACGCCGCCTACTACGCACAATGGGCGCAACCGTGGGAGGTGCAGGCGCTGCTCCGGGCGCATCAGGTCGCGGGCGACGAGGCCCTCGGCATCGACTTCCTGCACATGATCGACCACGTGCGGTATCCGGCCGGCGGTGTCAGCAACGACGCCGTTCGGGAGATCCGCCGGATCAAGGCCCGCGTGGACGCCGAACGTCTGCCGCGCGGCGCCGACCCGGCCACCCACACCAAGCTCGGCCGCGGTGGCCTCGCCGACATCGAGTGGACGGTGCAGCTGCTGCAGCTGAAGTATGCGCACCGCTATCGGAGCCTGCACAACACGTCGACGCTGGACTCACTGGATGCCATCGGCGCGGCGGAGTTGTTGTCGGAGAACGACGTCGCACTGTTGAAGGACGCCTGGACGACCGCGACGAAGGCGCGCAACGCGCTGGTCCTGGTGCGTGGCAAGCCGATCGATCAACTACCTGGGCCGGGTGCACAACTGCGCCAGATCGCGTTCGCCGCGGGGTGGCCGGAGGACCAGGCCAACGAGTTCCTGGAGAATTATCTCCGGGTGACGCGCCGGGCCAAGGCCGTGGTGCTCAAGGTCTTCGGGGCCTGAGCGCGGAGGGAAACGGACGGGCGCGGAAGGCGCAGCTGACTCCGGCGGGGGAACACCGGATCACATGGGGGAGCGATGACGAGATTTCTGTGGGCGGCCGCGTACGTCCTGGGGTGGGCGATGCTCGCCGGCGTGGTGCTGGGCGTGTTCCTGCACTTCTACCCGTCCCGCGGTGACGTCGCGCTGTACCTCACCAGCGCCGTGCAGTTCGCGTTGATCCCCGGAGTGATCGCGATCGTCGTCTTCGCGGTCCTGCGGCGCTGGTTCATGCTGGCGATTGCGCTCGTGGCCGTCGGCGGTCTGGCCTACACCCAGGTGCCGCTGGTCATCGCCAACGCGGCGCCGTCCGGCGAGCGGTTCACCGTCGTTTCCGCCAACCTCCTCTTCGGCGGGGGCGACCTGGGTGCGCTCGAGAAGATCGTCGCCGACGCCGATCCGGACCTCGTGTCCCTCCAAGAGGTCACCCCCGAGGCGCTGGAACGTCTGCGGCGCAGCGAGATCGGCCGAACCCTGCCGCACGAGTTCGCGATCCCGTACACCTACGCGGCCGGCACCGCGATGTTCAGCAAGCGCCCGCTGGACGAGCGATACAACATCCCGGGGACGGTGCTGCACAACCTGCAGGCCCGCACCGACCTGCCGGGCGCCGCCGGGACCCAGGTCCTGGCCATCCACCCGGCGGCACCGCTGTGGGGTCGCAACTGGGACTGGCACGACGACATGGACACGCTCGCCGCACATTTCGCCGAGCTCCCACCCGGCCGGGTCATCGCGATCGGGGACTACAACTCCACCTGGAATCACGCGAAGTACCGCAGCCTGCTGACCAACGGGCTCGTCGACGGCACCGACATGGCCGGTGCCGGGTTTTTGCCGAGCTATCCCACCGACAAGCAACTCGGCAACCGGCCGCTGGTCGCCATCGACCGGGTCATCCTGCGCGGTTTCGTGGCCACGTCGATGGACACCCACTACCTGCCGGGTTCCGATCACCGGACTCTGGTGGTAACACTGGTGGCATCATGACGCCCGATCCCGAGAACGTCGGACCACATGACCGCCCGAGTATCTCCGAACGTCTGCGTTCGGCCACCGCGGTGGCGCACGAACGCGCCGAGCATGCGCCGTTCATCGACGATCTGATGTCGGGCCGGTTGGACTCCGGCGAGTATCAGCGCCTGGCGGTCCAGTTGTACTTCGTCTACGAGGCGCTCGAGCGTGTCGGTGCCGACCTGGCGGGGGACCCGGTGGCCGACGCCGTGCTCGACCCGAAACTGCTTCGCCTACAACGCCTCGGCGCCGACCTCGCCTCCTTCGGCATCGACCCGTCGACGGCGTCGCCGCTGCCGGCAGTGGCGCGGTATGTGGCGGCGATCGAATCAACCCGCACCGACCCGGCGCGCTACGTGGCTCATCACTACACGCGCTATCTCGGCGACCTCAGCGGTGGCCAGGTGGTGGCCCACCGCATGCGAGAGCATTACGGGGTCGAGGACGCGGCGCTGAGTTTCTACTCGTTCGACGAGATCGACAAGCTCAAGCGCTACAAGGACGCCTACCGGGCGCGGCTCGACGCGCTACCGCTCGACGCCACAGGGATCGAACGGCTCGTCGACGAGGCCATCGCCGCTTTCGACCACAATCAGGCGGTGTTCGGCGATCTCGACGGCGCCCGGGCGGCCTGACCCATAGATCCGCCCGAACGACGGGATCGTCGAATCAGGCGTCAGTTGACCTGCAGCTTGACGGTGCGGTCCAGGACGACCTCGCTCAGGTCGTCGTGGCCCTTCACGAGTTCGATGCGCAACTGGTTGTCGTCGAGACGACTGGTGGTCCGAACCACTCGCGGGGTGCCCTCCAGGCGGATGCGGTCACCGGGTACGAGGTCTTCGACATATACATCACGGGTCATTCGTCCAAACTACGGTCGTACCTTGTGAGTCGGCAGAGTAACAGGTCCCAAAAGTGGTATGGATCACATGTGAGGGTGGCCACTCGCGGAGCGAGATGGATCGGTCCATCAAGGTCGCATATGAGTTCTCAGCTGATCAGACCATCGTGAGCGTTCACCCGGCGAACGTTCCGCGCCTCCGAAAGGTGATCCATGCCCGACGCCCGAGCTTCTGACGCCCGTGTTCCCGAGCTCACCGAACTGCTCGCCGACGCGCCGACCAACTGGGGCAGGTGGGGGCCCGATGACGAGGTCGGCAGTCTCAACTACCTGACCGCGGCGCAGGTTCTGGCCGGAGCCGCACAGATCAAGCAGGGCAAGGTGTTCACCCTTCAGCGTCTGATCGGGGACCCCGCGGGCGATCCGTTGTGGCCGGGTCGTACTCCTGCCGTGCGCGAGATGGTTCTCGACGAATCACACTGGGACGCAGACGGCAACGGGCCGGCGTTCCCGGGCGGCCTGCACTGCGCCGACGACACGCTCTACGCATCCCTGCAGGGGTCGACGCAGTACGACGCGCTCGGTCACGTCTGGTACGACGGCAAGATCTGGAACGGCTTCGACGCCCAGACGACGGTCGGCGGCCTGTCCAAGGCCAGCGTCGCCCCGATCGCCGAGCGCGGGGTCGCCGGCCGTGCCGTGCTCCTCGACATGGCCCGTCACCGGGGCAAGGACCACCTCGAGCCACACGAGACCTTCACCCACGAGGATCTGATCGCGTGTGCGGAGCAGCAGGGCACCCCGATCCGGCCGCGCGACATCCTGGTGGTCCGCACGAACCATCTGCAACTGTTCTACGACAAGGGCGATGACTTCTACCGGGGCTTCTGCGAGTCGGGGCTCGTCTACTCCCCGGAGCTCGTGACGTGGTTCCACGAGATGGAGATCCCCAATCTCGTGACCGACACTTTGGCCAACGAGGTGACCACCGACCCGAACAACGGCGCGGTCCTGGTGTTGCACAACGCACTCATGCGAAATCTCGGCGTGGCGTTCACCGAGATCTGTGACCTCGAGAAGCTCGCGGCGGACTGTGCCGAGGACGGTGCGTACGCGTTCTTCTACGTGGCGGCGCCGTTGAAGATCCACGAGGCGACCGGCTCGCCGGTCAACCCCGTCGCGATCAAGTGAGCCACACCCGGCGTCGACGCGGGACGAGATGATCGGCGCCCCGATGGGCCCGGGACCCGTCGGACAAGTCTCAATGTGAGACGGATCGCGACGGCGATCGTGCTTATTCTGCGCGCGACACCCGCACACATCAGGAGTCGGCGATGAAAGCTCTCGTGTATCACGGTCCCGGGCAGAAGGCGTGGGAACACGTTCCGGGCCCCGTTCTGCAGGAGCCGACGGACGCCATCGTCAAGATGGAGGTGACCACCATCTGCGGAACCGATCTGCACATCCTCAAGGGCGACGTACCGGCGGTCACGCCGGGGCGGATCCTCGGGCATGAGGGCGTCGGAGTGGTCACCGAGGTCGGTCCGGGCTGCGAGCGGGTTCGGGTCGGGGATCGCGTGATCGTGTCCTGCGTGAGCAAGTGCGGAACGTGCGAGTTCTGCCGAGCGGGTCTGACGTCGCACTGCCAGACGGTGGGTGGCATCGGCTGGATCTTCGGTCACCTCATCGACGGCACCCAGGCCGAGTACGTCCGGGTCCTGTTCGCCGACAACGGTCTCATCCCGCTACCCGCGAAGGTGACGCCGGAGCAAGGGACGATGCTCAGCGACATCCTGCCGACCGGATACGAGATCGGGGTGCGCTACGGCGCCGTCGGGCAGGGCGACGTCGTCGCCGTCGTCGGGGTCGGGCCGGTGGGCCTGGCCGCCGTGATGACGGCGGCGGCCGCCGGAGCGTCGAAGGTGATCGCGGTGGACGGCAACAAGTTCCGGCTCGAACAGTCCCGGGACTTCGGAGCGACCGACACGATCGACGTCAACGCAGGCGGCGACGTCGTCGCGCAACTCAAGGAACTCAGCCGGGGCGGCCTCGGTGTGGACGTCGCGATCGAGGCAGTCGGCGTGCCCGCGACGTTCGGCGTCGCGCTCGACTCCGTACGTCGCGGCGGTCATGTCGCCAACGTGGGCGTACACGGCGAGAGCGTGACGTTCCCGATCGAGCGGGACTGGATCAACAACCTCACGATCACCACGGGACTGGTGAATGCCACCACGGCACCCGAACTGTTGGAGAGCATCGAACGCGGCGACATCTCCCTGGAGAAGTTCATCACCCACCGGTTCACGTTCGACCAGTTCGACCAGGCCTACGACACGTTCGGCAACGCGGCCGACGAGCACGCGCTCAAGGTGATCATCGCCGCCGGCGACTGACGGTCCGCCGGCCCGCGGCGACGTACGCACGATCTGCGTGGCGGCGCTATTCTCTGGCTTCGGCGATGGACAGGACGACCGTGGTGCGGTCGTCCGAGTCCAGCGTCTCGTCGTCGGCCGTCTGATCGACCAGCGAGAAGTGCCGGACGTTGGCCAGATTCACGAGGTGAGCCGATCCCTCGAGTTCCAGGGCGATCGGTTCGCGTTGCCTGACCATGTCGCGGACGAACTGCATCACCTCCGGGACCGATTCCGCGAACAGCAGGCGGATCTCGAACTCGTCGGACGTCAGCAGTGTGCCCATGCGGCTCATCGTCGCACGGCGGGACGGTCGGACACGGCTGCTCGCGCGGATTGATGGTCGAGTCGGCCGACAACGAAACGGCCCGCTCGGCGATCGGAGAGCGATCGCGGAGCGGGCCGAGTCGACGTCGGAGCCTGGGCTCAGCAGTCGTAGTACAGCGAGAACTCGTACGGGTGCGGACGGATCTGCACCGGCTCGATCTCGTTCTCACGCTTCAGCGCGATCCAGGTCTCGATGAGGTCCTCGGTGAACACGCCACCGGCGGTGAGGTATTCGTGATCCTCTTCGAGACGGTCGATGACCGCGGCCAGCGAGGTCGGGGCCTGCGGGATGCTCTTGGCCTCTTCCGGCGGGAGCTCGTAGAGGTCCTTGTCGACGGGCTCGTGCGGCTCGATCTTGTTCTTGATGCCGTCCAGGCCGGCCATCATCATCGCGGCGAACGCCAGGTACGGGTTGCCCGAGCTGTCCGGGCAACGGAACTCGAGGCGCTTGGCCTTCGGGTTGTTGCCGGTGATCGGGATACGCACACAGGCCGACCGGTTGCGCTGGCTGTAGACCAGGTTGATCGGGGCCTCGTAGCCCGGCACCAGACGCTTGTAGGAGTTCACGGTCGGGTTGGTGAACGCCAGCAGCGACGGTGCGTGATGCAGGATGCCACCGATGTAGTAGCGCGCCAGGTCCGACAGGCCCGCGTAGCCGGCCTCGTCGTGGAACAGCGGCTTGCCGTCCTTCCACAGCGACTGGTGGGCGTGCATGCCCGAACCGTTGTCGCCGAAGAGCGGCTTCGGCATGAAGGTGACCGACTTGCCGTTCTGCCATGCGGTGTTCTTGATGATGTACTTGAACAGCTGCACGTCATCGGCTGCGTGGAGCAGCGTGTTGAACTTGTAGTTGATCTCCGCCTGGCCCGCGGTGCCGACCTCGTGGTGGCCGCGCTCGAGCTCGAAGCCCGAGTTCTGCAGGTTGGTGGACATCTCGTCACGCAGGTCGACGTAGTGGTCGTACGGTGCGACGGGGAAGTACCCACCCTTCGGGCGGACCTTGTAGCCGAGGTTCGGGCTGCCGTCGGGATCGGTCGGCGACGCGGTGTTCCACCAGCCGGACTCGGACTCGACCTCGTAGAAGGTGCCGTTCATCTCGGAACCGAAGGACACCGAGTCGAAGATGTAGAACTCGGCCTCGGCACCGAAGAAGCAGGTGTCGGCGACGCCGGTGGAGGCGAGGTAGTCCTCGGCCTTGCGGGCGACGTTGCGCGGGTCGCGGCTGTAGGCCTCGCGGGTGAACGGGTCGTGGACGAAGAAGCTGAGGTTCATCGTCTTGGCCTTGCGGAACGGATCGATCCGCGCGGTGGCCGGGTCGGGCAGCAGCATCATGTCCGACTCGTTGATCGACTGGAAGCCACGCACCGACGATCCGTCGAACGCCAGCCCGTCCTCGAAGACGTCCTCGTCGAAGGCCGACGCGGGGATCGAGAAGTGCTGCATGACACCGGGCAGGTCGCAGAAACGGATGTCGACGTACTCGACACCTTCCTTCTTGATGCCCTCGAGTAGTTCTTCTTTACTGCTGTACACCGTGCGGTGACTCCTTCGTGATCGGTGGTCCGTGTATGGGGACACGCCACATCCGCCACTGAGAAACAGCAGCGGATCTCAGCGGCAACCGTATGGAGGCGAAGTTGCCCATGCGTCAAGTCCGTGTTTCCCCCGTGTTACACGCGCAGTGGTGTTGGCTACACAGCGTGATCGGGGGCCGTCGCACTCGGCGCATCCCAACCCTAGCGGCAGGGGCCAACGGGCGGGACGGGTCACGACAACCAGCGACTACGATGGTTCCCAGTGCGGCGACGACGCGGACCGAGGGGGTTGCGCGGTCGCGTGAGAGGAGTCATCACCGATGGGACGAGTCACGGGTTCCTGGCTGTCGGGACCGCAGATCGGTCCCGAGAACGGCGTGGACAACGAGTACCGGGGACAGGATCTCGGCCTGCCGGAGAGCGGTCCCGGGTCGCTGGCCACCGGCTGGCCGCGGGTGGCCGGCCTGCTCGTCGACTGGCTGATCGCCGGTGGGCTCGCGATGGCGTTCTTCGGTGGCTTCAACTCGCCGCATCTGGGCACCGCGCAGATGGGCGTGTGGTTCGTCATGGGCATCTTCGCGGTGACGCTGTTCGGGTTCACCCCGGGCCAGCTCGTCATCGGGATGCGGGTCGCGCGAGTGGATTACGGTGTCGAGCGCAACACCGCCGAAGCGACCGGCGAGCAGAGCCCGGCCGCGGTCGGGATCGTCCGGGCCTTCTTCCGCCAGCTGCTGATGATCTTCCTGGTCCCGGCCCTGATCAACGACTACAACGGACGCGCTCTGCACGACCGCGCAACCGGCACCGCGCTCGTCCGGACCCGCTGAGCAGCACCCGATCCGGCGCACAAGCCACTCATCGACGAAACCCACCACCGAATTACCAGTCCAACTTCCGGGGACCAGTCCATCGGTGGTGGGTTTCGTCGTAGGTCGTCGCTCGTCGAACCCGGTGCACAGTCGACGTAAATCGATGCACAGTCAACGGGATCGGGCGCTCCGTCGACGGAGTGGGCGGAAGCGTCAGCCGCGGCGGCGCGCCGTGCGCTGCATGCTGCGCATCTTGGCGTTCGCGGGCAGGGGACCCTTCGGCATGCCGGGGCCGGGGGCCTTGCTGCCGAGGGCGGACAGCCGGCCCTCCAGGGTCTCCATCCGCTTACGGTCGATGTTGCTGGGCAGCTTGTTGAGGTGCCGCTCGAGCTTCGACAGCGGGACCTGGCCGTCGTCGTTGCCGACCATGATCTCGTAGATCGGGGTGTCGCCGACGACCCGCGCGACCTTCTTCTTCTCCTGGCCGAGCAGCGACTTGATGCGGGTCGGGGAGCCCTCGGCGACCAGGATGATGCCCGGCTTGCCGATGACGCGGTGCACGGCGTCGAGCTGGGAGGTGCCGGCCACGGCCTGCTTGACCCGCCATTGCCCGCGCATGTTGCCCAGGGCCCATCCGGCGGCGCCGGGCTGTCCCTCGGCCTTGGTGTACACGTTCTTCTGGACGCGGCGGCCGAACAGGATGAAGGCGCCGAGGATGCCCAGCACCACGCCGAGCGGGATCAGCAGCCACGGCGAACCGAGGACGAATCCGAGAGCGGTGAAGACCGCGATCGACAGGACGATGACACCCACCATGTAGGGGATGAGTCGTTTGTCTTCCTTGCGCTGCATCTGGAAGGCCTGCCAGAGCTGCTGGCGCCGTTCCTTCGATGCGGCCTTACGGGCCTTCTTCTTCTCGGCCTTGACCTCTTTGCTCACCTGCGCCTTTGCCATGAGGCCAGTTTACGTCCGTGGATCGAGCGATCGGGGCATCGGGTGACCGTCCGAAAAGTCAGCGGACGCGCGCGGCGTCAGCGGGCGAGGCGTGCCATCAGGCTGGAGGCCTCCTGGCTGGCGGATCCCTCGGCTGCCAGGTGTGCGAGAGCCGGTGAGATCTCGCGGCCGTGATGGGCCATCGCCTGCGCGTACAGGCGGCCCGCCCGGTACGACGACCGCACCAGCGGACCCGCCATGACGCCGGCGAACCCGACCTCTTCGGCGAACTCGGAGTGATCGACGAACTCCTCGGGCTTGACCCACCGCTCGACCGGATGATGCCGCTGCGAGGGACGCAGGTACTGCGTGATGGTCAGGATGTCGCAGCCCGCCTCATGTAGATCCACGATCGCCGACTGCACCTCCTGCGGGGTCTCGCCCATCCCGAGGATGAGGTTCGACTTCGTCACCAGGCCGAAATCACGTGCGGCGGTGAGGACTTCGAGGGACCGCTCGTAGCGGAAGGCCGGGCGGATGCGCTTGAAGATGCGCGGCACGGTCTCGAGGTTGTGCGCCAGTACCTCGGGCCGGGCATCGAAGACCTCGGCCAGCAGGTCGGGCTTGGCGTGGAAGTCCGGGATGAGGTTCTCCACACCGGTACCGGGGTTGAGGCGGTGGATCGCGCGGACGGTCTCGGCGTAGAGCCAGGCACCCTCGTCGGGCAGGTCGTCGCGGGCGACGCCGGTGATCGTCGAGTAGCGCAGGCCCATCGCCTGGACGCTCTCGGCGACACGACGCGGTTCGTCGCGGTCGAGTTCGGCGGGCTTGCCGGTGTCGATCTGGCAGAAGTCGCAGCGCCGGGTGCACTGCTCGCCGCCGATGAGGAACGTCGCCTCGCGGTCTTCCCAGCATTCGTAGATGTTGGGGCAGCCGGCCTCTTCGCAGACGGTGTGCAGACCCTCGCGCTTGACCAGGCCCTTGAGTTCGGTGAACTCCGGGCCCATCGTCGCGCGGGTGCGGATCCACTCCGGCTTGCGCTCGATGGGGGTCTGCGCGTTGCGCACCTCGAGCCGGAGCAGCTTGCGGCCCTCAGGGGCCGGGGTCGGGGTCTGTGGTGCGGATGCCGAGGCCGAGGGTGTGGCTTCGGGGGCACCGGGTCCGGGGGTGATGGGGGACGCGGTCACTGGATCGATCCTACGCTCGCAGAAGTGGATGGAGAGGACTGTGCCGACGCGACCGGGCTCGCAGTGGCGTCGAGCGCGGTGAGCACGGCATCGGCGGTGACGTCGAGCAGAGAGGCCACCGACAACGGCCGCCCCAGTTCGCGGGCCAGGGACGTGACCCCGGCGTCGGCGATCCCGCAGGGGACGATCGCCTCGAACGCCGACATGTCGGGGTCGATGTTGAGTGCGAATCCGTGCAGGGCCACGCCGCGTGCCACGCGGATACCGATCTGTCCGAGTTTGCGTTCCCCGGCGTCGTCGGTGATCCACACGCCGGAACGTCCTTCGACGCGGCCGGTGGTCACGCCGAGACCGGCGCAGACCGAGATGAGGGCCGCCTCGAGGCGACGCACGTACTCGACGACGTCGAGCGGCTCGGCGAGCTTCACGATCGGATAGCCGACGAGTTGTCCCGGTCCGTGCCAGGTGATCCGGCCGCCGCGGTCGACGTCGACGACCGGCGCGCCGTTGGTGGGCCGGTCGGCGTCCTCCGTGCGCTTGCCCGCCGTGTAAATGGACGGATGCTCAAGCAGGAGCAGCACGTCGTGATCCAGGACGCCGTCGGCGCGGTCGGTCGCCAGGCCGTGCTGCAGGTCGTAGGCCGTCTGGTAGTCGACGACGCCGAGATGGCGGACCTCGACCGGTTCGGCACTCCCGCGGATCGGCCGCTCAGTCATGACTGGTGGAACCGGTGGCGTAAGCGAGGGCCTCGTCGACACCGGGATGGGTGAAGGTGAATCCGTGATCGGTCAGCACCTTGGGTGTAACGCGCTGACTGAACAGAATCATTTCCTCGGCCATCTCGCCGCCGACCCGGCGCGCCGCGAAGGCGGGTACCTGCAGGATCGTCGGGCGGTGCACGGCCCGGCCCAGAGCCGAGGTGAACTCACCGAACGGGACGGCGCCCGGCGAACTCAGGTTCACCGGTCCGGACAGGTCGGAGTCGAGGAGGAACTCGATGGCGCGGATCTCGTCGATCAGGCTGATCCACGAGAAGTACTGCTTGCCGTCGCCGATCGGTCCGCCGAGCCCGAGCTTGAACAACGGCCGGAGTTTGCCCAGCAGGCCGCCCTGGGTGCTGAGGACCGGCGCCGTACGGAGCAGGACCAGACGCGTGTCCGCGCCGACGCCGGCGGTGGCGGCGCGCTCCCAGTCGACGACCAGGTCGGCGAGGAATCCCTCGCCGGGGCCGTCGGTCTCGACCGCGGCGTGGCCACCGGTGTTCCCGTAATAGCCCGTGGCGCTGGCACTCACGAACGTCGGGATGCCGAGATCGCGGACGGCCTCGGCGAGCAGTTCGGTGGGGGTGATCCGCGAGTCCCGGAGTTCCTGTTTGAACCGGCCGGTCCAGCGACCGTCGCCGACTCCCACGCCGCCCAGCGAGACCACCGCCTCGACGCCGTCGAGACTCTCCGGCGGGACGCCGATCGTCTCGGGATCCCAGCTGAACTCGTCATCGGCGCGTGCCTCGCGGCGGACCAGACGTGTGACCGTGTGGCCCGCCGCGCGCAGCGAGTTGACCAGGGCGTTGCCGATGAGTCCCGATGATCCGGCGACGGCGATGCGCATTCTGTGTCCTCGGTGTGCCGTCCGAAGGAGATCTGGGCTAGAGGCCCAGGTCCGCGGCGAAGGCGGCCTCTTCGAGACGCTTCTTCACCGTGGTGAGGAAGCGGCCCGCGTCGGCGCCGTCGATCAGACGGTGATCGTAGGTCAGCGGCAGGTAGGACATCGACCGCACCGCGATTGATTCCGAACCGTCCTCACCGGTGATGACGACCGGGCGCTTGACGATCGCGCCGGTGCCCAGCATCGCCGCCTGCGGCGGCACCAGGATCGGGGTGTCGAACAGCGCGCCCTGACTTCCGATGTTGGTGATGGTGAACGTGCCGCCGGCGAGCTCGTCGGGCTTGAGGCCGTTGGAGCGCGCCCGGGACGCGATGTCGGCGATGGCGCGGGCCAGACCGGCGATCGACAGGTCGTCGGCGTTGTGGATGACCGGCGACAGCAGCCCCTGCGGGGTGTCGACGGCGATGCCGAGATGCACCTTGTCGTAGTAGGTGATCTCCTTCTTGTCCTCGTCGATCGAGGCGTTGACGTTGGGATGCGCCTTCAGCGCCTCCACGACGGCCTTCGCGATGAACGGCAGGTACGTCAGGTTGACGCCCTCGGACGCCTTGAAGCTCTCCTTCGCCGCCTTGCGGAGTCCGGCGATGCGGGTCATGTCGACCTCGAAGACCTGGGTGAGCTGTGCGCTCTGCTGCAGCGACTCGCGGGTCTTCTTCGCGGTGATCTGACGGATGCGGTTGATCTTCTGCGTCGTCCCGCGCAGCTCGGCGAGCTCGGGCCGGATCTCCGGCGAGCCCGACGACGCGGCCGGCGCCGACGATGCCGCGGGCTTGGCGGCCGGGGCGGACTCCTGCGCCGGGGCCTTGGCCTCCTCGGCCGCGGCGAGCACGTCCTGCTTGCGGATGCGGCCACCGACACCGGTGCCCTTGATGGCGTTCAGGTCGATGTTGTTCTCCGCGGCGAGCTTGCGCACCAGCGGCGTCACGTACGGGGTCGACTCGACGGTCGGCGGGTCGGACTTCTCCGCGGCCTGTGCCTTGGGCTCGGGGGCCTTGGACTCCTGGGCCTTCGGCTGCGGCTTCTGCTCTTCCTCGGGGGCAGGCGCCTGCTCGGGCTCCGGCTCCGGCGCGGACTCCTGCTCGGGCTCGGGTTCCGGTTCGGGTTCGGGTTCCGGTTCGGGCTTCTTCTTCGACGGAGCCGCCGAGGCATCACCGATGACGGCGAGCTTGCCGCCGACCTCGATCACGTCGTCCTCCTGCGCGAGGATCTCGAGCAGGGTGCCGGCGACCGGCGAGGGGATCTCGGTGTCGACCTTGTCGGTGGAGACCTCGAGCAGGGGTTCGTCGGCGGCGACCTCGTCGCCGACGGCCTTCAGCCAGTTGGTGACCGTGCCCTCGGTGACCGACTCGCCGAGTTCGGGCATGAGCACGTCGGTGCCCTCGGCCGAGCCCGAGCCGGTGTCGGCGGTGGGCTTCTCGGCGGGCGCGTCCTCGTCGACGGAGGGCTCCTCGGCGGCCTGCTCGGGCTCGGGTTCGGGGGCGGCCTCGGTCGGCTCGTCGCCGCCGGCGGCGTCGGAATCGGAATCGTCCGAACCGGAGTCGTCGGAACCGGCCTCGTCGGCGTCACCGATCAGGGCGAGATCGCCGCCGACCTCGACGACGTCGTCCTCCTGCGCGATGATCTTGGTCAGCACACCCGAAGTGGGGGCGGGGATCTCGGTGTCCACCTTGTCGGTCGACACCTCGAGCAACGGCTCGTCGGCCTCGACGGTGTCGCCCTCCTCCTTCAGCCACCGGGTGACTGTCCCCTCGGTGACACTTTCACCAAGGGCGGGCATCTGGACGGAGAAGGCCATCGTTGTGAACTCCTGAACTCGACGTGGTGGTCTGTAGGTGATGCCCAGTGGTGTGTGCGCCGTGGGCACGGGGGTCGGGAGGCGGTGGAAGACCGCGCAGATGAGTGGCGGATCAGCCGCTCATCCCCGCGGCCAACCCTACCCGTACGGTGAGCCGCCGACTCGGTTCGGCTCGTACTCGTCGGTAACGATTCTCCGGCGGCCGCGGCACCGGTCTCGGCCGCGGCTCGCCGGAGGTGTTCTCAGCCGTTCGCGGCGATGTCCTCGAGCACGGCCGCGATGGTCCGGACGGGGACGCCCGTACCGCCCTTCGTCGTGTAACCCCAGGGGCCGCCGGTGTTGAAGGCGGGCCCGGCGATGTCGATGTGGGCCCACTGCACGTCCTCGGGCACGAACTCCTTCAGGAAGATGCCCGCGGCGAGCATCCCGCCCCAGCGGTGGGGGGTCACGTTCGCCAGGTCCGCGACGCGGGACTTCAGGTCTGCGCGCAGCTCGGCCGGGAGCGGCATCGCCCAGGCGTTCTCACCTACATCGGCCGACCGGGCCGCGACCCGGTCGCGGAACCCGTCGGTGCCCATGACGCCCGGTGTCCGGGTGCCGAGTGCCACCATCTGGGCGCCGGTCAGGGTCGCGGTGTCGATGAGATAGTCGGGATCGTCCTCGCAGGCCCGCACGATGGCATCGGCGAGGATCAGCCGTCCCTCGGCGTCGGTGTTGAGGACCTCGACCGTGCGGCCGC
Source organism: Gordonia sp. UCD-TK1 (assembly GCF_001691435.1). Lineage (NCBI taxonomy): Bacteria > Bacillati > Actinomycetota > Actinomycetes > Mycobacteriales > Gordoniaceae > Gordonia > Gordonia sp. UCD-TK1. The sequence goes on along the minus strand of NZ_LZMP01000010.1, from coordinate 34,262 downwards.
CGTACTGGGTGAGTACGTCGCCCGGGCGCTGCGCAGTCGACGACGGCATGTTCTCGGCCATGGGGACGGTGGCGATCACCGTCACGTCGACATCGAGTCGGGCGGCCAGGATCGTCGCCGCGATGACCGCGGCCGCGCCGCCCATGTCCGAGGTCATCGCGTCCATGTTGGCGGCGGGTTTGATCGAGATACCGCCGGTGTCGAAGGTGATGCCCTTGCCGACGAGCGCGACCTTCTTCGGCGACTTCTTCGCGGTGTGGGTCAGCCGGACGAGGCGCGGCAGCCGGGACGAACCCTTGCCGACGCCGATGATCCCGCCGTAACCCTGCGCCTCCAGCTGCTTGTCGTCGAGGATCTCGACCTTGAGCCCGGCCTTGCTGCCGAGGGTGCGGGCGCGGGCGGCGAACTCCTCGGGATACAGGTGGCTCGGCGGGGTGTTGACGAAGTCGCGGGCGATCGCCACCGAGTCGGCCACCGCGACCGCGCGCTCCACAGCGGCCTTGGCCTCCTTGGACTTCGATTCGACCAGCAGCGTGATGCGTTGCGGCGGAGTCTTCTTGGGCTTCGACTTGTCCGAACGGAACTCGTCGAACCGGTAGGCGCCGAGGAACAGTCCCTCGGCGGCGGCAGCCAGGTCGACGGCCGAGAGCGTGGTGGCGACCGACTCGTGACCGTCGAGTTCACGGGCGACGACGCCGGCGGCCTGCCGGACCTGGTCGGCGTCGTCGAGGTTGTCGGCATCGCCCAGGCCGACGGCGACGACGATGTCGACGGGCAGCGACTCCGGGGCCGCGGTCCGGGTGACCTCGCCGTGGGACCCGGTCGCGCCGAGGGGGGTGAGAGCGGCGGTGATGGCGGCGGCCTGGGCGTCGTCGAGGATGCCGTCGCCGATGGCGAGGGTCGGTTCGGCTGTGGGGTCGGCATTCTCGGCGTCGTCGGGGGACGAGGCGCTGATCAGGCCGATGACCAGGGCGGAGTCGTCCTTGCCGATCGAGGTGGACAGTTCGAGTTCGGGGCCGCGCGTGCGGTCGACGGTGTCGTTCTTGCTCACCTGGTCAACTCTGCCACAGCTCCGGCGGCGCCGAGTCCCAGCGGGAAGACGTGCAGACGAACGCCGCGTCCGTGCCCGGCCGGCGGGGTCGCCCGATAGCGTGGACGGCATGAGTGAACTCCTCGCCGGGCCGATCGCCGACCGTCATGCCGCACTGGGGGCCACCTTCGCCGAGTTCGGCGGCTGGAACATGCCGGTGTCGTACTCCGGCACGGTCGCCGAGCACGCCGCGGTGCGGGAGAGCGTGGGCATCTTCGACGTCAGCCACCTCGGCAAGGCACTGGTGTCCGGCGAAGGTGGGGCCGCCTTCGTCAACTCGACGCTCACCAACGACCTCGGCAAGATCGTGCCGGGCAAGGCGCAATACACGTTGTGCTGCAACGACTCCGGTGGTGTCGTCGACGACCTGATCGCCTACCTCGTCGGCGAGGACGAGGTCTTCCTGGTGCCCAATGCGGCGAACACCGCGTCCGTGGTCGACCAGCTGCAAGCGGTTGCGCCGGAAGGGATCTCGATCACCGACCAGCACCGCGACCTCGCCGTCCTCGCGGTGCAGGGGCCGAAGTCGCCCGAGATCCTTGCCGGGTTGGGACTGCCCGCCGACATGGAGTACATGGCGTTCGCCGACGCCGACCTGACGACCGCCGACGGCGTGGCACCGGTCCGCGTGTGCCGCACCGGATACACCGGTGAACGCGGGTACGAGATCGTGCCGCGGTGGGACGATGCGGGTGCGGTGTTCGACGTCCTGCTGGAGGCGATCGCGGCGGCCGGCGGGTTGCCTGCGGGCCTGGGCGCGCGGGACACCCTGCGCACCGAGATGGGATATGCGCTGCACGGCCACGAGCTGGGGCCCGACATCTCGCCGGTGCAGGCGCGGTCGAGTTGGGCGGTCGGCTGGGACAAGCCGTCGTTCTTCGGACGCGACGCCCTACTCGCCGAGAAGGAGGCCGGACCGACGCGTCGTCTGTACGGGTTGCGGGCGACCGGCCGCGGGGTGCCGCGTGCGGGGTGCGTGGTCCGCCTGGCGGGGAAGGACCAGCAGATCGGCACCTGTACGTCGGGGACGTTCTCGCCCACCCTCAAACAGGGCATCGCACTGGCGCTGCTCGATACGGCGTCCGGGGTGCGAAAAGGCGACGAGGTCGTCGTCGACGTCCGCGGGCGGGACCTGGCGTGCGAGGTCGTGATCCCGCCGTTCGTGCCGTCGCACGTGTGACCTGCGGGCCCTCGCGCGACGTCCCACGCAGCCCCGGGGGTCAGCCGACCGGGCCGGGAAATGCTTTTGTGCCCGGCGGTACGATGGCGTGATGACCTTGGAGTTCAACCGTACCGAGCATCCGCACCCGGTGTCTGAGGGCCGGCGCGCGGAGATCCTGTCCGCCCCCGGATTCGGGCGCCACTTCACCGACAACATGGTGATGATCGATTACGACGCAGGGGTGGGTTGGCACAACGCCACGGTGAAGCCGTACGGTCCGATCGCCCTCGACCCCGCGGCCACGGTTCTGCACTACGGCCAAGAGGTGTTCGAGGGGCTCAAGGCCTATCGGCAGCCGGACGGTTCGATCGCCGCGTTCCGCCCCGAGGCGAACGCCGCGCGTCTCCAGCGCAGCGCGGAGCGGCTCGCGATGCCCGCGCTGCCGGTCGAGGATTTCATCGCCTCGCTCAAGGCCCTGCTCGAGGCCGACAACGAGTGGGTGCCCGCCGCTGGTGGCGAAGAGGCGCTCTACCTCCGGCCGTTCATGTTCGCGTCGCAGGCCAGCCTCGGCGTCAACGCCCCGTCCTCCAGCTACATCTACTCGGTCATCGCCTCGCCGGCGGGCGCCTACTTCGCCGGTGGGATCAAGCCGGTGAGTGTCWGGCTGTCCACCGAGTATGTCCGCGCGGCACCGGGCGGCACCGGATTCGCCAAGTGCGGTGGCAACTATGCCGCCGCGTTCCTCGCCCAGCGGCAGGCCACCGAGCAGGGGTGCGACCAGGTCGTGTGGCTCGACGCGATCGAACGCCGCTTCATCGAGGAGATGGGCGGCATGAATCTGTTCTTCGTGTTCGGCTCGGGCGCCGACGCCCGGCTGGTGACCCCCGAGTTGTCGGGCTCACTGCTGCCCGGCATCACCCGTTCGTCGCTGCTGACGCTGGCCACCGATGCCGGCTTCGAGGTCGAGGAACGCAAGATCACCACCGAGGAGCTGCGCAAGGGCGTGGCGTCGGGCGACATCACCGAGGTGTTCGCCTGTGGCACCGCCGCGGTCATCACCCCGGTCGGTCGGGTCAAGGGTGAGGGCGAGGACTACACCATCAACAACGGTGAGACCGGTGAGGTGACGCAGGCGTTGCGTGACACCCTGACCGGCATCCAGCGCGGCACCTTCGCCGACACCCACGGGTGGATGACGGAGCTCTACCGCCGCTGAGCGGCGCCACGACGCCTCAGAGCAGGAGGCCGACGACACCGATCGCGACCCCGAGTTCGATGGTCGCGCCCAGCACGTCGCCGGTCATCCCACCCATCCGGCGAGCGCAGTGCCTCGTGAACCACCACGCGAAGGCGGTCACGGCCAGCACGATCGCACACCCCTGGACGACGGCGGCCACCTCGACGTGGCCGCCGTCGAATCCGTTGGCGGACAGTCCGAGCGGCACGGTTGCGAGCAGGGCCACCACGAACCACGCGGCGACCGAGGTGCGCTGGGTCCCCGCGACCAGGGCGCCGAAACCGTTGTGGTGGGCCGGTTCCAGGGACCGCCGGGTGCCGACGACTGCGCCGAACCGCCCGAGGGCGATCGCGAAAGCGAGGTCGTACCAACGAGACCCGTTCGCGAGCGCGGCGAACCCGGTCGACTGCACGGCCAGCGTGAGGACAAGCGTCGCGACGCCGAACGGTCCGACGGTGCCGCTGCGCATGACCTCGGTGACACGATCGGGCGGCCCGTAGCACCCGAGTCCGTCCGCGGTGTCGGCGAGCCCGTCGAGGTGCATGCCCCGGGTGGCGACGCCGAGCAGCACAACGATCAGCACGCCCGCCGTGACCGCCGGGAGATCGGTCTGCGCGAGGCCGAAAGCCAGTCCCGCCGACGCCGCGCCCAGGGCGGCGCCGATCGCCGGGACCGACGCCATGACCGCCGCTCCCAGCTCCCGGTCGGGTGCGGAAGCGCCTGCGTGACCACCGACGGGTACCACCGTGAGCCAGCTGAACGCGGTTCGCAGCGCCCGGATCGGCGAGATCATCTCGGATCGGTTCGGCGTCAGGTCGTCTCGACGGTGGCGTGCTCGGCCTCCCGGTCGGACACCCCCGCCTCGTCGAAGGTGGCCATCGAGCCGAGCAGGTCGGCGGCGGATTGCACGATCGGCAGTGCCAGGACGGCACCGCTGCCTTCGCCCAGGCGCATCGAGAGGTCCAGCACCGGAACGAGATCGAGGTGGTCGAGCGCGATCTGATGGGCGGGTTCGACCGATCGGTGTCCGGCGATCCACCAGCGCATCGCGCCCGGTGCGAGTTCGTTGGCGACCATCGCCGCGGCGGTGATCACCACGCCGTCGAGAATGACCGGCGTCCGACGCAGTGCCGCTTGGGCGAGGAAGCCGACGGTGGCGGCGAGATCGGCGCCGCCGACGGCGGCGAGCAGCGCGAGGGGGTCGTGGATGACCTTGCGCGCGCGACGCATTCCGTCTCGGATCGCGGCCGTCTTCCGCATCCATCCGGCGTCGTCGACGCCGGTGCCGCGGCCGACGATCTCGACCGGCTCGCGCCGGGTCAGCGCGCCAATGAGGACGGTCGCCGGGGTGGTGTTGCCGATGCCCATCTCGCCGGCGATGAGCAGGTCGGTGCCCGAGTCGACGAGGTCGTCGGCGATGGCGCGGCCGGCGGCCAGCGCCTCGCGTGCCTCGGCGAGGCTGATGGTGTCGGTGGTGCGGAGGTCTTCGCTGCTGCGACGGACCTTGTACCGCGACAGTTCCGGCGGGGTGTCGGCGTCGACGGACATGTCGACGACCTTCACCGCGGCGCCGACACGGCCCGCCATCACGTTCACCGCGGCACCGCCCGCGGCGATGTTGGCGACCATCTGCGCGGTCACCTCGGGCGGGAACGCCGACACCCCGCCGCGTGCGACTCCGTGATCGCCGGCGAAGACGACGACGGTGGGGGAGATGAGTGGCGCGGGCGGACACTGCCCCTGGCATGCGGCGATCCAGACGCCGATCTCCTCGACGCGGCCCAGCGACCCCGGCGGCTTGGTGAGTACCGCCTGCCGTTTCCGCGCGTCCTGCGCGACCGCCTCGTCCGGCGGCGCGATCGGTGCGAACACCTCGGCATCCGTGGGGTCGGGCCGGGGCCGTTCCGAGACACCCACGCCCGCAACAGGTTCGGGTGCTGAGCCGAAAGTGGTTGCCACAGCGGCCGCCGTGCTCGGCGGCGCCATGGGCGCGTCGTCGGAGGCGGGCGGAGTCGTCGTCGGGGTGTCCGATGCCGGGGTGTCCGATGCCGGGGTGGCCGAAACCGGGGCGTCCGACGCCGGGTCCGCGCCGGCTGTTGAATGCGGGATTCCGGACTCGTCGGCGGGTGCTCCGGCGGGGAGGTGCAGGACCCGGCCGGCGACGACGAGATCGACACGCTCGCACACCTCGGCGACCCGGACGTTGAGAGTCCCGAGCAAGTCCTGGAACACCCGGCCGGCGGGGGTGGGCGGTACGAGCGAGAGGCCGGCTTCCGGGCTGATGATCACCACGTCGGCCGACATCGCGCGCAGGGCATCGCAGAGGTCGTCGATCCGGCCGTCCAGGTCGATCTCCGAACCCGAGGTCCATCCGTGGACGGCGTCGATCTGCGCGGTGAGCCAGTTGCCCAGGTCGTCGACGAGGGCCGGGATGTCGGGCGCGGCGCGCAGGGCCTGGCCGAGATCGGTCGTCTCGATCGTCGTGTACCGGTCGTCGCGGCGTTCGCGATGGAGCCGGACACGATCCATCCACTCCCCGTCGGAGGACGTCAGCGGGCCCGTGGCCAGGTAGCGGATCTGACGGTGGCCGTCGAGCAACGACTCTCCGTGCGCGGACTTACCCGAGCGCACGCCGCCGAGGACGAGGGTGCGCACTGCGCGATCGGTCATCGATCAGACTTCGTCGCCCGGCGAGACCATCGGCTTGGGGGCGCGCATCTTGCGCAGCTGCATCGCGCGCGTGAACGCGTACCAGCCCAGCTTGAAACCGCCGTCGCTGGACTCGGGGAAACGTTCGGCGACCCGCCGGTTGACCATGCGGCCCAGGATCACACCGTCGGCCGCCATCAGCACGACGAAGGCGACCAGGATCAGGTTGGTCAGCGCCGCTGCCTGCGGGACCAGGAACATCAACACGATCAGCAGGATCGCGAACGGCATGAACAGCCCGGCGAAGTTGCGTCGGGCGTCGACGATGTCGCGGGTGTAGCGCCGCGAGGCGCCCTTGTCGCGCGGCATCAGGTAGGCCTCGTCGCCGGCCATCATCCGTTCGCGCTGCTGGAGCCGCTTCTCGCGGCGTTCGGCGGAGAGTGCGCGCTTCTCCTCTTTGGAGAGCGTGGACTTCAGTTCCTTCTTGCGGGCGCGCGCCTCGGCGCGGTTCGTCGGGGGCGGTGCGACGGGACCGCGTCGCTTGTTCTCGGCCTGTCGGCGAGACGGCGTCGGACGACCCTTGCCCGGGGTGAACTTGCTGCCCTTGGTGGAGGGCGCGACGTCGGTGCCGGACTCGTCGTCGGCGGTGTAGGTGGAGACCGAGCTGTCGCCGGAATCCGCCTGGGTGTCGTCCTTCTTCCATGGCAGCTTCACGCTGTAGAGCCTAGGTGATCGATGTTGCGAGACAAACGCGTGGTCGTCGCTTTCGGGTGGTCACCCGGCGTACTCGGCATCCGCGGCGTCGCGCGCTGGCTCGCCGATCCGCCCTGCGTCGATGTCGCGCTGCCGGGTCGGGTTCGGCCACTTACACTCCGTGCTCATGACCGGGAACGGCGCGAAGCGCGGTGGAGCACCTACGGGGCCGACGGCGGGATCCCGGTGCGGATCCTGATCGCGCCGGATTCGTTCGGTGACACCATGTCCGCAGTGGTCGCCGCGCGGGCGATCGCCCGGGGGTGGCGTGCGGCACGGGATGGGGACGAGCTCGTCGTGGCTCCGCAGTCGGATGGCGGACCCGGCTTCGTCGACGTGCTCGCCTCGCGGTTCGGGACCGTGATCGCCGAACCGGTGTCCGGTCCGCTCGGGGCGGGGGTCATCGCGCGATGGCTTCTCGACGACGCGTCGACCGCATACATCGAGTGCGCCCAGGCGTGCGGTCTGCACCAGCTGGGCGGGACGCCGACGCCGCGGACGGCGACGGCAGCCGATACCCGCGGAGTCGGCGAGCTCGTCGCGGCGGCGCTGGCGCGCGGGGCCGAGCGGATCGTGGTCGGGCTCGGCGGCAGTGCGACCACCGATGGCGGCGCCGGCCTCGTGGAAGCCCTCGGCGGCGGCGACCGCGCCCGGGAGCGACTCCGGGGTGTGGATCTGGTGGTGGCGTCCGATGTGGAGAACCCGCTGCTCGGGCCGTCGGGAGCCGCCGCCGTCTTCGGTCCGCAGAAGGGCGCCGATCCGGAGACGGTCGAACTGCTCGAGACGCGCCTCGCCCACTGGGCACAGGTGTTGAGTGCGCTCGCCGACCGGGATGTCGCCGATGAGCCCGGCGCCGGCGCCGCGGGCGGGCTGGGTGCGGCGCTACTCGCACTCGGCGGTACCCGGGTGTCCGGTGCCACCGTCGTCGCGGAGGCGACCGGGCTGGCGGCCGAGGTGGCCGCGGCCGATCTCGTGGTCACCGGAGAGGGGAAGTTCGACGCCCAGACGCTCCGGGGCAAGGTGGTCGCCGCACTTCACGAGGCTGCCTCGACGATCGGCGCCCGGGGCGCGGGTGCGCCGACGATCGTCCTCGCGGGGCAGGTCGCACTGGGCCCCGACGAGATCCGAGCGGCCGGTGTCGCGGCCGCGTACGCGATCGTCGACATCGCCGGATCGGTCGAGGTCGCGATGAACGATGCGGAGAACCAGCTCGTCGCGCTCGCGACGTCGGTCGCATCCGACTTCCGGGCGGCGGACGGTCCGGGCTGACCTCGGCGTCGCGCCGTGCCGCCGAATCGGGTGCCGACCTCCCGGAAACGCCCGTCCGACTGGACGGGAATACCACGGGGAGGAGTACGGTTGTACGCACGGGCACACCGGTCGACCTCCCGGCAAGCGGGTGAATCCCGAACGACCGTGAGGGCACACCCCAACCACGGCATCGGGCCACGATGCACCGGGACCACACCACTTACAGGAGCATCCATGACCGTGCAGAACGAAACGGGCACAGCCACGAGCACCGGCGTCATCCTCAGCGACGCAGCCGCGTCGAAGGCCAAAGCGCTGCTCGACCAGGAGGGCCGCGACGACCTCGCGCTGCGTATCGCCGTACAGCCGGGTGGTTGCGCGGGCCTGCGATACCAGCTCTTCTTCGACGACCGCACTCTCGACGGCGACATCACCACCGATTTCGGTGGCGTCACCCTCGCCGTCGACCGCATGAGCGCCCCCTACGTGCAGGGTGCCACCATCGACTTCGTCGACACCATCGAGAAGCAGGGCTTCACCATCGACAACCCGAACGCCACCGGCAGTTGCGCCTGCGGCGATTCGTTCAACTGACGCCGTACACGTCAGCAATTTTCCGGTACCGGCCGCATCCCACTTGGGGTGCGGCCGGTGTCGTTTGCCGATGAGTGAGTAGCGTGGACACCTGTCTGCGTCATCACCTGTCCGGGTGAGGTGACCACCTGCTGGGTACATCCGTCGGGCAACCAATCGAAGGGTCGAGATCTCCAGTGGCAATCGTTGTGTGTGGGTCCATCGCAACCGACCATCTGATGAAGTTCCCGGGCAAGTTCTCCGAGCAGCTGCTCGGAGACCACCTCGAACACATCTCCCTCAGCTTCCTCGTGGAGGATCTCGTCGTGCGGCGCGGCGGTGTCGGCGGCAACATCTGCTACGCGATGGGTCAGCTCGGCGGTGCGCCCGTTCTGGTCGGCGCGGTCGGGTCCGACTTCCACGACTACCGCCAGTGGCTCGAAGCCAACGGGGTCGACTGCCGCGGCGTGCGGGTCTCGGAGACCCACCACACCGCCCGGTTCATGTGCACCACCGACGAGACGATGGCCCAGCTCGCCACGTTCTACGCCGGCGCGATGAGCGAGAGCCGCGAGATCGTGCTGTCCGAGGTCATCGCCGAGGTCGGGACGCCCGACCTCGTCCTCATCGGGGCCGACGATCCGGCCGGGATGATCCGCCACACCGAAGAGTGCCGGGCCGCCGGTATCCCGTTCGCGGCGGACCCGTCGCAGCAGCTGGCCCGCCTCGACGGGGAGCAGACCCGCACGCTCATCGACGGCGCCGCCTACCTGTTCACCAACGAGTACGAGTGGGGACTCCTGCGTCAGAAGGCCGGATTGTCCGAGGCGCAGGTCGCGGAGATGGTCGGCGTGCGCGTCACCACGCTCGGCAAGGACGGCGTCGAGATCGTCGACCGCGACGGCACGCGCATCCACGTCCCCGTCGTTCCGGAGACGGAGAAGGTCGACCCCACCGGTGTCGGCGACGGGTTCCGCGCCGGGTTCCTGTCCGCGCTGGCGCGCGGACTCGACTTCGAGCGGGCCGCACAGGTCGGCTCGATGGTCGCGGTGCTCGTGCTGGAGACCGTCTCGACACAGGACTGGGCCTGGGACCCGGACTCGGCCCTGGCTCGGATCGAAGGCGCCTACGGCGCCGAGGCCGCCGCGGAGATCAAGGCGGCGTTCGCCGGCTGAGTCCGGTTCCCCGGGGTGGTGACGCGTCTGACGTTGCCACCCCCGCCCCGGCGTGAGACGTTGGAACGGAGTCCCGATCGAGGACTCCCGGACGAGGGGTGCTGTACCCGGTGTGCGACAAGACGGCCCGGAGGGAGCGTCATGTCGTGGATCGTTCTGATCGTGTCCGGTGTCCTGGAAGCCGTGTGGGCAACCGCGCTGGGCAAGTCGGAGGGTTTCAGCAAGCTGGGTCCGACGGCCGTGTTCGGGGTCGCGCTGGTCGCCAGCATGGTCGGACTGGCGTATGCGATGCGCGATCTGCCGGTCGGGACCGCCTATGCGGTATGGGTCGGTATCGGCGCGGTGCTGACCATCGTCTATGCGATGGCCACCGGCGAGGAACCGGTTTCGCTGCTCAAGACGCTGTTCCTGGTGATGATCGTCGGCGGGGTCATCGGTCTCAAGCTCGCGCACTGACGCCGTCGCCACCGAAGCCGCCCCGGATTCGTGGGCGGCTTCGGTTGTCGGGGAATCAGACCCGCACGGGATAGGTGTGGTCGATGATCTCCGGAACGATCGTGCCCTCGACGAAGATGCCGTGCCAGACCATGAACATCAGGACCGTCCAGAGACGACGGCTGTTGTCCACCACGCCTTCTCGGTGCTCGTTCAGCATCGCGACAACCGCGTCTTTGGCGAAGATGTGATCGGTCTGCGAATGCATGATCGTGTCGTGCGCCCAGTCGAACATCTCGGTGCCGGCCAGCCAGTGGCGGATGGGGACCGGGAAGCCGAGCTTCTTGCGATGCAGGACGTGCGCCGGGACGATCTGCTCCAGCGCCTTGCGCAACGCGTATTTCGTTGTGCCGTGCGCGATCTTCTCGTCATGGGGGAGACCCTCGGCGATCGCGAAGACCTCTGGGTCGAGGAACGGCACCCGCAGCTCGAGGGAGTTGGCCATGGTGATCTTGTCGGCCTTGACCAGGATGTCGCCGCGCAGCCAGGTGAAGAGGTCCAGATGTTGCATCCGGGCCACCGGGTCCCAGCCCTGGCTCATCGCGTAGATCGGTGCGGTGACGTCGGTGTGGGTCCATTCGGGACGGTAGTCGCGCAGCACCGCGCGGAGCCGCGCGTCGTCGAAGCTGCGGGCGTTGCCGTAGTAGCGCTCCTCGAGCGTGAGCGACCCGCGGTGCAGCAGGCTCTTGCCGCGGGTCCCCTCCGGAATCCGCTCGGACACCTTGCCCGCCGCACGACGCAGCGCACGGGGCAGCCGGTCGAACGCGGCGAGGGACAGCGGTTCCTTGTAGATCGTGTAGCCGCCGAACAACTCGTCGGCGCCCTCGCCGGACAGGACCACCTTGACGTGCTTGCGCGCCTCGGCGGCCACGAAGTACAGCGGGACGAGTGCCGGGTCGGCGACCGGATCGTCGAGGTACCAGACGATCGACGGGATCGACTCGATGAACTCCGACGGCCCGACGACCTTCACGACATGCCGAGCGCCGATCGCCTCCGCGGACTCGGCGGCGACGTCGACCTCCGAGTAGCCCTCGCGCTCGAAGCCGGTGGTGAAGGTGATGAGGTCAGGGTTGTGCCGGATCGCGAGCGCCGCGATGGCCGTCGAATCGATGCCGCCGGACAGGAACGACCCGACCGTGACGTCGGCGCGCATGTGCTTGGCGACCGAATCGGCGAGGACGTCGGCGATCTCGTCGTACCGCTTCTGCCGGGTGGCCTCGGTGACCGGGCGAACCCCGAACTGCGGGGTGAAGTACCGCCGGATCGACAGGGGACTGCCCGGCGTGGCGGTCGCGTGGCAGCCCGACTCGAGCCGCCGGATCGACGCGTGGATCGTCTCGGGCTCCGGGACGTACTGCAGCACGGTGTAGTGCTCGATCGCGCGGGGATCGAGCTCGGTCGACAGCCCGACGCGTTCGATCAGCTCGAGCAGGCTCTTCTTCTCGCTGCCGAAGATCAGCCCGCCCGGGCCCGACGCCACGAACAGCGGCTTGATGCCGAACGGGTCGCGGGCGAGGAAGAGCGAGCGGTTCTCGGTGTCCCAGATCGCGAAGGCGAACATGCCGCGAAGCCGTTTGACCGCGTCGGGGCCCCAGTGGTGGAACGCTGCGACGATCGCCTCGCTGTCACCCTCGGTCCGGAACAGCACCCCCTCGTCCTTCGCCAGCTCGGCGCGGATCTCCAGGTAGTTGTAGATCTCGCCGTTGAACACCAGCGCGTAACGGTCGGGATTCTCGGGCGGGCCCCAGCGCAGCGGCTGATGCGAATGCTCGATGTCGATGATCGAGAGGCGATTGAACCCGAACACGATGTCGTCGTCGTGCCATGTACCGGGCTCGTCGGGTCCGCGATGCCGCATGCAGTGCGAGGCCACCGCCACCGGTTCGACGACATCGGCGGCCGTTCCGTCGGATGTCAGCAGGCCGAGCAGACCACACACGTCTCGTTCTCTCCGTTCAGTTGCCAGTCCACGCACGATTCCGACGCCGGGCCGGATCGCGTCCGAGTATGCCTGAAGCGGCGGGCGGAGTTTCTATGTGGCGCGGTGGGCCGTGCGAGCGAACGCGACTGTCGCGCGCGACCCGTGGGCGCCGGTGCGGGACCGAGGGAGGGGGACACGACGCCGATCGCGCCCCGATTCCGACAGCTTCCGCGGGTTGGTCTACGCTGCGTAGTACTAGGTGCAAGAATTGCTGTGTGTCCACGGCAAGACCTTGCCCCGTGCAGGTCATGTGGCATGCACTCACCTCGGCGCGAGGGCGCCGGTGAGCGAGCAGGAAGGCGTGAAATTGGCACACGGTGGACGGCCCCGAGCGAGGCGTGTCTCATCAGCGTCGCGGACGATGAAGCGACTCGGATTCGTCGCCGCTCTCGGCCTCGGCGCACTGCTGATGTCGGGTTGCAGCGCCAGTGAGGCGATGCGTTTCGGTTGGCCCGAGGGCGTCACGCCCGACGGCAAAGAGATGGTCGATCTGTGGACCTGGTCGGTCATCGCGGCGCTGGTCATGGGTGTCCTGGTCTGGGCGCTGATCTTCTGGACGATCACGTTCCACCGCGCGAACGACGCCAAGAAGGGCGTGTTCCCGCGCCAGACGGCATACAACGTGCCGCTGGAGCTCACCTACACGGCGATCCCGTTCGTCATCATCGCCGTGCTCTTCTACTTCACGGTCATCGTGCAGAACAACGTCGAGGGCAAGAACAACGACTCCAAGGTCGTCGTCGACGTCACCGCGTTCCAGTGGAACTGGAAGTTCGGCTACAACCAGGTCGAGTTCTCCGACGGCACCACCTACAACGGCTTCGAGCAGAACGGCAACCCGTTCGAGATCCAAGCGCAGACCGGTAGCGGCGCCGAGACCGAGCACGCCGGCAGCGACGAGGGCGGCGAGCACGGTGAGCTCCCCGGTCCGGCCGGTGGCCGTGACGACGACGTCCGCGACTACCTGAAGTTCGACCGCATCGAGACGGTCGGCTCGTCGTCGGAGATCCCGGTCCTGGTGCTGCCGACCGGCAAGCGCATCGAGTTCAACATCGCCTCGGCCGACGTCATCCACTCGTTCTGGGTGCCGGAATTCCTCTACAAGCGCGACGTCTTCCCGTTCCCCGAGCAGAACGCGACCGACCCGATCTTCCAGATCAAGTCGATCGACCGGACCGGCGCCTTCGTCGGCCGCTGTGCCGAGATGTGCGGTACGTACCACTCGATGATGAACTTCGAGGTCCGCGCCGTCTCGCCGGAGGACTTCGACAGCTACATCCGGTTCCGCGAGGCGAACCCCAGCGCCACCAATGCGGAAGCGCTCGCGTCGATCTGCCAGGCACCCGAAGCGGTGACCACGGTGCCGTTCGACACCCGCCGCGCGACCGACGGCTCCGTCGGTGCCACCGGTGATCCCGACAACCCGACCCTCGCCAACTGCACCAAGGAAGTGAGCTGACGATGAAGATCGAGGCACGCCTCTTCGAGATGCTGACCGCCTTCTTCTTTCTGACGGGCGTCGCATACACCCTCTTCACCGCGTTCACCAGCAAGGGCATCGAGTGGGTCGGCGTCGTCGGCCTGTTCTTCGCGGCCGGCCTGACGCTCATCGCGGGCACGTTCTTCCGGTTCGTCGCCCGACGCGTCGAGATCCGCCCCGAGGACTACGAAGACGCCGAGGTCGAGGACGGCGCCGGCGAGCTGGGCTTCTTCAGCCCGCACTCCTGGTGGCCCATCCTGATCGCGCTCGGCGCCTCGACCTTCGCGGTCGGCTTCGCCACCGGTAACTTCTGGCTGGCGATCTTCGCGGCCGTGGTCATCATGGGCACCGCTGCGGGCCTGGTCTTCGAGTACCACGTCGGTCCCGAGAAGCACTGAGCGCAGGCACTGAACGCCGCCAGGCGTCACGCACCACGAAAGCGCCCCACCGAGATTCGGTGGGGCGCTTTCGTGTCTTCGCCGAGGAACCCTCGGTGAGCGGTCAGGGACGCTCCCGGCCGACCGGCCGGAAGACCTTCAGGACGCGGTAGTCCACGCGGAAGTCGGCCTGCGAGAACGACTCCTCGACCTCGCCGTCGTGTGACACCGCGACGGGGCCGTCGACCGCGGTGAAGCGGAACTCGGGGACCTGCATCTCGTGGTACAGGTGGGAGCGTTCGAGACGACCGAGCGCCAGTGAACCCAGGAGCCGCAGGGTCGCCCAGCGATGGCTCGTCTCGAGGATCCGTACGTCGAGAAGGCCGTCGTCGAGCCGGACGCGTCGCGACGGTAGGAACCCGGTGGGCTGGTAGATCGAGTTGCCGACGAGGAACAGCGACGCATCGAGTACACGGCCCTCCACCTCGATTCGGACGTGCGGATCTTTGCGGAGGACGTGGAGAACGGCCGCGGCGGTCGCGAGCGGCCGGCTGATGCGCCGCTGAAGGCGCCGGCGGACCCGGACGAAGTCGGGGTGCGCGCCGATGCTCGCGGTGTTGAGGATCAGGCGGGAGTCGTTGAGCCACATCGCGTCGACACGGGACGCCGAACCCGAACGGATCGCGTCGATCGTGGTGTCCACCGTGCCGCAACCGATGTCGCGCGCGAAGTGGTTGAACGTGCCGGCCGGGAAGACCGCGACGGGGATGTCGGCGGCGAGCGCAGGAGCGGCGGCACATGCCACGGTGCCGTCGCCGCCGGCCACCCCCAGGATCTCCGCGCGGGCCGCCACGTCGGCGAAAACGGTTGCCATGTCGTCGGTGTCGTCGAGCTCGATGATCTCGGCGGCCGGCAGCCCGGTGCGGATCGCATCCACCACGCGGCGACCCCGTCCGTCCGCGGAGCCCGGGTTCACGACGACGACCAGCCCGGTCCCGTCGGGGTTGGGTCCCACGTCGACGACGGACGGGGCGGCCAGGGACAGCGACGGTTCGGTGATGGGCGGCACGACACGGGCACCGATCGTGGCGATGACGGCGCCGATGCCTAGCCCCGCGACCACGTCGCCGGGGTAGTGTGCCCCGGTCGCCACCCGGGACAGCCCGACGAGCCCGGCCAGTGCCGACAACAACAGACCCGCGGGCGGATTCTCGACGGCCACACCGACCGCGAAGGCGGCAGCACTGGCGGAGTGTCCGGACGGCAGCGAGTTGGAGGTCGGGCGTCGACGACCCCGCCGGGACAACGGGATCAGTCCGTGGGAGGGCCGCGAGCGGTTGCGGATCCGCTTCGCCCCCTGGTTGGTGACCAGACTCGTCACGGCGAGCGAGACCAGTCCGCGTGCGGCACCGCGCTGCAGCGAGGGACGGCCGGACACGGCGAGCCCGGCAGCGATCGCCATCCACAGCTTCGAATGGTCGGCGGCCCGGGTGAGTATCGGCATCGTCACGTCGAGGAGCGGGCTCGGGGACCGGGCGATCGAATCGTAGATCTCGGCATCGAGAGTGCCCATCCCGCGGGTGATCTGGGACAGACCGGAACTTCGGGGAGGTGACCGGCGCATGGGGTACACCGTGCCACATCGGACCCGCGCCGGCAGCCACCCCGGGGGAGGGGAGTGGTGTCGGTCGGCGACGTGAGCCACTGCGCACAACGAACCGCGGGCCGTCGCGCACCAGATGGTGCTCGACGGCCCGCGGTGGGTCGTGCGACCTCGTGTGACTACTCGCCGAAGGGGTTGCCGCCCTTGGCCTGCAGCTCGCGGAGGGCCTTCCGCTCGCCGGCCTCGATCTCGTGCTCGAGTTCGACGTTGCGCAGCTGCTCCTCCGGCGGATCCGCCGTGAGGATCGAACCCGTACCCGGGGCACCGGCGGAGCCGAGCTTGTTCATCCGCTTGGGCAGTGCCGCACCCTCGTAGGGGAGCGGGATCGGGTGACCATGGCTGTCGACCGGGCCGAGCGGCTGGTGGATCTCGATGTACTCACCCTGCGGCAGCCGCTTGATGATGCCGGTCTCGATGCCGTGTGCCAGTACCTCGCGGTCACTGCGCTGCAACGAGAGCGCCCAGCGGTAGGCGATGAAGTAGACCAGCGGCGGCAGGACGATCAGACCGATACGCCCGATCCACGTGGTCGCGTTCAGCGAGATGTGGAACTTGAACGCGATGATGTCGTTCATACATGCGATCGTCAGCAGGATGTAGAACGAGACCGCCATGGAGCCGATCGCCGTCCGCACCGGGGTGTCGCGGGGACGCTGCAGCAGGTTGTGGTGCGCATCGTCGCCGGTGAGCTTCTTCTCGATCCACGGGTAGGCGAACATCAGGCCGAAGATGATGGTCATGATCAGCACGACCCAGTTCGACATCGGCACCGTGTAGTTGCCCAGGTAGAGCTCCCACGCGGGGAACAGACGTATCAGACCGTCGGTCCACATCATGTAGATGTCCGGCTGAGATCCGGCCGACACCTGTGCCGGGTTGTACGGACCGATGTTCCAGACCGGGTTGATCTGGAAGACGCCCGACATGATCGCCAGCACGCCGGTGACGAAGGCGAACATCGCGCCGGCCTTGGCAGCGAAGACCGGCATGATGCGGACGCCGACGACGTTCTTCTCGGTGCGGCCGGGGCCGGGGAACTGCGTGTGCTTCTGGTACCAGACCAGCGCGAGGTGTGCGCCGATCAGAGCCAGGATGATGCCCGGGAAGAGCAGGATGTGCAGCACGTAGAGGCGCGGGATGATGATGACGCCGGGGAAGTCGCCGCCGAACAGTGCCCAGTGGATCCAGGTGCCGACGACCGGGATACCGAGGACGATGCCACTCATGGCGGCGCGGACGCCGGTGCCCGACAGGAGGTCGTCGGGGAGCGAGTAACCGAAGAAGCCCTCGAACATCGCCAGGATCAGCAGGAGACAACCGATGATCCAGTTGGCCTCACGCGGACGTCGGAACGCACCGGTGAAGAAGATGCGCATCATGTGGATGATGATCGACGCGGCGAACAGCAGAGCCGCCCAGTGGTGGATCTGACGGACGAAGAGACCGCCGCGCACCTCGAACGAGATGTTCAGCGTCGTCTCGTACGCCTTGGTCATCATCACGCCGTTCAGCGGCTGGTAGGCGCCGTCGTACACCACGCGCGTCATCGACGGATCGAAGAACAGCGACAGGTAGACGCCTGACACCAGCAGGATGATGAAGCTGTACAGCGCGATCTCACCCAGCATGAAGGACCAGTGGGTGGGGAAGACCTTGTTGATCTGGCGACGCATGCCCGCGGCGAGGTGATACCGCGAGTCCACTTCTTCGGCTTGAGTGCCGAGGCGTTCGGCGATGCTCATGACTTACGCTCCCAGAATGCCGGACCGACGGGCTCGATGAAGTCGCCTGCGGCAACGAGGTAGCCCTCGTTGTTCACCGTGATCGGCAGCTGTGCCAGCGCACGTGCGGCCGGTCCGAAGATGGGCTTGGCGTACTCGAGCGCATCGAACTGCGACTGATGGCAGGGACACAGGATGCGGTTGCTCCGCTGCTCGTAGAGCGAGGCGGGGCAGCCGAGGTGGCTGCAGACCTTGGTGTAGGCGAAGTAGTCACCGTAGTTGAAGCTCTCCTGACCCTTGCGCTTGACCGCACGGGCCGCATCCTCGGGACGCAGACGGATGAGCATGACGGGGTTGCGGACCTGGTGCAGGCCCTCCTCCAGCAGATGGCGGGAGTGCTCGGACTCGCCGAACCCGTCCGAACGACGCCACGGGAACACGGTTTCCATACCGCCGGCGTCGAGATCTTCCGGCCGGACCAGGGCGACCTGGAACGGGTTGCCGGTGTCACGCCGCAGGTAGATGGTCTCGTTGGGCGCTTCCGGCGGATTGTAGATCGGCGACCATCCCGAATGCCACAGCGGCGAGTCGGGGCCCTCGGCCCACGGGTTCTTGATGAAGCCACCGAGGAAGGCGACGAGTCCGGTGACCGCGAAGGCGCCGAGACCGAAACCGGCGGAGCCGATGATCATCTTGCGACGACCCAGGGTGGACGTGGCGCCGGTGTCCTGGAGCAGACCGACGATCGTCTTCTTGTCGACCTCGGTCGATCCACCGTCGTGACGATCCTGAACCGAGATCTCGGCCGGGATGAACTTCTTGGTGATGAGGATCAGCGCGACGCCGATGGCGAACACCGACAGGCCGAACGTCACGCCGAGGAGCGGCGTGTTGAACGTGTACCACCAGTAGTTCGGATCGTCCGGGAGGGCGAATTCCCAATGGTTGAACAGGAAGATGCCGAGGCACGCGAGGGCGGACACGCCGGCCACGGTGAACCAGATGGCCACCTGGCGCTCGGCCCGCTTCTCGACCTTGGTGCCCGGCACCGTGTAACGCTCGGACCGGTGGATGATCTCGACGCCGTCGAGATTGGTACCGAGTTTGACGAGCTCATCGGTGCTCATCTGTTCGAGTTCGTCCCGCGACGGGACGTCTTTGTCGTTCGCGCTCATGCTCGAGATCCCATCCACATGGCGCCGGCGACGATGGCGATGACGCCGACGAACCACATGACCATGCCTTCACTGACCGGGCCGAAACCGCCGATTCCGAGTCCGCCGCTGGGCTTTGCCTCACTCACGTACTTGACGTAGGCGATCACGTCCCGCTTCTCTTCCGGATCGAGCTGACGATTCGAGAACTTGGGCATGTTCTGCGGACCGGTCAGCATCGCGGTGTAGATCTGCGCCTCGTTGACCCCGTCGAGGTTCGGCGCGAACTTGCCCGACGACAGTGCGCCACCACGGCCGGTGAAGTTGTGGCAGGAAGCGCAGTTCAATCGGAACAGCTCACTGCCGCGTCCGATGCTGTCGCCGCGCAGCGACTCCTGCGCGACGGTGCCGTCGGCATTGCGCGGCGCCTGCGGCCCGCCACCCTCGGCCTGGATGTAGGCGCCGAGCTGGTCGATCTGCTCGGTGGTGAACTTGGCCGGCTTGCGCTGGGCCTGCGCCTCACCACGCGCTGCCGGCATACGTCCGGTCGACACCTGGAAGTACACGGCGGCGTCGCCGACGCCGAGAAGTGCGGGACCGCGCTCGGGCACGCCCTGGAGGTTCGCGCCATGGCAGGTGATGCACGAGGTCTCGTAGAGCTTGCGACCGTCGTCGATCATCGCGGCGTTGCTCTCGTCGGCGACCGCGACCTGCGGCTCGGGGGTCAACACCGAGGCGAGCACACCCGCCATGACGAGGCCGGCCAGCAGCACGATGGTGCCGCCTGCGCGCCGACGGAGCTTGCGTCGTGCTTTGGCGCGGCGGCCGGCGTCGCGTGCAGAGGAGCGTCGGGCCGAGGCATCGGGTCCGACCTCGGTGCCGCTATCCGACGGACGCGGTGGAGATGAACTCATCTGTGACTCTCTACTAAGCGGGACGGACTGTTGTTAGATCGAGCTGCGCTCGGTCGTGCTGGAGCGGGCCGGCGTCATCGGATGAAGTAGATCGTGACGAACAGCCCGATCCACACGATGTCGACGAAATGCCAGTAGTAGGAGACGACGATGGCCGCGGTTGCCTGCGCCGGCGTGAACTTCGACAGCTTGGTCCGGATGAGCAGATACACGAACGCGATCAGACCGCCGATCACGTGGAGGCCGTGGAACCCGGTCGTCATGTAGAAGACCGAGCCGTACGCATCCGACGCGAGGGTCGTGCCGTGGCCGACCAGCACGGTGTACTCGTACGCCTGCCCGATCACGAAGATCGTTCCCATGATGAGGGTGATGACGTACCAGCGGCGGAGGCCGAAGACGTCACCGCGCTCGGCGGCGAAGACACCCATCTGGCACGTCACCGACGACAGGATGAGAATCGTCGTCACCGGGATGGCGAGGGCGAGATTCAGCTCGGTCGGTGGCGGCGGCCAGCCGACGGCGGAGTTGGCACGGGCGACGAAATACATCGCGAAGAGGCCAGCGAAGAACATGAGCTCACTGGACAGCCACACGATCGTGCCGACGCTGACCATGTTGGGCCGGTTCAGCGAGTGCACGCGCGAGGTGATGGCTGTTCCTGAGGTACCTACAGCGCTTGTCACAAGTGAAGTATGACGGTTCGTAGTAAGCCGTGGCCACCCGGGTCGGAAATTGCCCCCGATTAATTCTCCCGGTGCAGGTCCGGGCCCGAATCGGGCGACCTTCGGCGTGTCCGGGAAGGGCGTGGCGGACGCCCGGCTCGCTACCGTGTGTTCATGTCCAGTTCGGCGCCGCCCGGCCCCCGTGATCTCAACGGCCGACTCGTCGAGCAGGGTCGCCTGGCGCGGCTCCGCTCACGGCTGCGCCCGCGTGTCGGCGCCGGTCCGCTGACGCTGCGTGAGCAGGTGGAGGTGGTGGCCCGGTCCGACGACGACGCCATCGCGAGTTCGGTGGCCCTCGACGCGTCGTCGTGGCGAGCCGCGGAGGAGGTGATCCTCCGGCACGTCGTCGAGGTGCCACCCGACCGGCGGGCCGACGCGGCCGCGGTGGCCGCGCTCGACGGTTACGAGTCCGTCGACGACGAACGCTGGGGGCCGAGGCCGGCACCGCGCGACGACCGGCTCGTGGTCCTGGTCCTGGCGCGGGTCCAGTTGCTCGACGCGATGCATCTGTCCCAGGAACGGTCCCGGATGGCGAGCCTGGGTTCGCGGCACGGCGGATTCGCACGCGAGTGGGCCGTCCTCCAGCGTCCGCCGCTCTGAACACGAATATGCTGACTCCCCGTGAGCACCGCACAGTCTGACTTCAGCTGGCCGCAGATCCTCGGCAAGGTCACCGATCGCCTCGACCTCGACGCCGACGAGGCGGCGTGGGCGATGAACGAGATCATGACCGACAGTGCGACCGGAGCCCAGATCGCCGCGTTCGGCGTCGGCGTGAAGATGAAAGGTGCCGCACCGGCGGAGCTCCTCGGGTTGTCCCGCGCGATGCTCGACCACGCGACGCTCGTGGACGTCGGTCGCCCGGCCGTCGACGTCGTGGGGACCGGCGGCGACCGGTCGCACACGGTGAACATCTCCACGATGACGTCGATCGTGATCGCTGCGTCGGGCGTCGCGGTGGTCAAGCACGGCAACCGTGCGGCGTCGTCGAAGAGCGGCGGTGCCGACGTGCTGGAGGCGCTCGGCGTCGACATCTCCCTCGACGCCGCCGCGGTCGCGCAGTGCGTGTCGGAACTCGGGATCGGCTTCTGCTTCGCGCCGGTGTTCCATCCGGCGTTCCGCTTCACCGGTCCGCCGCGCAAGGAGATCGGCATCCCGACGGTCTTCAACGTGCTGGGGCCGCTGACCAACCCGGCGACACCCAGCCGGGGGCTGATCGGCTGCGCCTTCGCCGACCTCGCGCCGGTTCTGGCGCGGGCCTTCGCCGAGCGCGGCGGCTCCGCGCTGGTGGTCCGCGGCGACGACGGTCTCGACGAACTGACGACCACCACCACGTCGACGGTCTGGCAGGTCGTCGCCGGGCAGGTGAACGAACTCACCGTCGACCCGACGGATCTGGGGATCGCGCGCGTGGAACTCTCCGCCCTGCAGGGGGGAGACGCGACGGTCAACGCCGCGATCGCCCGTGAGTTGCTGGCCGGGACCACGGGCCCGGTCCGGGACGCGGTGCTGCTGAACTCGGCCGGGGCCATCGTCGCGTTCGAGCAGGAGGCGCCGATGAGCTCGGCGGAACTGACCGATGCCCTCGGCGCCGCGAAGGAGCGGGCGGCCGATGCGATCGACAACGGTGCCGCCGCCGACCTGCTGCAGCGGTGGGCCGAGCTCAGCGGCCGGCTCGCCGCGCCCGCCTGACGGTCACGCTGTCCCGAAATCCTTGTGGGGCTCAGTGTTCGGCGGGTCAGTTCTCGCCGATGGAGAAACCGCCCTCGACGTCGGAGCTGGAGTAGCTGCGGAACGCGATGTGTGTCGCGCTCTTGAGAACCCCGGGTAGGCGGTTGATCTGGCCGGTGACGACCGTCGCGATCTGTTCGTGGTCACGGACCCGGATCTTCGCGATCAGATCGACGTCGCCCGCACAGGAGTACACCTCTTCGACCCCGGGGATGTCGGCGACGGCCTGGGCGGTCTCCGGGATCCGGTGGATGTCGGCCTGGATGAGGACGATGGCGGTGATCATGCCGCCAGCCTAGTGGTGCGTGGCCCTCAGCTCGCCTGCCGTGTGCGAGAGTCGGCGACGGGTCTGGCCGCACGTGCGTCGTGCGCCGACTGCGACCAGCCGAGCCGGCGTTCGGCGCAGCCGGCGGGCAGGGCGACCGGCTCACTCGTCGACACGATGCGCGCGCCCGGTTCGGTCATCCAGCGGTACACGAGGCCGACCTCCTCGGCCGGCGCGCCCCGCAGCGGACCGGGGCCCGGTAACACGGTCTCCGCGGCCGCGACGAGCGCGTCGACGACGGGCATGGGCGAGACGCCGCGTCGGGCGCGCCCGGCGGCGGCGAGCCGTCCGTGCCGGATGACCGCGAACTGCCAACCGCGTTCACCGTCGGGCCGGGCGACCACGATCTCGGCGATCGCGCACAGCGCGGCCAGTCGCTGGCAGCGGGCGAGGGCGTCGATCGTGAGCGCGAGACGGTCCCGATGCCGCGCCGCGGTCTCGAACATGTGCGCCTTGGCGAGGTCGGTGAGGCGCGCGGTGAGGCCGTCGAGGAGCTCGTCGGCCTCACCTCGCATGAGCCGGCGGGCCGCGGTGACCCGGGGAGAGTAGTCCGGCACCGTCTGCGGCTGCGCCGTGGCCGCCCGGCAGGACCCCGGCCGCCGCCTCCCATCGGCCTCGGGACACCAGTGGTAGCCCGTCGCGCCGAGCCGTGTCGTGCACGTGCGCAGACCGGCGGCCGCCGAGATCACGTCGGCGACGGTCGCCGCGTTGTTGCGGTTGCCCACCGGGCCGATCGACTCGTCGGTGGGTGTTCGGCTGACCTTGAGCCGGGGGAAGCGTTCCTCGGTCAGGGTCACCCACCAACCCTTGTGCGGCTGGGTCGATCGTCGGTTGTACGCCGGTGCGTGCGCGCCGAGGAGCCGGCGTTCGCGGACGGCGGCCTCCAGGGCGTGGGAACACTCCACGACGTCGACCCGTTGGGCGAGGAGCACCATCTCCGCGATGCGGCGGCGCGGGTCGTTGCCACTGAAGTACGACCGGACCCGGCGGCGGAGGTCCACCGCGGTGCCCACGTAGAGGACCTCGTTCGACGGGCCGCGGAACAGGTACACCCCGGGACGGGCCGGGACATGGTCGGCGAGTGCGCGTTTGGCGCGCAGGCGCGGGTCGGTCTTCGGGAGATACGACGTCAGCTCGCCGACGGTCGCGATGCCCTGATTGCCGACGCGCTCGAGGAGCCGGTGGAAGACCTCCACCGTGGCGCGCGCATCGTCGAGCGCCCGGTGGGTGGGCCGCACGGAGACGTCGAACAGGTCGGCGAGCGCGCTGAGCTTGACCGTCGGCGCCTCGTCACGGCTGAGGATGCGCCGGGCCATGGTCACCGTGCACAGGCTGAGGCTGAACGTCCACGGCAGGTGGAGCCGGATCGCGTTCTGCCGAAGGAAACCCATGTCGAAACGAGCGTTGTGGGCCACCAGGATCGAGCCGCGGGCGAACTCGAAGAACGACGGCAGCACCGACTCGATCCGGGGGGCGTCGGTCAGCATCGCGGTGGTGATGCCGGTGAGGGTCACGATCTGCGGGGGGATCGGCCGGCCGGGGTCGACCAGCGTGGCGAACTCGCCGACCACCTCGCCGCCGCGGATCTTGACCGCGCCGATCTCGGTGATCCGGTCGCGGACCGGGTCGGACCCGGTGGTCTCGAGGTCGACGACGACGAGGGTCGTCTCGAAGAGCGACCGGTCGCTGAATTCGTTCGTCGTCTCACCCGTGGCCCCCTGGTCGGCGGCCTCCAGGTCGGCGAAGGTGAGCTGCCCCGCGGGCGAGCCGTCCACGCTGGTCTGCGTCACCCGGCGAACACTAGTTCGATCCACCGACATCGCGACCGCGACGCTCCGACATCGTGTCGTGTGACCCGTGTGACTGCTGTGTCGATCGCTGTTCGACGGACTTGTCGGTGGGCGCCCCTAGTCTCCACCTGGACGTGAGAAATGCGGTCTTCTCACGGTCACAACGACCCGTAACGGGGCCGCCGCGGCCCACCCTCGCCAGATGAGATGGAGATCACATTATGTACGTCGATTGTGCGCGCTGCCCGGCTCGTCCCGTCGCTTGCGACGGGTGCATGATGACAGTGCTGTTTGGTGGTCCGAGCTGGGACGATATGTCCCACGAAGGTGGAGGTTCGGTAACGGCGGCCACCTCGGACGCGGATGCCGAACTGGACCTCGCCATCGACGTTCTGCAGGCTGCTGCAATGGTGACCAGCGGCGCTGCACGATCTGCAAGATCAGCCAAAACCGCAGTTCAGGCGCCGGATCGACGCGCTTCTGTGACCGTCCTCAGGGCAGGCTGAGAAGCGGCCGAGGTTTGGCTGTCTGTCGCTTAGTGGACAGAGCGCATCCGATTTCGTAACCTTTCCGAGACCTTTGCGGAGCGTCCCGCTTCAACAGAAGTGGTCCGCAGTAGTCACCGCTCAATCGCCCTCGCGGGCGAACCGGGGAACCACAACCTTCGGACGGGCTCGTCGGAGCGCATCACCACTGATGCGACTCGGTCGAAACCGATCCGAATCGGGGTGAATCGCGTTGCCATGCATGAGTGTCCAGTGGATACCTCATGCGCGAAAACGTGTAGGGCCACTCTTCCGGCCCGAACCCGACAGCTAACTCGGTCGGCGGTAGAGGAAGATCTGAAGGAGAACTCGCTTCGTGGCCAAACATCGTTTGGAACAGCCCAATCGTGGCAGCACGGTCGCCAAGAAGGCGGTGATCGCTGGATCGATCACACTCGGTTCGCTCGCCGCAGCCGCCGGCCCTGCTCTCGCCGCCCCGGTCCACACCCCGCTGGGCACTTTCGAGATCCCGGCCCTGCCCGGCGCGAAGGCCCCGGAGGCCAAGCCCGCGCCTGAGGCCACGCCGGTGAAGAAGTCGCCCGCCGCCACGGTCGAGATCCCCAACCTGGGGCAGTTCACCGTGCCGGGTATCGCGCCGGAGCAGATCCCGCAGCAGTTCCGCCCGCAGGGTGGCGGCGCGCCCCTGGGCCAGCCGCAGCTGACCGCCGGTCAGAAGGCGGTAAAGGCCGCCGAGAGCAAGATCGGTGCGCCGTACTCCTACGGCTCCGCCGGCCCCAACGCATTCGACTGCTCGGGCCTCATCTACTGGTCCTACAAGCAGGCCGGCAAGAACATCCCGCGCGACAGCTACGGCCAGCTCGGCGGCGGACGCGCGGTGTCGTACTCCGAGGCCAAGCCCGGCGACGTCATGATCTTCAACGGTGGCGGCCACGCCGGCATCTACGTCGGCAACGGTCAGTTCGTCCACTCGTCCAACTACGGCACGCCGGTCAAGCGCGACGCCGTCAAGGAGTGGACCCTGACGGGCATCCGTCGGTACTGACGACAACTGAACACGAACAGACTGAGCACGAAGGTCTCTGGACGGGCGGATCGCGTGGATTGCGATCCGCCCGAACCAGTCCCGGGGGCCGGTCGGCCGCCTAGGGTGGTCGACGGGACGCGGGGTACGGGTGCAGGGGCCCGGGATGCTCAGGGATCGACGAGCACACACGAGGGAGTGAGTAGACCGTGCTGATCGGGGAGGGGCGTGGTCGCGCGATGCGGCCGAGGATGCGTTCGGGTCCGCTGATGGTGGCGCTCTGTGTCCTGTCGGCGTTCGCCGTTCTGGCACCGACCGTCGCCGGCGGCGTCGGGGACGCCCGTGCGGTGCCCGCGCGCTCGGCCGATCAGCTGCTCGACCGCTACAAGCAACTGGGCATCGACGCGGAGAAGACCACCGAGGCGATGCACAACGCCAAGATCGAGTACGACAAGCAGCGCGGCATCGTGGCGGCGGCCAAGAAAGCCGCGGCCGAGGCGCAGCAGACGCTGGACACCAGCCGCGCCCAGCTCGCCGTGCACCAGAACCGAGTCGACGCGATCGTCCGCGCCAGCTATCAGGGCGCGCGGGTCAGCGGACTGTACGCCGTGATGGTCAGCGACTCCCCGCAGGCGCTCCTGGACCAGATGTCGGGTCTCGACATGATCTCGCGTCAGGCGTCGGTGGACCTGACCGCGATCAAGAAGGTACGGGCCAGGACCGCTGTCGCGAAGAAGGATGCCGAGCGCACGGCGGTGGCCGCCTCCGAGGCGGTCTCCCGCGCCGAACGGGTCCGTGGTGACCTCCAGACGAAGCAAGCCGACCTGCAGCTCCAGGCGATCCAGATCCGGTCGATCTACAAGTCGATGACCGGCAAGCAGTTGGCGGCTCTGCGCGGTCCGACCTTCGACTTCGATCCGCGACTGGTGCCCAAGGGCACCGCCGCCGGACTGATCGCCACCCACGCCGCCCTCACCCGGATCGGTGACCCCTACGTGTGGGGCGCCACCGGACCGAATTCGTTCGACTGCTCGGGACTCATGGTGTGGGCGTTCCGGCAGGCCGGCAAGACCATCCCGCGATCGAGCCAGGCGCAGATGGCCGGCGGTCAGCCGGTCGAGAAGAACGACCTCAAGCCCGGTGACCTGGTCATCTACTATCCCGATGCCCATCACGTCGGTATGTACGTCGGTGACGGCTATGTCATCCACGCCTCGACCTTCGGTGTGCCGGTCAAGGTCGAGCCGCTCGACGAGGCCGGACCGTACAACTCTGCCCGCCGGTTCTAGTCCCACCGGTGACCTCACCGCGCGGGCGCGCCGGCCTCGTCTCGGCCGTGGTCGTTCTGGTCATCGCAGTTGCCACCGCGTGCGGCACGGGCGACGTGCCCGACGGGCCCGGCTCGTCCGCCGCGCCCGTGTCGTCGAGCGCCGCGGTCAACGTCTACGAGCGTGATCGAGCGGCGGGCGTGACGCGGTTGCTCGACGCGCTCACCGAAGCGGTGCGTTCCGGGGATGTGCGGGCGATCGGCACCCTCGTCGACACCGCTGCCACCCCGGCGTTCAAGGACAGATTCGTCACGGCCGCCGCGGGTTTCGCGCCCAGCCGGTTCACGCCGCGGAACGGTGGCAGCGGCACCCTGCGGCTCGCACGGTTCGGTTATCAGCTTGCGCCCACCGAAGAGGCGGAGGTGCTCGTACCCGGTGAGTTGCAGGAGCTCCTCGATGCCGGGGGGAGTTCGGACTCGTGGGTCGCTCCGGTGGAGTTGCGCTATGCGCTCGGCGGCGAGGGGGTCCCGGGAGTCGACGAGGCCGAGGTGGTCGTCGGCACCCAGTTCGTGGTCGCCCGCTACGGCGAGGCCTGGCGCCTCGTCGGAGACGCCACGGCCCTGGGAGGAGAATCCGCACCCACTCAGATGTGGGAGCTGCCCGGACTCCAGGTGGCCAACACCGCGACCGCAGGCGGCACGTCGGTGGTCGCCTCGTATCCCCGAACGTCTTCGACGGTGGCGACGCTGCAGCGGGAGCTGCCCGGGGCGGTGGATGCCGTCAGTGACTTCTGGGGCGACGATTGGGATCGCCGCGCCGTCGTGGTCGCCACGGCGACCGACGACGAGTTCGCCGCCCTCGTACCCGAGGGCCGAGCGGCGACCGGGACCGCGGCGGCCGCGACCGTGTTCAGCAGCCTCGACCTGGTCCAGCGCACCGCGACCGGACAGCGCATCATCCTGACCCCGGCGGCCCGGGAACTCGCCGCACCGACGCTCGCGGTGGTTCTCCGGCACGAGTTGACCCATGTCGCGGCCCGCGTTCACACCGCGCTCGACGCGCCGCTCTGGATCACCGAGGGCGTGGCCGAATACGTCGGGCGCAAAGGGACTCACACGAGGATCGCGGATGCCGCACCCGACCTGATCGCGTCCGTGCGTGCCGGTCGAGTTCCGACCGGGCCACCCGCCGACACCGACTTCGCGATGGACGGTCAGACTTCACAGGTGGCTTATCAGAGTGCGTGGTCGCTGGCCGCCTACGTCGCCGATCGATTCGACGAGGCGCGGCTGAAGAAGATGTACATGGGGGTCGCGGCGTCGGCCCTGCCCGCGGCGCAGGACACGGCGATCGCCTCGAGTCTCGGGCTGACGCGTGCCGAACTGGTCGCGGGGTGGCAGCGGTGGCTCGAAGTGCAGGCCCGTTGATGTCTCGAACGTTGTTGCTCACCAACGACTTTCCGCCCCGTCCGGGCGGGATCCAGTCCTACCTGCAGAATCTGGTGGACCTGCTGCCGCCGGAGGACGTGGTCGTCTACGCGCCGCGCTGGCGTGGTGACTCGCACGAGAAGTTCGACGCGGCCGCCCCGTATCGGGTGTACCGGCACCCGACGACGCTCATGCTCCCCACCCCGTTCGTGGCGCGGCGTGCCGCGGAGATCGTGCGCCGCGAACAGATCTCGACGGTGTGGTTCGGCGCGGCCGCGCCGCTGGCCGTGCTGGCGCCGGCGATGCGTCGCGCGGGCGCCCAGCGGATCATCGCCAGCACGCACGGTCACGAGGTCGGGTGGTCGATGCTGCCGGGCGCGCGGCAGGTGCTCGGGCACATCGGCCGCCACACCGATGTGATCACCTTCGTCAGCCGATACACCCGCGGCCGGTTCGCGTCGGCCTTCGGCGCCCGCGCGGCCCTGGAACACCTGCCCCCCGGCGTCGACACCGAGCGGTTCGCCCCGGATTCGGTGCTGCGACAGCGGTTTCGCGAACATCTCGACCTAGGGGAGCGTCCGACGATCCTCTGCCTGTCGCGGCTGGTGCCCCGTAAGGGCCAGGATGTGTTGATCCGCGCCCTGCCGCTGATCCGACGCACCATCCCCGACGCGACGCTGGTCATCGTGGGCGGTGGTCCCTACGGGAAGACCCTGCGCGACCTCGCGGCCGACACGGGCGTGGCCGACCATGTGATCTTCACCGGCTCGGTGCCCGCCGACGACCTCGCGGCGTACCACAACATCGCGGACGTCTTCGCGATGCCGTCCCGGACGAGGGGACGCGGGCTGGACGTCGAAGGCCTGGGGATCGTCTACCTGGAGGCATCGGCGTCGGGCGTGCCCGTGGTCGCCGGGTTGTCCGGTGGGGCGCCGGAGACCATCGAGGAAGGGGTCACCGGCACGGCCGTCGACGGCACCGATGTCGACGCGGTCGCCCTGGCGATCCTGGCGATCCTCGGTGATCGCGCGGCCGCGGCCGAGATGGGCCGGGCCGGACGGCGTTACGTCGTCGAGAACTGGCAGTGGAGCCAGATGGCGGCCCGCCTGCGCCAGTTGCTCTGAGGAGCAACCGGCGCCGGCGGGGAGCTCACCGCTGGTAGATCGCCTCGATGTCGCCGGCGAACTTCTCCACGACGACGTTGCGCTTGACCTTGAGGGTCGGCGTCATCTCGCCGGTTTCCTCGGTGAAGTCGGTCGGCAGGATGCGGAACTTCTTGATGGCCTCTGAATGTGACACCGTCTTGTTGGCGAGGTCGACGGCCGACTGGACCTCGGCGCGCAGGTCGGCGTCGTCGGCGAGGTCCGCGACCGTCGCGGTTGCCGGCTTGCCGGTGCGCTCTTTCCACGCCGGAAACGCCTCCGGATCGATCGTGATCAGGGCGGCCACAAACGGTTTCGCGTCGCCGACGACGGTGGCCTGCGAGATCAGGGCGTTGGCGCGGATGACGTCCTCGAGTCCGGCGGGGGAGACGTTCTTGCCGCCCGCGGTCACGATCAGTTCCTTCTTGCGGCCGGTGATGGTGATGAAGCCGTCGGCGTCGACGGTGCCGAGGTCGCCGGTATGGAACCAGCCGTCGACGACCGCGGATGCGGTCGCCTCGGGGTTCTGCCAGTACTCGGTGAAGACGACACCGCCGTGCAGCAGCACCTCTCCGTCATCGCCGATCCGAACAGCATTGCCCGACAACGGCTTCCCGACACTGCCGATCTTCGACGCCGACGGGGTGTTCACGCTGAAGGCCGCCGTGGTCTCGGTCAGGCCGTACCCCTCGTAGACGGGCACACCGACGCCGGAGAAGAAGTGACCCAGGCGGGCGCCGAGCGGCGCGCCACCGGAGATCGCCATCTGGCACTCGCCACCGAGGGCGGCCCGGAGCTTCTTGTAGACGAGCGCGTCGAAGACGCCGTGCTTGACCTTCAGCGCGAGACCGACCTGCCCCTTCTCCGTCGCCTGCGAGTAGGCGATCGCGGTCTCGGACGCGGCGTCGAAGATCTTTCCCTTGCCGCCGTCGTGGGCCTTCTGCCGGGCGGTGTTGTACACCTTCTCGAACACGCGCGGCACGGACAGGATGAGCGACGGTTTGAAGACGGCGAACTCGTCCACCAGGTTCGGGATGTCGCTGGTGTGTCCCACCTCGATGCCTGCCTCGATGGCGACGAGCGTGATGGCCCGGGCGAGCACGTGGGCGAGGGGAAGGAACATCAGCAGACGCTTCTCGTCGCGGGCGATGACCTGATCGAGGAGGTCGCCGGCGAGGACCGCCCGCACCTCCGACAGCATGTTGGCGTGGGTGAGTTCGCAGCCCTTGGGCCGTCCGGTGGTCCCCGAGGTGTAGATCAGCGTCGCCGGGTCGGCGGCCCTGACGGTGGCCCGGCGGGCCGCGACCTCGTCGTCGTGGACGTCGGCACCGGCGGCGACGAGCTCGCCGACGGCACCCGGCCCGTCGGTGCGGTCGATCTGGAAGACGGTCACCGGCGTGGTCAGGGAGTCGATGGACTCGAACTCGGCGCGATGTCCGTCGTCCTCCAGGACGATCGCGACCGCACCGGAATCCTGCATGATCCATTCGATCTGGCCGGCGGAGGACGAATCGTAGATGGGCACGGTGATCGCGCCCGCGGACCAGATCGCGAAGTCGAAGAGATTCCACTCGAGGCGGGTGCGCGACAGCAGCGCCACCCGGTCCCCGGGGTTGACGCCGGAGGCGATCAGGCCCTTGGTGATGGCGGAGATGCGGGAGGCGGCCTCGGCGGCGGTGACCGGCTCCCACCGGTCGCCCTGCTTGTGGCGGAACACGATGTGCTGCGGTGATCGCTGCGCCAGGCCGAAGATGATGTTCGTGCAGTTCTCGTCGTCGCCGATCGAGAACTTCGCGGGCACGCTGTACTCGCCCATCGTGGTTACCCTTCAGTAGACATCAGTCACCGAATCGTATCCCCGACACGGAATCGGACTCATCGCGACGTCGGTTTCGGGTGCACTACCCTGCGCCGACACGAGTATGTGAAGCTAGTGGGCGTGACGAGCATCCAGGTGGCCGACGAGGTCTTCGTCGCCGCGGCGCCGCCGTTGGCGACCGCCGTGATCGGCGACCCCGCCAACTGGCGCCGGTGGTGGCCGGACCTGCGTCTGGCGGTCACCGAGGACCGGGGCGAGCAGGGCGTGCGCTGGCAGGTCGCGGGTCCGGTGTCGGGGACGATGGAGATCTGGAACGAGGCGGTCCTCGACGGCTTCGTGCTCCACTACTTCCTCCACGCCGAACCCACCGGTCCGCTGCCCGACGACCCCCGCACCCGCGCCGACGTGCTGGCCGAGGAGAACAAGCTGCGCCGCGTGACGGGCAAAGAGGTCTCCTTCGAGGTCAAGCGACTGCTGGAGAAGGGCCGTGTCGTCGGTGGTCCCGCCGCCGGTCTCGAGTCGGCCGGGATGCGGTGATGGCCGACCACACCGAACGCGACATCGTCATCGGCGCCGACGCCGACGCCATCCTCGCCGTCATCGCCGACTTCGAGCACTACCCGGAGTGGGTGACCGCCGCGCGCGAGGTCGAGGTGCTGCGCACCGATGAAGCCGGCCGCGCCCTCGAGGTCCGGTTCGTGCTCGACGCCGGCGTCCTCCAAGACACGTATGTGCTTGCCTACGAATGGGATCGGAATGCCTCGGCGGTGTCGTGGCGTCTGGTGTCGAGCGATCTGCAGAAGGATCAGCGCGGACGGTACGTGCTGACCCAACAGGTCCCGGGATCGACGAAGGTGACCTACGAACTCATGGTCGACCTGCAGGTGCCCATGATCGGCCAGCTGAAGCGGCGAGCCGAGAAGGCGATCACCGATGCCGCGCTGAACGACCTCAAGAAGAGGGTCGAAGGCTGATCGATCTCACACCCATCCACATCGTGCTCGGGCCGGGGGGTTCCGGTGTCTCCGCGGTCGCGGCCGCCGGCGCGACCCAGCGTCCCGGCACCTCCCGGGCGGCCAAGGCCGTGCCCCGGTCGGGCCTGTCGGCAGCCGAATCCGACACGCTCCTCATCACCGTCGACCGCTGGTCGCCGGTTCCCGACTGGGCACGGGTGTACCGCCGGCCCGGCGAGCCCGTCGCGGTGTCCAAATACCTGCACCTGTTGACCCTGGACCGACTGGACCTCACCGAACGCACATGGTCGGCGTTCGTCGAGGTGCTCGAGCACACCGTGAGCCGCAGCAAGACGGCCCTGCCCGGCGTCGGCACCCTGGCCGGGATCGACCCCGCCGAGCTCACCTCGTTGCCCGGGATCGACGACTTCCTGCTCCTGCGCCGTATCCGGGACGAGGCGATCAGCGGCCGGTGGCAGCGGATCGTCGTCGACTGTTCCGGGTGTGGTGACCCACTCCAGTTCCTCCGTGGCGGAGCAGTTCTCAGCCAGGCCCTCAACCGGTTCTGGCCGCGTCACCGACGCCTCGCGATGGCTTCCGAGCGTCCGATGGTCGCGCAATTGACGGCCGCGGTCGACGCCATCGACCGGGACTGCCTCGACATCGCCGAACTGTTCGCCGATCCGCATGCGGTGGCGGTGCACCTCGTTCTCGCCGCCGACGACCGGAGCCGACGACTCACCGGCCACCATCTCGCCGCCGCCGACCTCATGGGCCTGCCGCTGGCCTCGGTCCAGGTCAACGCGGGCGTCGGCGCCGAACCGGCGGCCGAGGTCGCGGACATGGTGCGGGCCGAACTCGCCGGTTCCGACGGTTCGCGTTCCGTCGTCGTCGAGGTGGTCGAGAAATCGTCCGGTGCGATCGATCGCATGGCGCGGCTCCGCAAGCTCTCGGTCTCATTGCCGGCACCGCACGGCGTCCCCCGGGGTTCGGCCGCGGCCGAGGTCGAGGCGGGCCAGGGGCGCGTGAGCGGCAAGCCGGCCGGTCCGGTGTACCGGTTGTCGTGGCCGCAGCGCCTACCGGAACCGGATTCGCTGGCGCTCGGGCGCAGCGGAGACGACCTCCTGGTGACGATCGCGGGATTTCGCCATCCGGTGCGGCTGCCGTCGGTGCTACGGCGCTGCACGGTCGTCGACGCCGACTGGGACGGCACGACCCTGGGCATCGGCTTCGTCCCCGATCCGGCGGTGTGGCCCCGGCCGCAGAACTGAGCCGGTTCCTCGGCCCCGGTACGTCGACGCCGCCCAGTTCCCGACGGCCAGGTGGGACGGCGACGGTGGAATGATTCCGCCCGGGCGGGGTACGTTCGCCAGACCGCACCGTTCGAGACGGCAGGGTACGGTGCCGATGACCCCGACGACAGACACGCGGGTGGGTGTTCGCGCGGGGCCGGGAGAAGGGGAGAGTTGGCGATGGGCACGGACGACGAGACGTTCCGGCAGGCCGGTGACGGGTCCGCGGACGGACGTCGCGACGGACCCGCCGATCCGGTGCGCGACCTGCTGCTCGGACTGGCCGCCCAGATCGACCACCTGGCCGCGCTCTTCGCGCCGGCTCCGCAGTCGGCCACCGCCGGTGGTGCGGACGCAACGGGGACGCGCCCCGGTTTCGCCGCTTTCGCCGACGGTGGTCCGCTCGGACATGCGCTCTCCGGGGCGTCGGGGGAGATCACCTCGTTGCTCGCCGAGATCGGCGATCTGGTCGCCCGGCTGATCGCCGCGGTCATCGCCGTACTCGAGGCCATCGCCGAGGCGCTGCGTTCGTCGCCGACCTCATCGGCGTCACCACGCCAGTACGAACCGATCGCGGTGCGATTT
>NZ_LZMP01000009.1:0-102389 GCF_001691435.1 Gordonia sp. UCD-TK1 | reverse complement strand
TACCGCCGTACTGGCGGCGCCAGTTGTACAAGGTGGCCGCCGACACCTCGAGGTCGGCGGCGATCTCCTCGCCGTTCTTGCCCTCGGCCGCCAGTTCATCGGCTCGGCGCAACTTGCGCACGATGTCCTCAGCCGAGTGACGCTTCCGTCCCGCCATGATCCCTATCGTCCCTTCTCCGCCCTCAACAGGGCAATCAGGACTCTAGAACCACCCGGACCGGTTCACGGGGGACACGCCACAGGGAGGTCCGCCTTGTGTATGCGATATCCAGTGACCCCCTCATTCCTTAGTGCCGCTCGGAGTGCGAGTTCAGGCTTGGTGTTCTTACTCCGGATCGCGGCCATGTTTCGTGAACGACCGTCCTTGCTGAGATGATCGACCATTGCATCAGCATGGCAAAGCTCGACCAGAGGTGCCGGGGCCGGGGCCGGCAGTGAGTTCGGTCGAGCGGTCGACGTGAGACTGTAGCCTCGCGAACTCTATAGCTCGCATGTACAGATCCTCGTATTCGTCACATTCTGATTCAAGAAGCCCTACAGCTATGACTGTGCTGTCCTGAGAGGTCGGGTACTTGGCTACCTGGTGTCTGACCTCTCAGGATGAACCGTCCTGGACCGGATGGAGTCCTGGTTTAGCCACCTCCCGCTTCGGAGGCGACGGTCTCAGGATTCTTGGGTCGCCCATCGGCGACTGGTCATTGAAGATACTTCCAAATCGCGATGGGATTCCGCCGGAAGTCACGCACGTCGTGAGTCCCCACGGCTCGATACTCAAGCTGGGCTGACTCGATTGCACACCGGAGTTGCTGACCGAGGTAGTCATCTTCTACGCGCCAAAGCGGATGGGTGAGAAGGACACACTTGTCGCTCCTGGTCACTGCTGGGAGTGAATTCAGGACGCACATCTTGGAGCCGTTCAAACCCGCGGCGGCAGTATCCATCCATCTTGCTGCGGAGGGCAGCGAACGCGAGGCCTCGACCGGCGAGCCCGTCGTGAGCTCCAGCATGTCGAGTGCAAGTCGCCAGTCGAGGAGTGGATGTCGGCGAGCGTTGTTGTACGACCGCAGGCAGTCAGGACACGACGTATCGCACGTGTCTGCATGATGGGGGTCTTCCCAGAGTCTGCGGAGTTCGTGAAGCGCATCGGTGAGGAGTCGCTGGAAGGCCTGCGGCTCGCCGAGCTCAAGTGCATAGCCCGCGCCGTTTTCGGCGGTGTCGGCGAGGAAGACACCGGCACCCACTTGGTCCGTCACCTGCCCATTGTTCGCGGCCGCCGACAGTCTCATAGGGACGAGACCTGCTGCGATCTCGACCGAATCCAGGTCAAGCAGGACCTGTGCCGCGCGTCGAAGCACTTCCGCGAACGAAGTGTAGGCAGCCTTGCCGGAGGGAAGGCCATACAGGGCGATGGTTCCAGATCCGATGTCAAGTGGACCAGGAGTGACGAGAAGCGCATCGGTGACACGAACCTCGCCGATCGTGTTCATGGTGCCCGCGCCACCACGTGGCGTGTCCGCGATCACGGATCGGTCAGCGCGTCTCTGGAACTCGTACCCACGCCCGAAGTTGTCATTGATCGTGACAAGTTGTGCTTGTTCGTATAAGTCGAGCTTGAGGTGGTCGAGCTGTGCTGTCCTGGTTGGCGAATCGCCTGGAATCAGGGCAGGCGATGACGTCGTGTTGAGGACTTCCTGGTCATCATTGAACGCTCGCGGATAGTAGGTTGTACGGAACCCGCGGGGCTGGTACAGGCTCATCTGCGTCATGGTGCTCCCACAGGCATTGCAGGTGAGTACTGAAGACAGTGTGGTCTGTCCGCACGCGTCACACGAGCTGACCGGCCGGGGGCTGCCCAGAGGGTCGACGGCGGAAACGCTGTTGCCTTTCACGGTGTAGGCAGCAAAGCCGTTTGCAGTATGGACGAGCCCATCCTTAACTACCTCAGCGCCCGGTGCGAAGCTCCGGACTGCAAGCTCGAGCGCTCTGTCACTTACGGCGTGCCGATTCAGATCGTTCTTCGTGCGGACCTGGCGGCCCCACAGGGWGCGGACCCGAGTTGGGAATCCGAACATCGGCACGACACCGTGCCTCGCGAGCGCGGTGCTCAGCTCTGTATCGGCGGCACCCGCTTCGGCGGAGACGACGTCATCGATCCGTGCTGCAAGCCCGGTCTTGACGAAGTCCCTCACGCTGTCGCGTTCACCTGGTGCTAGGGGGGTGTGCGCCGCTAGCTGTTTGACGATTACGTCGACGGTGGGCGAAGTCCGAAGCCACTCGGCGACCCCCTCGCGGAACAGCGGAGTCCACTCGTCGATCTGCCCAAATGATCCGTGGTTACTGTTGGGTGTCCAGGTCGGAGCAGGCGATTGGGCGGCGAACGCCTCGTACAAACATTCGCTGGTCACAACGCGCTGAACGATCCGTGGTCGAGCGAGATCTAGAAAGGGCTGTGGAGGTACATCTCCGGTAATCCGCTCGGGCCGGTTGAAGTAGTACTCGTCGTGCGTCCGATCACGGCAAATCGTGAGCGCGAAGCTCAACGCCTGCCCGGACCGGCCCGCACGGCCGACGCGCTGTTGATAGTTGAATCGCTGCGGAGGCATGTTCGCCATCAGTGTTGAACGGAGGGAGCCGATGTCGACGCCGACCTCCATCGTCGTTGTAACTGAAAGAACATCGAGCCCGTCGGCAAGGTGATTCTCTGACTGTGTAAACGCACCTTTAAACCAACGCTGGCGATCACGCTGGACTGCAAGCGGCTTTGTCTGTCCGGTTAGTTCCGCGATCGCAAGGCGCCGTGGTTCGCGATGTGCGAGCCACGAGTAGTAGTCGTCGGCCTCAGTGGGAATGGGCTCCTCTTCGAGGCCTGCAGCGAAGCACTGCCGGTTGGCGCACACTCCAAGGCTGGGCTGGAGATGCGTGAAATTGCATCGAGTGCATCGCCACACCGATTGACCCGGCGGCTGGAACCTGAGGGTCGAGTCAGCCGATGTGGTCTTGAGGAGCCATCCGCTGACCGCGCGGGAGACAGCCTGATCACCCATGAGAGTCACGAGCTGATCGTTGAGCAGCTCTTCATCGAGCCCGCTAGTGCTTGCGAGCGCCGCAAGGTAGCTGCGGATTGGTTTGGGAGCTATCGCTACTTCCTCCACGCCGCCGCGGCTGCTCCCTTCGGTTCGACCCATGAGGCCGAGGATTCGAAGAGTTGTGCTGAGCACCTCTCCCTGCTGAATCTCGTTCAGCGGGCCGGGTACCGGCGCCCAACCGGTGACATCGATGCGCGCGATAGCAACAGACTCGAGGTCGCGGCGAGCGCGATCAAACGTCGCGTCGACGACAGCAGATCGGAGTGCTGATTTGAGCTTAGCTTGCCCGTTGGTGATCGGCGGTTCTTTCCACAGGCCTGGCTGCGGCGGTCGAAATGCGCGATACCAAGGGGTTTCGCCGTCGAGGTCGTCTTCGAGCTGCTGGTTCCACGGGTCGCTGCCCCCAGGGTTCGCACCGAGGGTGATCAGGACATCGGTTACGCGCTCGCACATCTCGCCAAAAGTAACCGTCGCAACTGTGCCGAGCTGCCGCAGCGCTTCTGCGAGTGCAGACTCATCGTCACTCGAGAGTACGGCTCCGGCCTGTTGCTTCATCCGGGCGAGCGCGCCGTTGAGTAGCTCGGGGTGGGCATGAAGCTGGCTTGGATCGGCGACAATCGCATCGAGTGAGGCCAGCGGGTCGGCACCCTGTGCAAGCTGCTGGCGAAGCACCTGCCGGGTGAGGTCGCGGTGATGGTTGCGCGCGACACCAGCGGCGGTGCGCGCAGCGTCGTCACGACTATCAGTGAAGACAATTGTTTTCGATCGGTCAGCAGCCCCGGGGTCCTGGCCTTCGTCGAGGGAACGAATGAGCTGCGACAAATAGAGCTGCGTCGCCGCAGCGGCGCCTGACGTGTGTGCTCGAATTGCTGACGTCACCTCGCCGGCCCGGAACTTTCCTCTCTCGACGCGCCCACCAGGCTTGTATCCGCACGACGGGCATCGGTCGGGGAGCGCGGGTACGCGATCTTCCGGGTTGTCTCCCGTGAAAACCAGTCGCACGCCGGTCGAAGGCTGGCCGACGCTGTCTGCGATGCCGAGCGCGGGATTCCATGACGTGGGCTGGAAAGCGAGCTTGAGGCCGTCTTTGTTCCAGTCTGGATAGGTGTCCAGGGTACCGGGCCGGTACCAGAAGAACTCTTTCGCCGGACGCAAGAAGACTGGCTTTGCGCTCTGGCTTTCGTCAACCGGTGTCGGTGACAGCAGGGTCTGTGATCCGTGCGCTTCCAGGATGTACCCACCCAGACTGATGTCACCGCATTCATAGCAGTACAGCAGCTCAAGGACACGCGAACCGCATTCCGAGCATGCTCCCAACGGAGTGCTGAACAGCCTGCCGACCCTGCGCTCCTCCGAGTGGACAGGGACACCCGGACATTCCGGGTTTGAACAAGCCCACATTCCGCGAGGCACGCGGACAAAGACGTGTGCTCGCACAGGAATTGGTGTTTTCTGGGCAGCAGCGAGGTCGGCGCTAGCCAGCAGCTGGAATGCGGCGGTGATGAGTTTGCCGTCTGCATCGTCGGGAAATAGCCGAGCCGAAAGTGTCTCCAGTGACGTTGCCCGGATGCGACCGTCATCACCGCCGTGACATGCTGCGGCAATCGCGTGCGTGAGTTCGCCGACGTCGACGGACCCAGACTCCACCAGGTCAGGGTCCAATTGCTTTGGTGGCGTCACAGTGATTTGCTGACCGGCTTCGATGGTGAAACTTTCAGGATCGACACCGAAGAATTCCTCAAGGTACGTACGGCCCTCGTCTGATTCGTTGAGAGAGGCCGACGTCGCGATGATGCGCAGCTGGGGGCTGTCGGTAGCGAGTCCCAGCCTCCTGAGCAGAGCTCGCAAAATCATCGCGACTTCGCTGCCCTGCGTGCCCCTATAGAGATGGAGCTCGTCGACGACGATCGTGAACACGTTGTCGATGCTCTCGGCCAGCCATGCAGCTGTTTGTGCGAAGATCTGATCTTCGCGATGTCGCATCATCATGGTGTTGAGCATCGAGTAGTTCGTCACCAGGATGTCTGGCGCGTGCGCAATCATGTCCCAGCGTGTCAGCATTTCACCCGAGCGGGGGTCTGGGAACTGGCTCAGGTCTACGTCGGTGCGCCCGTTCCGCTGGGCCTCGACGAGGGAGTCGTACTCTTTTGCGTAGGCGCGAAGTTCTTGTGCAACCTCGGCTGCCTTCGGCTTGGACACGGCCCCTGAGCCGGTGGTGTTGCCGGTGTATCGCCCGAACCAGATCGGGTGCAGCGGATCGTCATCCCGTAGTTTCCGGACGGCCCGGCGCAATCGGGTCATCTGATCCTCAACCAAAGCGTTGGTCGGATACAGAATGAGGCTCCGCACACCCGGCGAGCGATCCTCGCTGCTCCGGATCGGAGACCATGTGGCATTTGCTGATTTCCACCATGGTGCAGATTGCGTTTGCGGTCGCCACGACGACGATTCGCGCACGAGGCGTAGCAGCAGCGGTAGCAGGAAGGATTCGGTCTTACCCGAACCAGTCCCGGAAGTAACGACTACGTTGCGCTCGGTTGAGGTCCCAGGCAAGAAGTGATGCCGGATCGAGTTTGCCTGATGCTCGCGCAGTGAAATCTGCTCTGACTGCGCTCCTGCGAACAGTGCTGTCGCAACCCGTCGCGCTATGGACGCGGGCAGGCCGCTCTCCGCGGCCACCTCATCGAGCTTCGCGGTGTTGAGATAAGGCATAACGGGCTCGATCATGACCTGTCCGATGAGTGCACCGGGCTTGGCAAGTATTTCACGGCGTTCGGCCATGACAGCGTCGTCATTGAGCCAGAAGGCTGTATCAAAATAGCGGAGGTACGTATCGCGGAGTGTGTCCGCGAGAGTTACCGGTGTGATCGGACCCATGAAAACCCTTACGTAGTCAACAGTGTTGTCAAGAGATCAGCATTAGCTCTGTCGATCGATGAGTACTCGAGGCACTTGCGCCTCTGCCCCGCGATCGTCACGGTCTTCGATGCAGGAAGATGCCCAGCGAATGCGACCGCTGCTCTGTCGTACAGGCCCGGAAGCTCACAGCCACGCGGCGTGAGAACGGTTTCCCGCTTCTCGATGTAGAACGCGAACGTCCTCCCAATCGCATTCGCAGCGAGATGTTTCGCAAGATGGACCCCAGTAACCGCAGCCGTATTGTTCGCGACGTCACGATAATCTCGGTACAGGTAAAGGGTTTCGAACCCTCGCTTGATGCGGTAGGCACCCGGGCTTGACACGTCACCTGTTGGAACCCACGTTGCTGAACCGAGATCGAATCTTTCAGCTGATTCGAAGCCGGGTAAGACTGATCGCTCCAGGGTGACTCCGACGTCGGACAGCGCGGGGAGCGACTGGAGGATACCTGCACCGGCGGCCGGTACGACGGTCGCCGCTTCCAATTCGGCAATCGACTCCAGGCAGCCGGTGTCATTGAGCTTGAGGATGACTTCTGCT
This sequence comes from Gordonia sp. UCD-TK1, assembly GCF_001691435.1. Lineage (NCBI taxonomy): Bacteria > Bacillati > Actinomycetota > Actinomycetes > Mycobacteriales > Gordoniaceae > Gordonia > Gordonia sp. UCD-TK1. Next base: position 95,844 of record NZ_LZMP01000009.1, on the reverse strand, counting down.
GGGCCAGTCTTCGGTCTACTTGTAGTCAGTGACCGTGACCCGTAATCCGCAACAATCGCTGAGACAGTCGGCCGTGACCACCTTCCGGTGAGGCGATACGGTCCAGCCGCGACCTGGGCGAGACATGACGGCGAAAGCTCCCATCTGATCGGCCGGGCTCGCTGATCACGCTCAATCGCAATGTGGCCAAGTGCTTCTAGGGATCGGGTAAACGTGTCGGAGAAAAGTGCGGAGCCCTCGAGTTGCCGGGCGACGTTCTCGAGGGTGCTGAAGCTGCCTCCACCGAGATGGACAAGGACGTCGAGAGCGGCGTCCCAGTTGATGCCGGAGTCTGCCACATCTGGAAGATCGGAGACCACTATCGTCGCCTCCGTTGCCGCCTGGCCGTAATTGCCGCTGCCCCGCGCTCGGTTCCTGGGCAGCCACCCTGGGTAGCGCTTCACGAGTCCACATGAAGTGCACTCGCCCACGATGACTTTCGTGTCTTGCCCGCCGTACCACGTGGGGAGCTGGATGTGGTGGGCGCCTGTCGCAACGCAGGACTTCGGGTCTGGGGTGCCGATCCTCACGCGACTAGATTGCTGCTTCTGTCGCGGCTTGTTCCAGAAAATGGAGCCCGTCGCGGTCTTGGTGGCAGCGATGTCGGCTGTGCCGTCATGTGCGAGTCCATCGACAACGATTTCGACGGCCTCGCCCTCCAACGCGGACAGTACGCCCACCGGGGAATCGAGGTTGTAGATAAGTCGTGGCGCACGGGCCCACGTGAGGTCGTCTATCGAGTCGCCAGAACGAAGGCGAATGGAGAGTTGCTGGGTTGGTGACGATTTCGAGCCAGTGAACAGTGAAACCTGGTAGTCGCCATCGGGTAGGGCCAGTTCGGAAAGCGGAGCTACCAGAGATCCGGTGTCAGACTCCCAACTCCTGATCGGTGCGTCCGACTCTGATTCTGCTACCGTGACGCGAAGCTTCTCCGCAGTCTGGACCGTTGCCCGGATCTCCGGCGGACTAATGCTTGACCACTTTCGGATACGTGACGGGATCTGGAGGCCGCCTGCGACGGTAAGCTGATTGCGAGCCAGCGGAACCAATTCATTGAAACGGGTTGTGCCGGCATCCGGGGCGGCGAAGAGCTGTACGCCACTAAACAGAGTCCAGCCCTCGGGTAGACCTTCGAGCGTGGTGGTCGAGGTGAACCCAGGACGCGCACAGGCCTCGAGTACCTTTTGAACGTCTTCGACCGCCGTGGCGGCAGCGCGCGTTGTTCCGGCTGACTGAACCAGCAGCAGCGAGTCAACTCCCAGCTGGAGGCGGTCGGTCTGTACGTAGGCTGACTGCAGGTCGTCGTAAATGAGCGCCACCACATTGCGCGGATACCGTTTGTACTCGAGCCCGTTCTCGCTACCCGCGTGCCGCACCCGGACCACGCCTTCGAGGACTGAACCGAAGTCGAATTCCTCTGTGTAGCCGGTACGCCAGAGTCCCGCTGTTCCGGGCGTGAACCCAAGTGCTGACCATCGTCCGGCCGTCTCGAGTACCTCCATGTGGCCGTCCATGCTGTCGCCAATCGGACGCAAGCCAAGTGACAGATCGAGGGAAGACCCCATGAAACCGCTGCGCATGCTGGCAACGATCATCGCCCGCCCTGTTGTGGCTGTTGCTGATGAGTCACTTTGAACGCCGTCCCAGCTAGCGAGTTCGACCGCTGCGATCGTGGCGATGCGTTCGCGAGAGTCGGTGCGCTTCCATAGTCGGCGAAGGTTTCCTGTCGCCGATGAACCTTCAGTGGACAGCCACATGCCGAGGTACACGCTGAGGTCCTCAGGTGCGAGGCGCATGCCGGGGCTGAGACCGAACTGCGCGAACATCGATGGCAGTCGGCGCCGGTCCGCTTCGCGGACCAAGGCTTGCGACATCGGTAGCCCAACATAGCGGTGCGTCAGCGCGAATGCGGTCGGTACGCCGCGTTCGCCTTCCAGGTTCTCAAGCCACGTATTCACGCGCTTCCACATGAACTCCGCGTGCTTGGGGTACTCACGTCTCAGCGCGGCATTGTTATCGGCCAGGCCCAGGAGTCGAGCCAGACGCGCGTAGTACGCGTGAGAGGCGAGTCCCTCCTCGGTGTTGCCCATCTCCTCAGCCGCCACGACGGTCAGCGCTAGGAATGCCAAGCAAGGAGGCTCGATGATCGAGCGGCGCGACCACTTTCTGGTCTCTGCTGCAACCTTCGCTAGTGAGAAGGCCCCAATGTCTTCGATGGTAACGCCACGGACAACCTCAGCGAGGGCGGTGCGTGGCGATGACGACTGGTCGCCGGCGGCAGCCGCGACTCGGCTCAGCAGGTCCTGCTCGAGGTCCATGTACGCAGGTACAGCCTCGTCGGTCTCGGGGTAGACGACCTCGGCGACGGCAGCGTTCCATTCGAGATAGCGAATCCAACGTTGCTTTGGCGTCCCCGAAAGCGTCGGGGGCGTTGATGCTCGACGCTTGTCACTTGCCAGGCTCAATTGGGTCCTCACAGGCTTCGAATATCTTGTGCGGGTGACCCTAGCGCACGGTTCTGACAGCGATGGCGTGCTTAGGGCTCCCGTTGCGGACTTCATCTGTTCGAGCGACTAACGGATGCAGCCAGTACCACGAGGGCTTCGTCCATCGCGGCGACCTCAGCGCCTTCGAGGGATCGGCCGTAGCGGGTGGGTGCGGGTCTGTGAGTATGCCCTGCCTGGTCAGCCCCTCATGACCACCAGATGATCGCATCGACCACTGACAATTCCGATCGGCAGAACGGTTGCTGGCGAGGGCAAACCGTTGTGCACCCCACGTGGGTTGCGCGTGCGTGACGATCAGTGGCGCAGTGGTGTCTAACGGCGAACAGCTAACCCGATGCAGTTCGTTCCGTCGGCTGGCCGCGATTCCACTCGGCAGGGGAGCGGGCGGATCTAGGCTGCCCGTGACGTTATGGAGTCACGGGCACAGCCACGATTCGACGGGAACCGATGACGATGACTGCAGATTCAGCGGACGACCAGGTCGCTGCGATCGAGCGACTCAAATACCGCTACTGGCGAGCGTCGGATGCCAAAGACGCGGACGCATTTCGCGGCTGCTTCGTCCGCGCCGGCGCGCGGATCGACTACGGGCCGATGGGCACCTTCGACGATGCCGACGCCCTGACGGACATCTTTCGGCGGGTCGCACTGCACAAGGTCGACGGCCGGTTCGCCATCCTCGACATGCACCACGGCATGCATCCGGACATCACCCTCACCAGCGAGACGACTGCGACGGGGCGGTGGTCGTTGCGCTTCCGACAGGTGAACCTGCTCGACCGGACCGAGACGGTCATGCTGGGGGAGTACGACGACGAGTACGTCGTCGAAGACGGCGAGTGGAAGATCGCCGTGTCGAAGCTGACTGAACGCTGGCGGATGCGGCAGCCACTATCGCCGAACGTCGAGATCACTGAGGGGACGTTCGGGACCGCCGACGGCTGATTCGCCTGCCGTTCAGGGCTCTTGACGGTTGGGCTCAGATGCCGACATGTAGTTGCGTTCTACGCGGGCCGCAGGACCGCTACGAGGAACTCCGACTTCTGTGTGAACGGGCGGACGTCCCACGACTCCAGAAGAAGATCTTGAGCGAAGCCCGCGGTGGCTGCGTTCTCGAGGAACTCGTCGAACGCGTAGTCCCGGCCTGCGCCGAACCCGATCACCGCGCGGCCGTCGTCGCGCAGATGTGCGCGCAATCGCTCGAGGACGGTGACACGGGTGCTCGGCGCGAGGAACGCCATCACGTTGCCGGCCGAGACGATCAGGTCGAACGGTTCGTCGATGCCGCGGGCGGGGAGGTCGAGTTCGGCGAGGTCGTTCACCAGCCATCGCGGGCCTGGATGGTCTTCTTCAGCGGCTTGGATGAGGACCGGGTCGACGTCGACGCCGACGACATCGTGTCCGACCTCGGCGAGGTACCCGCCCACGCGCCCCGGGCCACACCCGGCGTCGAGGATGCGGGACCCGCGCGACGCCATCGTGTCGATGAGCCGAGCCTCGCCGACCAGGTCGTTGCCCTCACGAGCGAGGGCGCGGAAGCGCTCGACGTACCAGCTCGAGTGGTTGGGATCTTCGGCGGACTTCTGCATCCAGATGCTCTGTTCGACCATGCCCGCATTCTGCCAAACGCGCCGGAATCATCGACCGTGCCGAAACGCAGCGGGGCGTTGGCCGACTGTCAGGTCACTTCTGGCGGAAGTGGGGCGCTGAACACGGATGCCAAAGGAGACTCAGTACGGCGACTTCGATGACCAACAGCAGGACGTCGAGCGTGCTGGTCACTGACCTGTCATAGGTTGCTACGGACGTGATCCCGGAGACGATGCCTACCGCGCCGATGACGCTGGCCGCCACGCGTGCCCAGCGGAAACCGCGCAGGTTGGCGTACGCAAGCAGTAGCCAGAGTCCGGCAAGTGCGAGGCACGACGCGACGATCAAACCGGTCGCGACGTTGGTCCCGGTCTCGCTCGCGACATCTAGTGCGTCAGAGCTCCGATAAGTTGATCCGTCACCGAGGCGAACGGACTGCCGCAGACGTGCTTCTTCCCTGACTGCGTCGACCAACGAGAGCGCGTGGAACATGCCGATGAGCTGGATGCTCGCGCCGGTGATCATCAGTGCGGTGGCTAGCCACACCGTGGACGGTGCGGACGCGGAGCGTGTTCGCAGCACTCGCTGCGCACCATGCGTGTCAGTCGTCATGCGATGACAGTAGGGCGGTCCGGCGGCAGCGAGAGATTCTGCTGCACAGCGCGTTGGCCATGCTCGTCGGAACCGTGTGGGCGTCCCGAAGCTACGACTGCACGCCGGTGGCAGAACGTCACCGCAGTCCTCATCTGTCCCAGGTGGTTGCTCAGGCCAGCATGAGTCTCGTCGATACGTCGGCTATCGCGGCTTCGAACCGCTCGCGCCCGCCCGCGGTGTTCAAGCCGCGCATCGAACAGTGCGGAATCTTGCCTGCCGGCACGTAGATGCCGGCGCGCGTGATGGATGCACGACGCCAGCCATCGCGAGCGGAACCACCGAGAAGCAGGACGATCTCGAGATTTGGGAGCAGACTTACCACTTCCCGGGTCCAACGGGCCCCGCGCGCCCGCTCCGCCGGGGTCGATCCGCCGTTCTTCACACCGGCAACCGGGAACGGCACCACATTCCAGTGCACGACATCGACCCAGTCGACTCCGTGGCGGGCATACGCCTCGCGGCAGTTCCGCGCGGTCCGGTCGTTGTTGTCCAAACTCAAAAGGCCCGAGCCGCTGGTCGATTCGGCCTTGGTCGACGGGTTGTCCAGTAGCACGAGCATCCGAGCGTTGACACCGCCGGTGTCGGGGTCGACGTAGGGCACCTCACCTCGGTGTAGTCCTTCGGCATCGGCGACCCGATCGGCGAGTTCGTTGAGTGGCGCAACGTGGGGTTCACGAATCCGCGCCAGCTTCGCCGCGACCACGTTGGGGTCCGCGTTGCGTCCGTTCGCCGGCCCCATCGTTGACCTCTACGAGGCGATCGCAGGAAAGACGATCACCGAACCGTCCTTCTCCTGGACCATGTCGATGGTGACCTCCGACTGCCGTCCGGCAATCTGCACCGCCTGCCCGAGATCGCGCAGTCGACGCGTTGTGTTCAGCAGTTTGTCCACCTCGCCGGAGGAGAACATGATGTCGCGGATGCCGTGAGACCGGTCAAGTTGCAGCGCTGACAGGCGAAGCAAGACGCCGTCAAGGCGGCGATCGATTGCTTCGATATCTTGTTGCTCCTTATGCAGCACCGCAGCGAAGCGTTCGAACGGGTTCCCTTCCGACAGTTGCGCGTGCTCAACCGCTTGCAGCACGATGACTCGCCGCTTCATCGCGATAGCAAGCCGGGCTAGCTGGACGTGCACGTAGAACTCGCTGCCTTCGGCCTCTACACCCGGGATCGCCCCGACTAGTTTGTTGAGTTCGACCTTGTCGCTGTCGAACGTCTGCAGTGCCTTCTCCCACTTAACGATTCGGGACGACGCTTTGGACACGGCGCTGTCGATCGCAAACACTGCGGAGTCAAGTCCCAGGGACACCCCTATTCGCCCCTCGTCCAGGACGATGGAGGTCGCCTTCTGAATAGCACCCCGGCATGCCTCCAGCGCGTGCTGTTCGGACTCCAGGTTGTCAGCAACAAGCTTCTCGAGTWGTTCAGTGATCCTCTCGAGGGTTTTCTGACGCTGCTGGTCGGCGTGTGCGCTTACGCCAACGGCCACGGCCATTAGGACCAAGGGCGCCGCGACAGTCAGTGCCGCGGCGCCGGCACCGGCAGCGGCTGCCTTTCCCGCGGTCACAGGAACCATCGTTGCTTGACCCACGATCTTTGATCCGTTGGTCAGCGCAGTGTGCACTCCGCCCGAAGCAGTCGACGCCGCCATCGGCTTAACCATCCCGCCTGCGACCTGTGCCGCAAACTTTGCCGGTACCTGCATTCGGTAGAGCGTTTCGCCACCGTCGGTGAAGACCTGCGGCGTGTTCTTTACAAGCTGTGAGAGCTGCTGCGCCAACGGACTCACACCGTGCAGGTGGATACCCTTCGACCGATCGAGGGACTCGGGTGCCGTATGAGCCTCCAGCGTCGTCAGGGGCGTCTCGCTTAACTCGGCGAGCGCGCGTCGAAGCCCCGCGAGTCGATCAGGAGTTAGCGCTGTGTCGCTCAGAACAGCGGGGATGTCCGCCTCATCCGTTGCCAGCGTCCACACCGGCACCTCTACGAGCTCCTTGGCCATCGAACCTCCATCTGCGTGGTGACCAAACGAATGTAGCGGACAAGGCGGACACAATCGCAGTTCGTCTGAACGGGGGACAGAACCCACTCCTACTGAACAGACACGAGATCCTCGGGCTACGGAAGGCAAAGTGTGCACGCGTGATCGCGCAGGCTAGCTTTGCACTTCGGGTCCGATCACACCCACGTCGTTGATCAATTGCCCATAAACAGGTTTGGAAATCTACTCCGGGATCCGGCTGATCGTACTCTTCAAGAAGTCTGCAGCCTCGCGACAAATCTGAGCCGTAGAGGGGGCGTCGCCGCCAAACTTGATAACTGATGTGACTACGACTGCATCTCCGGAACGCACATAGACTGCGCAGTCGGACGGTGCTATCGAACCAACAAGTACTCTACGGCCCTGCATTACCAGATCTGAAAACCATTCCGTTCCTGAGCTGTTCAGGGCCTTATGTCCGTCCAACCCATCCTGTGGGTGCACAATGTCGCCGACGTACTGCGAGATAGCTGACAGGTTATCGTCGACAAAAGTCCATTCACAACCGCGAGCTGTCTGGAAGTCAGACGCAGCAGCGTCACTGACAGATGATGGGTTAAGGCCAAAGTTGCGGAGCACTTCCGTCGGTACTTGAGTGCACGGCTCATATGGACTTCCATCGTTGTTGATACTCCAGCGATTTGGGAAGTCGGTATCGAACGGAAGCCTCAGTCCTGCATCGTCCGTCTGCCGAATGGTCTGTATCGGAGTCGAAGAACTAGGTGACGATGTGATGGCTGCCGGATCGCCATTGGTAGAGCATCCACTGGCCAGGCTGGCCGCAACGACACAAATCGAGAAGCGACCTACAGCCCTCGCGATGTCACGCACCAAGGCCTACCGCACCCTCGTTATCAACACCCTCGATCCTGTCGGCCGCCAGTCGGCACTGCTCACTTAGGCTGATTGTTCGGTTCACTTGCTCAGTGAGAGTCTCTGACAGGCGCTCAAGCGACCCTCTTAAGGCTTCGTGAAAAGAACGACCCTCGACGCAGTCGCCGAACCAATTTGCTCGAGCGGCGGGATCCAAGGATCTCGCCGCCTCCGCTAGCTGCGATGCCGCTGAATTCGCCGCAGCAGCCCTTCGCTCCCAATCAGCGCGCTCAGATCGCAGTACCGTTGCGCGACCGTGCGGGCTGACCGGCATTTCCGGGACGGCCTGGGGCAGCAGTGAGTCGTCGGCGAATGGCGTGCTCATGGGTCCCCCTCCCGGTGACGGACCCGTGCTGGGGCCGACTCGTCGAACAGACTAGTACGACGCGGGGTCATTGTGACGGGGGCCGCCGAGTTGTGGACGAACTCGCGACATGTGCGTAGTGGCGGATTCTGATTCCACCCAACACGGGGGCTTGAAGCAGAAACGACATTCCGGAGTCTTCGCCGGGCGGAAATGGGACGGCACGCAACCTGGCGTGTCACCGCGAATACGGGTTCAGCCGACCTGTGGACACCACCGCGAGAACTCGAGCTTCATGATCTAGCATCAACCGGCACACGGTGATGACTGCGGGGAGTCCGGTGATGACGACATATGTCGATGAGGTGCGGGCGTATTTGTCCGGTTTCGGCGATCCACCTCGGCTCTACGATGCCCTCCGCGATGCCACCCTCGCTGTTCCTCTGGACCTCCACGGACGCCTGTTCACGCTGGTGGAGGCCGGTATCCCGTGGATGCTGGCGTTCACGACGCCGGAACGCCTGCGCGACTTCGCCGAGCTCACCGACCGCGACCTGGACGAGGTCCGCTACCTCGACGTTCCCGGTCATGCGCTGATCGACCGAGTCCTCGACCAAGCCCCCGAACCCACCGGCCTCGTCGTCGATCCCGCGACGCCGTCGACGATGACGTTCCCGCCATCCCGCGAGCTGACACCGCACTGCTACTACGACGACGAGGGCAGGGTAGTCCGATGACTGAAAACCTGCACGTTGAGCCCTCGGCCCTCGACAAGGCCAGCGCCGGGATCAACGGCGTGATCGACGGACTCGCCGACACCGGCGTCGGATCGGACTACAGCGCGGCGCTCGGTCGCGGATACGGGGACCTCGACCTCGACGGCGGAACTATCGGACATGCCGACCCGAAGAGCGGACTCGAGGAGTACTGCGACCGCTGGGAGTGGGGTGTTCGAGCCTTGGTGACCGGGGCCGCTGAGTTGTCGAGAGGACTCGGGCTCGGTGCCAGCCATTACGAGCGTGAAGAGAAATGGGCGGGCGACCAGCTCAAGAACTATGCGATGGACGTGTTCGGCGACCCGAGCCTCACCCCAGACGAGATCAAAGGAATGTCGTGGGGCGATCTGTGGGAGCACAACAAGAACGCCATCACCGATCCGCAGTGGGCCCTGACGCCGGAAGAGATACGGAAACACCAGGAGCTCGGTGAACAACTCCGAGGGACGGTGGTCGAGGACCTCGAGACCATCGCACGCCACCAGGTCGATCCGTCATCGCTCGTAACCGACACGATCGACGGCTTCGAGCGTGACGGGTTCACCGCCGACTCACCGAGCACCGCCGAGAGCGAACCAGCCGGCACGCCGGAGACGAAGTAAGTGGGGCTGTTCGACGCCCTCGAAGGCGGCAAGGAGGTCGTCGGCGGACTCATCGACGGCGCCACGGAGCTCCTCGGCGGCGGTTTGCGCGCCGTCGGCCTTGACAGCATCGCCACAAACGTCGAAGACTTCGGTGACGACGTCGCCAACTCGCTGGGCGCCATGCCCGACGAGAAGAATCTCGACGAGACCAAAGACCCCAGGGAGTTGATCCTTGGTGATCCGTCCGGAATCAACTCTCTCGCTGAGAAGTTCACGGGTTTCGCCGGGAACTTCGTCACCGCCGGCGAGGGCTTGCGCGCCATTTCGGTGGACGACTGGTCGGGCGACGGCGGACAAGAGTTTGCCGATGCGATCGGCCGCCAGGTTCCACCATGGTTCGCCGCCGGCGACGCCGCGGCTAAAGCCGCTGCCGCACTCACAGGTTGGGCCGGCGTCGTTACCTTTGCGCAGCAGAAAGCCGCCGAGGCCGTGCGCATCTGGGAAGAGGGCGAGCGCAAACGGGACGAATGGGTCACCAAGGCCAACATCTACAACGACGAACTCGACGACTACAAGAACGATCGACGCGACACCCCGCCCACCCATCCCGGACCCGATCCCTGGCCCGGATACAAGGCCGAGGCGGAGCGAGTCCTCAAAGTCGGCCGCGACCACCGCAACTCGTCGGCCCCGGGCGTCAAGGCCGAACTGAGCGGCGCCGCGAACATGGCACCGCCGATGCCGTCCGCGTTCGATCAGGCGCGCATGACCGCTACCGATGTCGGGACCGCCGCCGTCACCGGCTTCAACCACTTCGAGGCAGGTCTCATCGGGTCGGTCACCGAGGTGGTGAGGGGGCTGAACACGATGCTCCCGCAGAACCCGTACAACGTTGCCAATCCCCACAACTACATGCGCAACTCGGCGACCATGGTCACCGGGATCGTGCACCAGGTCGCCCATCCCGACGAGTTCGTCCGGAACTTCGCCGGATCCGGATGGTCGACCGATCCGTCCCAGGCACTCGGCAACGTCATCGGCAACACGGCCATGATGATTGCCCCGGGTCCAAAGGGCGGCGGTATGTTGACCGGCTTCATGAAGGCCGGTCGCAACATCCCGTCGACGCCACCAACTCCACACATCAACCCGACACCACGTCACCCAGGCGCCCCGCCCGCGTCACCACACCCGACGCCCGCGCCACACGGATCGTCGCCAGACACGCCTGGCGCCAGCCCCAGTGCCGACCTGCCTGGACGACAAGGTCCCGACCTCGCTGTCGACCACAATGCGCCTCCGGTCCCCAGAGCTGACGGTCCCTCGCCGGACGCTACGGCCCCGGAGTCACCGGCGCCCGCCGGCCCACCGAATCCGGCTCCCACTCCCGACGCGGTCGACACTCCGTCCAGCGGGGGAGCACTCGAACCACCCGCGCCACGCCCTGACTCTGCGTCGCCGGATCAGCCCGTCGCCGGCGGACCTGTCGGCAGCACCGGCCCGCACACACCCGGTCCCGAGACCCCCGCGCCCACTCCGAATCCCGAGCCCACTCCCTCGCCCGCTTCCGACGGGCCGGGATCGCCGACGCCGGGACCCGCGGACAATCCAACTGGACCACGGAATCTGGGGGACGACGACCCGCCCGGGCCCAACCGCGGCGACACCACCACTCCCGCAATCGCACCTGGTGCCGACCATTCACCGGGCCAGTCCGCTCCCGGACACAACGCCGTCGACCGCGACGGCGCACCGAACCCGACGCACCATGAACCGTCGGCGCCCAAGCCCGACGAGCCCGTCGTCGACCGGAACCCGGCCCGGCACGACGAACCGATCGGCGGGCACCCACCCAAAGCCGACGAATCAGCACGTCCCACAACACCTCACACGCGACCCGACCCAGACGCGCCTGGTCCACGACCCACGCCGGCCTCGATCCATCCCGACGCGCCGACAACTCGACCCGACGTCGTCGAAACACCAACGCGAATACCTGAGCACACCGACACGCCCGCAGCCGGACCCGTCGGGCCGGTGGCCGGTCATCATCCGGTGTCGACGCCACATGCCACACCTGATCCGGCACAATCGAAACCCGCTCCGACGCCGGCTGGTCCCGGCGCGCCGGCGCGTGCGGATGCTCCTGCGACGCCTCCGCGCGCACCTGACCACGCCCTGGACCGCACGCCGTCTGCGCGCACCACACCGGAATCGACTACACCGCGCGATGCAGACCGCGGCCGTCCGGTTCCGTCGAACACCCATCACGTGCCCGAACCCACCGTGCGGATCATGCCGGACACAACACCTAGCCCGCCGCGCACCGGGCCTGACGACCGGCCGATCCCGCCGACAGTGATTCCCGACCGCCCGTTCACACCGGAACGCCCGTCACCGGCCGGCCCACGTCCGGCGAGCCCCGATGTGCCGTCGTCGCCGCGCGACTCCGCACCTGTCAATCGACCCGACGGTGACAACCCGGACGTCGACAATTCCGCCCCGGACAACGACACCGGCGATCCGATCGACCCCGCCCAACCCCAAACGCACCGACGCGGGCACGACGGAGCGCGCGGACACCAGCGAGGGCAATGAGGCACCCGAGCAGTGTCGCAGCAACGGCGAACCCGTCAACGTCGCGACCGGCGAGTACTTCCTTCCCCTGACCGACGTCGACCTTCCCGGCGTCCTGCCGCTCCGACTGACCCATCGACATCGGTCGCGGTATCGGTGGGGTCGATGGCTCGGACCGACGACCCCGTCGACCTTCGACGCCCGCGCCATCGTCTCCGACGACCTGGTGACCATCGTCGACGCCGACGGCACGATGACGAATTTCCCGAAACCGCAAGATGACTCCGTGTCGCGAAGCGTGAACGACACCGACTGGGAACTGCGAGCAACAGCGACGGATGGGTACCAGCTGACCCATGTCCGCACGCTCGTCAGCTGGTTCTTCATCCCGATCCCAGAACTGGACGGCGTCGACGTCACGGCCGGGAGCATCGCTGTCTCCGCCATGACCGACCGGCATCACAACCGCATCCGCTTCGTCTTTGACGAGCACGGAAGCCCCTCGGCGGTCGAGCATTCCGCCGGCTACCGCATCGATGTGCAGTGCGACGGTGCTCGGATCCTGGGGTACCGCCTAGTTGCCGGGGTGGACGGCGTTCCGGCCGACCAGCAACTGTGCATGTTCACCTACCACCGCGGCCACCTCGCCGCGTCGACCAACGCCGTCGGTGCCACAACGCGTTTCGGCTACGACGACGCCGGGCGGATGACCTGGTGGCGCGACTCGATCGGGATGGAGTACTGGAACCGGTACGACGACCTGGGCCGTGTGACCATCCAGTCCGGCATGAACGGAGTGTGGTCCGGGCGGTTCGACTACCAGCTCCGGACGGCGGGCCCCGGGTCGATGACGACCTACACCGACGCCGTCGGCGCGATGACGCTGTACGGCATCGATGCAGACAATCGGGTGCGGCAGGAGATCGACGCGCTGGGTCGGATCACTAGGATCGACTACAACGACAGTCGACAACCTATGGTGCTCACCGGTGCAGATGGACTCTCGACACGACTGCACTACAACGCTTTCGGTGATGTCGAGCGGATCGTCGGACCCGACGGCGCAGCGACGGAAGTGAGTTACGCGGGTCCGGGACGGCCGGATCGGATCGTCGAACCGGGCCCGGTCACCACGCGTATCGCGTACACCGACAGTGGAAGTCCGCTGACGGTGACCGACAATGCCGGCGCGGTCACGTCGTATACCTACGACGAAAACGGCGCACTGACGTCGCTCACGGATCCCGACGGCGTGATGGTTCGCTACCGCAACAACGCGGCCGGACTCCCCACCGAGATCATCGACATGCTCGGCAACACGACGCGGATCAGATACGACGCGTTCGGGCGGCCGGTCGAGGTCGTCGCCGCCGAGGGCGCCAGAACCACCGTCGGGTACGACGCGATGGGGAATCGGACCAGTCTCGTCGCTCCCGATGGTGGACAGTCGCGGTGGGAGTACGACGGCGAGGGCAACTGCGTCGCCTACGTCGATCCCGTCGGCGCGACCACTCGTTGGGAGTACGGCCACTACGACCTGCCGGTCGCGCGGATCGATGCGGATGGTTCGCGAACCGCGTTCACCTACGACACCGCACGCCGGCTAGTCGCTGTCACCAACCCCGACGGTCTGGTGTGGAGTTACTCGTACAACCCGGACGGGTCGTTGCAGTCCGAGATCGACTTCAACAACGCGACAACGACCTACACGTACGACGCGGGCGGACGGCTCGCTACGCGGACGAACGCGGCCGGGCAGACTGTAGCCTTCGAGTACGACGCAGCCGGTCGTGTTGTCGCTGAACGCAGTTCGGACCCGGTCAACCCCGGCTTCGACGGGGAGGTCACCGAGTACAGCTACGACTTCGCTGGGCGGCCGGAGAGTGTCAATGGTGCGTTCGGGCGGTGGCACGCGACGTATACGGCGGCGGGCATGCCGCTACTGACCGGCGTGAACGACGGATCTGCCGACTGGGTGATCGAGTCGGGTTGGACGGGCGCGGGCCGTTCGGCATCGGTGACGACGCCGACGGCGGTGCACACGAGTTACGGGTATGACCCGCGTGGCGTGCTCGACTTCATTTCGACGGCGGGACGTACCTGCGACATCACCACCGACGCGTCTGGTCGCGAGCAGCGTCGACGCTTCGACGGCACAGCTATCGACTCGTCGTGGGATCCGGTCGGACGGCTCGTCGGCCGATCGGTTGCGACGGTCTCTGCGAATCCGGCGACGCTGAACCTTGGCTCGAATGGTAGAGGTGGCGGGGGACCGGAACGGACTGTCGCACGAGCCGAGTACACCTATCGCGCCGACGGCATCCTAACCACTGCGACGACGACGCTCGCTGATCGCGGCCGGACCGACTACCAGGTCGATGTACTTGGGCGGATCACTGCGGCGGTCAGTCCGGCCGGCACGGAGCAACTGACCTACGACGCGACCGGCAACATCACCAACTACGCAATAGCTGACTCGCGGGCTGAGACCACGCGGCCGCCTGACCCGCACGACAGCGGCGAGCCTCCGCTCCCCGAGGTGCGAGGCGTAGGTCAGCCCCAGCTCCCTGAGGTGCGAGGCGCGAGCCAGTCTCCGTTCCCTGAGGTGCGAGGCGCTAGCCGAGTCTCGAAGGGCCCCCGCTGGCGATACTCCGGCACCCTGCTTGTCGACGACGGCCGGACGTCGTACCGATACGATCCCGCCGGTCGCCTCACCTCGATGAGTCGTAGGCGACTATCTCGCAAACCCGATGCGTGGCATTACGTCTGGGACGCTCACGATCGACTGCGCAGCGTGACGACTCCCGACGGGACGACGTGGACGTACACCTACGACCACCTCGGGCGAAGACTCCGCAAGACCAACACGGCAACCGGGGCAGTCACTCGGTTCCACTGGCACGGCGAGCAGATGGTCGAGCAGACGGAGTCGACTCCTTGTGTGCCGGACGCCGACTCCAACGCTGGCCTTACGGCGACTACCTGGACGTTCGCGCCCTATGCGTACACACCTCTGGCTCAGACGCGCAGTACAGAATCGATTTTTGCGACGGACGATGCTGACTCAAGGAATAGCGCACCCGACGCGGACGTGAGCCTCAACCTCGGCTCACCTGGGGTCGCGCCGTCGAGGCCCGTCAAGTGGACCCAGACCGAAGTCGATCGAGAGTTCTTCGCGATCGTCACTGATCAGATCGCGACACCAACAGCACTCGTCGACCCGCACACCGGCGAAGTCGCCGGGCACTCAGCGAGAACTCTCTACGGCGAGCACACGTGGGTTGGTTCCTGGACGCCGTGGGCGTTCCCTGGTCAGTACGCGGACCCCGAGAGCGGTCTCCATTACAACCGACATAGGTACTACCACCCAGGCTCAGGGCGCTACCTGAGTCCGGATCCGCTGGGACTCCGGCCCGCACCCAACCCTCATACATACCCGACAAACCCCACGTTGGCGGCTGACCCGCGTGGTCTGGCCCCTACGAAGGGCTGCGGTGACTCCCGCTCGGGTGACGGCGACTCGCTGGAACGGGACGACAAACAGTCGCCCGAGCGGAGGCTATGGGAGATCACCAAGGACGGCACCTCAGAGACGAAGTCCTGGGGCTCTAGAAAGTACTACAAGAGCAGATCGGACGGCCTCTGGTGGTCAAAGGATGACGCTGGTCACGGGAACTCGGTGTGGAAGGTGTACACAGAAGACAAGCGCGGACTGCATTGGATCAGAGACGCCGACGAGTACGGAGATTTCATCGTGGGCAAACACAAAGGCGATGCCGGAGTCTTCATACCCAGAAAGGACCTGCATTGATCACCTCACTTAGTGAGTATGAGTCACTCCTCAACAGCGACGACCTCGAGGATCAGCACCGTCTGGCTCGTGACTCGGCACCAGCGGAGGTGTGGCTCAGGATCATCTCCGAAGTGCCCGAGTACCGGGCCTTCGTTGTGCAGAACAAGACCCTTCCGCTTGACGTTCTCAGAATCCTCGCGCAGGACGTAGATCGTGACGTACGTTTCACAGTTGCGATGCGACGCTCTGCGGCGAAGGACGAAGCGATTGCCGACTTATTGGCCTCCGACTCCGACGCGGGCGTCCGTGCGGCGCTAGCAAAGAACCCTAAGCTCAGTCAAGCGTTGTTGCAGCGACTCACACGTGACGAAGATGAGTGGGTTCGTCATTGCGCCGAGAACTCGCTTGCACAATGTACGCAATCTTCTTCTTGATTACCCGTAGTGCCATTGGGACTTCAAAAACCTCGGCCTCTCCGAACTTGACTTGAAGTAGCGGAATGCCGGGGGAGTGTCAGAACACATAGGTCGGCTACGCCGGATACTGCCGAAAAAACTGGGAGTAAAAGTGATTGGACACTATGCCGACCAAGCCCGTCGTGCCTTGACGGAATTCTTCGAAGCCTACTCGACATCGACTGTAATTTACATCGAGTTGCCAGACCTCCCTCGTGGTAGGGCCCTCGATAGTTACTTCTCGCTCGATTCCGTTGAAGTGCGCGAGGGAACAGGAATCTATGCCGACCTCGGATATACCGTGTACTTCACGGTTAATCCAACCAGCGTGATGCTCAGTGACGACCTATTCGCACTAACAATTAAAGGGGACGACTTAGAGTTCGGTTCCTCCAGCATGCGACGCTTCTATGAGCAAGGAAATATTCGATTCTTTGTCATTCCCGATACGTCCATAACGAAGCGCGCACGTGAAAGCGGCGAAGTCAGATTACGAAGCTTGCTCGCAGATCTTTCCTTGTGACCCTGGTGTCTCAGTACCGTTCCGCACACCAACCGGCGAGGCAGGTCCTAACGAACCTACCTCGCCGGCTGCAACTTTGAGCCAAGGCCCCGCCTACGCAAGGAAGCGCAGACTTGCTGGTCTCCCGAATGGCGACCAACGTGACCGTTCCAATCAGGCAGACACCGACGACCCAGTAGGCCGGTGACATGGCGTTGCCGGTCGATTCGACGAGCTGAGCCGCCACATAAGGCGCGGTCCCGCCCGCGGCGATGGTGCCGATGTTGAACCCCAGCGAGACGCCCGCGTAGCGGGTGGCCCGGGGAACAGTTCGGTGAACAGCGGGAACGCGAGCACCGGCACGACGCCGTTGAGCGTCATGTACACGAAGCAGACCAGTCCGACAACCACAATGCTGTCGGTGGCACCAAAGATGATGAAGGCCGGGAATGCGATCAAGATGTAGGCGAGCTACCCGAAGAACAGAACGGGTCGTCGTCCGACGCGGTCGGTCATCATCCCGCTGATCGGGATCGTGGCACACGCCAGAGCAATGGCGATCGCCGACGTCCAGTAGACGGCGACCCTGCCGAAGCCGAGGTCGTTGATCAGGTAGGCGTTGAAGTACGTCAATCCGATGTAGCCCGAGCCGTTCATAGCGATCGCGATGCCGACCACCTTGAGCACCGACTTCGG
The DNA here is from genome assembly GCF_001691435.1 of Gordonia sp. UCD-TK1. NCBI lineage: Bacteria > Bacillati > Actinomycetota > Actinomycetes > Mycobacteriales > Gordoniaceae > Gordonia > Gordonia sp. UCD-TK1. The sequence continues at coordinate 78,453 of NZ_LZMP01000009.1, read as the reverse complement.
GTTATTGCGCACGACGTCGGACAGTGGGCTCGTGGCGACCTTACTTCTCGGCCATCTCCTCGAATTCCGGCGTCCTCGAGCTTCACGCGCACGCGGAGACAGACCGAGGCGAGCGGAAGTGCGAGCAGGAAAGCGATACGCCAGCCTCACGGCGGAAAATCCCAGGGCGTAACAGCCGGCACCGGCACGATGGGCGCCAGGACGCCGATCGACGAGGGGGCCAGCAGATCGCCGTCAATTCGGACGGTGGACGAGCGCCGTGGTTCGTTCGCAATAACCGCACAGGAGCGCCATCGTGGGCGAGTCAGTTTGAGGGGAGGTTAAATGCGGTCGTGTGCTTGGACGTGAGCCGAACCCGTTTCAGATAACTCTCTTACAAACCCGCTGTTGATGAACAACATTCGCGAGTCTTTCCAACGTGTCCGTCATGCCTGCTCGCAGATCAGACTTGCGGTCCTTGAGTCCGTAGACGGGCCCGATCACGAACCACCCGAATAAGCTCAGCGGCCGGGTCACCTCGTACGACTCGGTGACCAAGGTGCCGCCTTGCTCAGGCTCGAATCGGTAGCTCCACCGAAGCGTGCCGGCAATCTTCTCCGTGCGTTCGAAGGTGAACTCGCGCCCGCGGTCTGCCACCGTGACAACGGGCTTGTTGTGCCAATCGGGTCCACGGCCAACGCTGTTCCGGGCTCGGAATCGGGCACCCACAGCGGGTCCGGTGGCGCCGTCCAGCCACTCGACATGGGCGATTTCCGAAGACAGCTCGGGCGTCCGCGTGACGTCGGAGACGATGTCGTAAAGCTCATCGGGACTCGCGTCGATGTGCCGCGACACCGAGTCGCTCGTGAGTTCTTGCCGCATGACAATTCCTTTCCTGAGTGCCCCGAGGCCGCCTCAGGGCGAGTAGTGGCGCACCCACATCTGCAGGGCGTCGTCGAGTAGCTGCGTGAAGGTGCCTGACTCGTAAGTGGCACCCGGCTCGTTCGACATTTGCTGAGAACCGATGCCCGATACGACAGCGGTCAGCAATCTGAAGGCTTCTATCGAATCGGCCGCCGGGCTCAGCTCACGTTGTGCGACGGCGGTCGCGAGATCCTCGCTAGCCTGGTCCACGATCGCGAGGGCGGGCGCGAACGCAGCGTCGCTCGGCTCGAAACCCGGCACCGGGCGCCAGAACAGCAGCGCAGCGAGGCCTGGCTCGAGCATGGACCAACGGACGATCGCACGCGACTGCTCGAGGAGTCGGTCGAGCCCCGGGGCATGGTTCTCGCGGGCCGCGTCGACATAGCGGGACAGCTCACGATTGCCGGTCTCGAAAAGGCTGTCGTACAACGCATTCAGCGACGGAAAGTATTTGTACAGCGAGGGAGGTCGCAGGTGCATCCGACGAGCCACCTCGGAGATGGACACCGCGCCGGCCCCGTTCTCGGCCATGATGTCGCGGGCATGCCGGATGGCCTCGTCGATGGTGATCTGACGACGCTCGGTTCGCCGACTAATGCTATACCCCGTAGCCATAGCTACAGGGTATAGCCGTGCCCGGAGGCAGGCAAGGGCGTTGCGTGAGATCCGGTAGCAAACTTGGTCGACAATCGCCCCAGCACATAAAACGATCCCCACCGACACTGTCGGTGGGGATCGATGTCAAACCAGGCGCACTTCCATCACGGGTGAACGCCACGCTTGTTGAGCCAGGCCTGGGGGTTGATCTTGGTGCCGTTGGCATCCCAGACCTCGTAGTGCAGGTGAGGGCCAGTGGATTGACCGCGGTTGCCGACGGTCGCGATTTTCTGGCCGGCGCGCACATGCTGGCCGGGATGAACGAAGCTCTCGTTGACATGTCCGAAGACGCCGACCGTGCCGTCGTCCTGCTTCACGCGGACCCACTGGCCAAAGCCCGAAGCCGGACCGGACTCGAGGACGACGCCGTCGGTCACGGCGTAGATGGGCGTTCCGATCTTGTTGGCGATGTCGACTCCGTTGTGGTGGGTGCCCCAGCGCGGGCCGTAGCCCGAGGTCACGGTGCCGCTGACCGGCTTCACTGCCTTCTTGATACCGGGGAGGTCGGAGCTGCCCGGGCCGAACACCGACGGCGGCAGGACGTCGCGAGCGAGGTCGTCGATCTCGGGCGGCAGGACCACGCCGGCCGGCAGCTTCACGTTCTCGGGGAGCGCGATCTTCGGCGCAGGCGGGGGAGCGGGCTGCGCCGCTGCCTGCGCAGCGGTGCCCGCACTCAAGCCGACCGCGCCGACGAACGCGGCGAACGCGCCCGTACGCAGCGCCGTGCGGGTGGTGGAGTGCGACGTGGCACGATGACGGCCAGGGCGCCGGGTGCTCGACGTCGTGTCGAGCAGGGCGCGGGTGGCGGGGCGCGTCGAAGAGTCGGCGTTCAGTCGGTGAAGAGGCAAAGCGTTGTCCATCTCAGATTGGGTAACAGTTCGGTATCGGCAAGGACACGGCGAAGTTACCTTCCCTGGCATAAGCAGAGACTGAGAGTCGGCCCAGGACTCCCGCAAAGCCCCAGGTGAGACGCCAAACGAGATCCCGGTCACACACGGGGTCGAAACCGCGTGGCACCGTGGAATCCATGCCCGAGCCCGAGCACACCCCCGACGGTCACCACATCATCGTCAACGGCCGTAAGTGGCGGGCGACAGATCCGTTGATCCCGGACGAGCGGCGGTCCGAACTGCATTCGATCCTCATGGCGTGGCGTCGTGACGTGAAGCGAACCAAGGGCGCACCCGAGTCTCGCCAGGGCGTCCAGGCGGCGAAGGTCGCGCTGGGGGAGCGCGGGACCCCGTGGTGGGAGCAGACGGAGGACGAGCGCCGGGAGCGGTGGGAGACCGAGGTCGCGCGACCCGACGAGGAAGGCTGACCAGCCCTACCGCGGCAGCAGCGACTCCGCGGCATAGCGGCCGGCGCGCTCGAAGCTCTCGCTCACCTCGAAGCCGGGATCGATCTGCCAGTACCGCATGCTCGACACGTAGATCGCCGCGACCATCTGGGCGAGGAACTCCGGCGGATGATCGGTCCGCACATCCTGCTGTTCGACGCCGCGCTCGATGAGCCGCAGCACCTCCGACGTGAACACGTGGCTGCGTTCACCGAGCGTCCCCGACATCGACGAAATCCGTTCGATCTCGCTCGTCACCGTCCGCATGTAGTCCGGGTCGGCGACCGACGATCGCGCAAAGTCGACGAACACACCGACCACGCGCTCGTACGTACTCAGCGGCTTGTTGAGCATCGCGTCGACGACGTGCGAGAACGTGCCCATCAGCTGGGCGTACAGATCGGTGAGCAGGTCATCCTTGCTGGGGAAGTAGTTGAAGAACGTCGCCCGCGACACCTCGGCACGCTCGGCGATCGACTCGACCGTCGCGGCGCTCCCCTCGGAGGCGAGCAGTTCGCGCGCAGCGATCAGCAGGCGTTCGCGCGTCTGCTGCTTGTTGCGTTCCCGCCGGCCCATGGCCGGAGCTTCGGTCAAAGTGGTGCCTTCCGTGTGGGCGGGGCGACCCCGACCGACCAATTCTTGCATTCCGCCCCCAAAGTTTGGATGGGCGTCTAACTTTTTGCTCTGAGTCCAGTGTGAGGTCGTCGAGCCATCAGACGACGTCACGCGAGTCGACCGCGGGGGGATCTTCCGGCGCCGGACCGACGACTTGTGCTGCCATGCGCACCGGCCGTCAACCGAGCCGAGACTCATTGCAGGACAGAATATTTCGAATCCAACCGACGACCGCGACCTGCGGGTTACAGTCGCCACCGAGTCAGCAAATCCGACATTTCGTCCGTCTCCGCAGCGGGGCGGCGACTTGTCGAATCACGATCGAAGGGGATCGCATGAAATCACCCAGTGCACTCAGGCGTGTGCTTCGGACCGCGACGGTGATCGGCTGTTCCGGGGTGCTCGCGCTCGGAGCGCTGACGGCCTGCGCCGACGACAGCTCGGAGAGCTCCACCGCCGGCGAGACCAGCCAGCTCCCCAGCAACCCGGCCACCGGCGACCCGGTCAAGGTCGGCCTGATCGTGCCCGAGGGCGGTGCGGTGACGACGCCGATGGTGCGCGAGGGCAGCGAAGCCGCCGTCGAATACCTGAACAACAACGGCGGCGGCATCGGCGGTCACCAGATCGAACTGGTCGTGTGCAAGCAGCAGGAAGAACCCGCCTCGGCCACCAAGTGCGCGAATCAGATGGTGGAGCAGCAGGTTTCGGTCGTGGTCTCGCCGCTGGGCGCGCAGGGTGCGGTCATGCTGCCGATCATCGCCGGCGCCAAGATCCCGTTCGTCGCACAGGCTCCAGTGTCACAAGCGGAGATGGCGACCCCCGGCTCGTTCATGCTCTCCGGCGGCATCGTCGCCGTCCTCGCGGGACAGGCTGCCACCGCCGCCAAGGACGGACTCAAGAAGGTCACCCTGATCATCGGCGACTCCGGTGATGCAGCTGCGTCGGTGAAAGCGCTGGGCGATCCGATGTTCCAGCGTGCCGGCGTCGCGCTGAACGTCGTCACCGTGCCGGTCGGCGCCGCCGACCTGACACCGCAGATCACCGCCGGTCTCGCCGACAACCCGGATGCGGTCAGCATCCTCGGCGACACCCGCCAGTGCATCTCGGTCCTCAAGACGCTGCAGACCGTCGCACCCGACGCCTCGAAGTACCTGATCGCCAGCTGCCTCGACAAGCCCGTCCTCGACGCCGTCGGCAACGACGCGGTCTCCGGCGCCAAGGCGTTCACCACGGTCAACCTCAGCTCGGACGACCCGAGCGTCACCCAATACCGCAGCGTCATGGCGCAATACGCGCCCGACACCGACCCGGCCGGCCTCGCCTACATCGGCTACCAGGTCATGACTGCGCTCGGCGAGCTGAACGGTCTCGAGGGCACCGTCGACGCTCAGACGTTCACCATCGCACTGTCACAGGCCAAGAACGTCCCGCTCCCGGCCGCCCCCGGCATCACCTTCACCTGCGACGGCAAGGCCTTCCCGCCGCTGACGTCGCTGTGCAGCAAGGCGATCCTGGTCAGTGACGTAACCGCCGACGCCAAGCTCGAGAACACCGTCGTCACCAACAACTAGCGCTCCAGATCGGGGGTCGCGGCCGCGCGGCCCCCGATCCCCGCACTTCCCAGTGGGAGTTCCATGACCGACCATCTCGCCTTCCTGGTCCTCGGCCTCGGCAACGGAGCCGTCTTCGCCGCTCTCGGCCTGGCCCTGGTGATGACGTTCAAGAGTTCCGGCGTCGTCAACTTCGCCACCGGCGCGGTGGCGCTGTACGCCGCCTACACGTACGCCTTTCTGCGCCAGGGGGAACTCCTCAACCCCATCCCCGGCTTTCCGGCGACCATCTCACTCGGCTCCGAACTGGGAGTCGCTGCAGCGCTACTCATCTCCGTGGTCGTCGCCGCGATCCTCGGCGTCATCCTGTACCTACTGGTGTTCCGCCCGATGCGGGCCGCCCCGGCGCTGGCCAAGGCGGTCGCTGCGATCGGTCTGATGCTCGTCATTCAGGCACTCATCGCGCTGCGGGTCGGCGAGAACGCGCCCAGCGTCGGACCCATCTTCAAGGTCGACACGTTCACGATCGGATCCAGCGCAGTTCCGACGGACCGTCTGATGCTGGCCGTGGTCATCGTCGGACTCGCCATCTGTGCGGGACTCGTGCTGCGCTACACCCGCTTCGGCGTGGCGACCGAGGCCGCCGCCGAATCCGAGAAGGGTGCGCTGGTTACCGGACTCTCGCCGGACCGCATCGCGGTCGCCAACTGGGCGTTGTCGTCGGCCACCGCCGGACTCGGCGGCGTGCTCATCGCCCCGATCGTTCCACTCAATCCCGTGGCCTACACGATGTTCATCGTGCCGGCCCTCGCGGCGGCGCTGGTCGGCAACTTCACCGCGATATCGATCACCGTCGGCGCCGGGCTCGTCATCGGCATGCTGCAGTCTGAGGCCACCAAACTCCAGACCACCTGGGATTGGATGCCCGACGCCGGTGTCGCCGAGGCGGTCCCGTTGATCCTCATCATCGGCTTTCTCCTCATCCGCGGGCGTCCATTGCCGGGCCGTGGCGCGGTCACTCGCAACGACCTCGGCCGGTCACCGCGTCCGAACCGTCTGGTGATCCCGGGGATCGTCGGTGTCGTCGTCGCGGTCCTGGCACTCGTCACCACCTCCGGCAGTCTCCGGCTCGCCGTGATCGCCACGATGATCTACGCCATCATCGCGCTGTCCCAGGTCGTCGTCACCGGGTACGCGGGCCAGGTGTCACTGGCGCAACTGACGCTCGCCGGCGTCGGCGCCTACGCGCTCAGCCGACTCACCAACGACCTCAACATCCCGTTCCCGCTCGCCCCGCTGCTCGCAGCCTGCGCGGCGATGGTCATCGGCGTGATCGTCGGTCTGCCCGCTCTTCGGGTGCGCGGGTTACCGCTCATGGTCGCGACGCTCGCTCTCGCCGTGTTCTGCGAGGCGTTCTGGTTCCGCAACCCGTCGCTCAACGGCGGATTGCAGGGTGCGCCCGTCGAATCCCCGTCGATCTTCGGCATCGACCTGGGAATTGGTGCGGGCGAGGGATATCCGCGGATCGCCTTCGCCATCCTGTGCCTCGTGGTTCTGACTCTGGTGGCGTACGGGGTGGCGGCTCTGCGTCGTAGTGGGCTCGGCGCGTCGATGCTGGCCGTGCGCGCCAACGAACGGTCCGCAGCCGCGGCCGGGATCAACGTCGGCGCAACCAAACTCATCGCCTTCGCGATCGCGTCGTTCCTCGCCGGACTGGGCGGATCGCTGCTGGCGTACCAGCAGACCCTCGCGACCGCAGGCAGCTACGCCGTCTTCGCCGGGATCGGACTCTTCGCGGTGTTCTACATCGCCGGCGTCACCTCGATCTCCGGAGCCGTCCTCGCCGGCATCATCGCGCCCGGCGGGCTGATGTACTTCGCTGCGGACAAGTACGCGTCGTTCGGCGACTACTACATGCTGGTCAGCGGAGTCCTGCTGGTGCTCACCGTCGTCACGAGTCCCGACGGCGTGATCGGGTATCTGCACAAGATCCCGATGCCGGCTCGACGTCGTGCACCACAATCGGCGCACGACGTCGCTCCGGCAGCACCGACTCCACCGGTCACACCGCCCAGCGGCAAGGTCCTGCTCTCGGCTCGCGACGTCACGGTGCGCTACGGGGCGGTGACCGCCGTCGATGGCGTCAGCTTCGACCTCCGTTCCGGCGAGATCGTTGGCCTGATCGGACCAAACGGCGCAGGCAAGACGACGCTCATCGACGCCATCAGCGGGTTCGCGACCGCGTCCGGAACGGTGACTCTCGGCGGCACCACCCTCAACGGCCTTGCACCGCATCGACGCAGCCGCGCTGGGCTCGGCAGAACTTTCCAGGACATCGAGCTCTACGGTGAGCTGTCGGTCGCCGAGAACCTGGCGATCGCCGCGCGCCGTGCGCCGGGGGATACTGCCGAGAACGTCCGGAACGTCCTGCGGATGCTGGAGATCAGCCACCTCAGTGATGTTGTGGCCGCTGATCTCTCGCAAGGTCAGCGTCAGCTTGTCGCGGTGGCTCGCGTTCTCGCCGGTCAGCCCGAAGTTGCGTTGCTCGACGAGCCGGCCGCCGGACTCGACAGCACCGAGAGTCGATGGCTGGGCGACAGGTTGCGCGCCGCACGGGCACACGGGGTTTCCATGGTCCTCGTCGACCACGACATGGATCTCGTACTGAGCCTGTGCGACCGGGTCATCGTCCTCGACCTCGGATCCGTCATCGCCGAAGGCACCCCGGACGAGATTCGACGCTCACCGGCAGTCGTCAACGCCTACCTCGGTACGCCGTCGTCGGCGGTGGCGGGGTCGGAGGATTCTTCGCCACCGGACAGCGCTGTCTCCGAGACACATTCGACGACCAAGGAGATGACACCGTGACAGTCCTCGAATGCCGCGGTCTCGACGCCGGGTACTCGCGCGGCAAAGCCTGCGCCCACGGCCTCGATCTGTCCGTCGAAGCAGGGGAGATCGTCGCTCTCCTCGGACCGAACGGGGCAGGAAAGACGACGCTGCTCACCACCCTTGCCGGTCTGCTGCCGCGACTCGACGGCGAGGTCAGCGTCGGCGGTCACGCAGTTCGGTCAGGGGATGCGCGTGCGGCCGTGCGTGCCGGACTCGTCCTGGTTCCGGACGACCGGTCGCTGTTCAAACAGCTGACGACACGGCAGAACCTCCAACTGGCTATTCGACGACGCGGGGCGGCTCGGACCGAGGCGGTCGACCGGGTGCTCGACCACTTCCCGGCTCTCCGTGCGCGGCTCAAGGTCGCCGCGGGCGAGCTGTCCGGGGGAGAGCAGCAGATGCTGGCGATCGGACGCGCCCTGTTGCAGCAGCCGAAAGTGCTGCTGATCGACGAACTGAGCATGGGACTCGCACCCATCGTCGTCGAATCGATCCTGCCGGTCCTGCGGGATGTCGCCGACACCGAGGGCACCGCAGTGGTTCTCGTCGAACAGCATGTTCGCCTGGCGCTTGGCATCGCGGATCGGGCGGTGGTGCTGGTCCACGGCGAGATCGCTCTGACGGACTCCGCGGCCGCCCTCGCAAATGACATCGGACGGGTCGAGGAGGCGTACCTCGGGAGCGCTCGGGCCTGACCTCATGGTGACGCCCGCCGACCGTGCTGCCATTGCTCCCTGAGGTGTGAGGAGCGATAGCGACGAACCACGAAGGGCGTCGCGCGATACCTCACCAGGCCCTTCGAGGCTCGTCGCTTGCGCTCCTCGCACCTCAGGGAACAGAGAATCGGCACCTCTAGGAGCAATGGGTGGGCACCTCAGGGCACTAGGGCAAGCGCGGTGGCCGGCGTTGACATGCAAGCAGCCACTTGCCTATTGTCAGGTGTGGCCGACGTGTTCCATGCACTCGATGACTCGACGAGGCGAGCAATCCTCGACGAGCTGGTCGAACGGGACGGCCAGACGCTGTTCGAGATCTGCGGTCGCCTCACGTCTCGGCGTGGGCTCAACCTGAGCCGACAAGCGATTTCGCAGCATCTGGGTGTGCTGGAGACGGCCGGGCTAATCCACACCAAGAAACGCGGACGCTCCAAATTCCACTACTTCGACCCCACACCGCTCGGCGAGATCGCCGAGCGGTGGCCTGCCTCTCGAAAGGACCTGCCATGAGAATGACACTGATGTCCGTCTTCGTCGACGACCAGCGCAAGGCACACGAGTTCTACACCGAGATACTCGGATTCACGACCCGCCATGACATTCCGATGGGCGAGAACACGTGGTGGTTGACGGTGGTCTCCCCGCACGATCCCGAGGGGATGGAACTCCTTCTCGAACCGTCTGGCCACCCCGCAGTCAAGCCCTACCGGGACGCGCTCATCGAAGACGGAATCCCGTTGGCGCAGTTCGCCGTCGACGATGTGCAGGCCGAGTACGAGCGGCTACGCGGCCTCGGCGTGGAGTTCACCCAGGAACCGACCGATATCGGACCTGCGGTCGTCGCGGTCTTCGACGACACGTGTGGAAACCTCATCCAGATCGCTGCGACGAAAGACGTTGCCCCGCAGTGACTATTGCTGTGGAAGTAGCGACTCAGACGCGGGGGATGCCGGTTGTCGGGTAGTCACCGGCGCCTCGAGCGGAGGAATGTCGACCGCGCGGACCGATAGGTCCTTGATCAGCTCTTCCCACGCGCCGATGTTCGTCGCCCTCTTCTTGCGTGACCCGATGTCGTCAGTCCACCGAGTGAGCGCGGGCGCGGCTATGTACAGCGGCCTTGCTGGATCATTCTTGTTCGCCTCGAGCAATCGCGACTGACCCTTGTGACGCACGGTTTCTCCGCGCATCCGCAGCGGGCCGAACGCGAGCTTGAAGATGTTGACGATGCGGTACGCAGCGTTCATCGACTTGTTGGTCGCGTACTTCTCGTTCGACGGGTCGATGGGGAAGCTGATAGGCGTGAATCGCTTGTAGCAGAACTGCAGGCCCGCAAGTTCCGCCTCGCGCACCATCCAGGACAGACTCAGTTCCGAGGGTTCAGTGACCGCCAGACCACCGCCGATGTCGGAGTGGACCCCCTCGAACCACACCTGTTTGACGTCGATCTCGCCCTCATCTGCCTTGTCGACTTCCCAGACACAGGGATCGAATGTCAGCCGACGTTCGTCGATGGCGAGCGCCTGCCTGGCCACCGCGACGTTCTTGCCGAGCTTCACGTCGTGGAACTTGTGCTTGACGCGGGTGATGCCGGGAACGCCGAGGGCGCCGACGGTGTCGAAGACCCCGATGAACTTGACCGGCACCGGGGCGCCTGGGGTCTTCGCCGGACGATCCTTCCGCTTCATCCGGTAGTACCGCAGGACTGTTTCGAACAGGTTCTCGGTCGGGTGCTGCGCGAGTTCGAGCGGGGTGACAAGGCCGATGTGCCAGATCATGCCCCCGAGACTCCTCGCGGTGTACGCGCCGCGACTGAACCCGAAGACGAAGATCTCATCGCCGGGCTCGTAGTTCAGGGCGAGGAATCGGTAGGCATCGATCAGGTTGGCATCGAGGCCGCGACCGAACGCCCCGCCGATGACGCGGTCGGACCAGCCCGACCCGGTTCCCACGCCGTTGACGTAATGGACCAACTGGACAGCGCCGTCGTCGGCATCGGTGGTGACGGCTCGGGCGATCTTCTCGACATTCGAAATTCGGGGGTCCTTCGACGACTTCCACGTGCCGTCGCAGCACACCACCAGACGCTTCTTCATTTTTCCGACCCTCCACAGGCTCGCACGCGGCCCACCCGCAGTAAACGGTAGTAGCTCCGATGGTTCGATGCGATAGGCGGCGGTCGTACGGTTTACTGCGGTCATGAGGTTCATCGACATCGCGGCCCGTCGAATCACGGTCATCTGTACCGCCGTACTCGGGGCCCTGCTGCTATCCGGACTCGGCGGCGTGCCGGCGAATGCCGCGCCGCCCACCGCCGGCCTCGATCCTGCGCTGGCGACGGCCTACCAGCAGGCGTCTAACAGCGCACGCGCACAGGGGGTCTCGTTGTGGATCACGTCCGGTAAGCGGACAGACGCGGAGCAGCGTCAGATGTGGCGCGATGCGATCGCGACCTATGGCAGCCCGGAAGCTGCTCGGCGGTGGGTCCTGCCGGCGGAGGAGTCGCCACATGTGAGCGGCCACGCCATCGACGTCGGCCCTCGGGAAGGCGCCGCTTGGCTCGAACGAACCGGTTACCGCTGGGGTCTTTGCCGAACCTTCGCCAACGAGTGGTGGCACTTCGAGCTCGCGACGGTACCCGGTCTTCCGTGCCCTGCGATGTGGCCCGATGCCGCGGCCCGCGCTGACCGGCTTGGCCGTTCGTGATGGCCCTGTTCGATGACCATTCGTGACGGCCCTCCGCAAGCTCCGGGCCTCCTCAGGGAGCGAAGGGGGACTGCTTCCGCAAACTGCGGGCTCCTCAGGGAGCGGGGGGACACGGCCCTCCGCAAGCTCCGGGCCTCCTCAGGGAACGGGGGGAGACGGCCCTCCGCAAGCTCCGGGCCTCCTCAATATCTGCGGCCTGGCGGCCATCGTGACCAATAAAACAGTCGTGAACGTCCCAAAGGAATGCTCCCTGAGGTGCGAGCGAAGCGAGCCACGAAGGGTGTGGCAACTTGTCTCGCCGGGCCCTTCGTGGCTCGTCGCTTGCGCTCCTCGCACCTCAGGGAGCAAGGGTTATGCGCTCCTTCTGATTAGGGGCAGCGGTAATCGAAGAACGATGTGCCGAATGTGTCGAATGGCGTCCGGCACGCTCGTCATCACTGCACACGGACCGACGAGCGGCCCGCTGAACGAGAGGCCAGATCATGCATTACTCGCTGCTGCTGCACTACCCGGAGATGGACGCGTCAACCCTTGGTGAGGAGGCCATCGCCCAGGGTCAGGCCGCCTTCGCCGCCTACACGACGGCCCTCCAGGACGCCGGCGTGCTCGTGAGTGCCGAAGTCCTACAGCACTCGGACGTCACGACGACGCTGCGCAAGGTCGACGGCCGGCTCGTCGTTCAGGACGGTCCCTTCGCCGACACCAAAGAACAGCTCGGCGGAACCGTCGTCATCGATGTCGACGATCTCGACGCCGCCATCGAGTGGGCGCGTCAGGCACCGCCGATCGAGTGGGGTGTCGTGGAGATCAGGCCCGGCGCGACCTACACCGTCGATGGTGCGTGGACACCCAACGCATGACCCGACGAGAAGCGCACACCGCCGCCGAACATGCTGCCCGCGAGTCATATTCGCGGTTGGTGGCGCTTCTCGCCGTCGCGTCAGGGGATCTCGCGCTCGCGGAGGATGCCCTGGCAACCGCCTTCGAACGTGCGCTCACCTCGTGGCCGTCAGATGGGGTGCCCGCGAACCCGGAAGGCTGGCTGCTCACGGTCGCACGCAATCAGCTGCGCGACGTCTGGAAGTCGGCGGCGCACCGTACGTCGAAGATCCTCGACGACACCATCTCTCCCGGAGCAACCACAGTGACCCCCTTCGACGATGTGGACCCCGACGCCATTCCCGACAAGCGGCTCGAGTTGCTGTTCACCTGCGCCCATCCGGCCATCGACGCCGCCACCCGCACGCCGCTCATGTTGCAGTCGGCGCTCGGCTTCGAGGCCGCCGACATCGCCATCGCCTTCGCGGTCGCCCCGGCAACGATGTCGCAGCGCCTCGTGCGAGCCAAGCGCCGGATCCGCGACGCCCGGATACCGTTCGTCGTTCCCGACCGCGCGGCGATGCCGGAGCGACTTCCCGCTGTGCTGGAAGCGGTCTATGGGTGTTTCGCGATCGCGTGGAACGACGCCGACGGGACCGATCCCGACACCGTCGAATCGATGGCGGGGGAGTCGCTGCACCTGGCCGTCACGCTCGCCGCGCTGCTCGACGATCCTGAGGCGTGGGGTCTCGCTGCGCTGATCGCGCTGTCGTTGTCGCGGGCGCCGGCACGGACCGGCCCGTTCATCCCGCTCGAGGAGCAGGATCCGGCCACCTGGGATGTCGCGCTCATCCGGGACGGGGAAGCGATGCTTCGACGCGCATCGGCGTTCGGCCGGCCGCACGGGCGGTTCCAGCTCGAGGCCGCGATGCAGTCCGTCCATGCCGACCGCGCACGCACCGGTGTCGTCGACTGGGCCGCTTTACAGTCGCTGTCGTCCGCGCTCATGGCCGTGGCGCCGACGCTTGGTGCGCGGATCGCCCACGCTGCGATCGTCGGGCGGGCGAGTTCTCCCGCAGATGGACTATCCCTGCTTGACGAGTTGGGCGGTGACGCCGCGGGTTTCGGCCCGTTCCACGCGGCGAAGGCAGATCTGCTGGTTCGGGTCGGGCACTCCGACGTGGCGCGTGAGCACTTCGAGCGGGCCGCCGAGCTCACCGGCGACGAGCGAGCGCGAAAGTATCTGCGACGACGTGGGCGCGAGGTTGAGTAGGCATCGTCGCGAGCCCGACGGAAAACGACGCACGGTCGAGGGTGGCGTCGGCCGGGTGTAACCAAACGGCGGGAATGCCTGATTCTGGCAACACCGACGACCTAATGTGTGACTCGGGACACAACAGTGCCGGACCCTCACCGAGGGCTTCACAACGGGTCGAGCCTCGCTCGACGAATGGAGGCAGTCATGACTGCAAGTGCCGAGGTCACGAATGATCTGACCACCGAGCCGTACCGCTCGCGCCGCAATCACTGGAACAACCAGGTCCGCCGGCACGCCATGATGACCCCGGACAACACGGCGATCACCTACCTCGACAAGAACACGACCTGGAAGGAACTCGACGACCGGTCGCGCGCCTTCGGAGCCGCACTCCATCGGCGGGGTGTCCAGTTCGGTGATCGGGTTCTGATGGCCCTGCTCAACCGCACCGAGTACATCGAGGCGATTCTCGGGGCCACTCTCATCGGCGCCATCCCGGTACCGGTCAACATCCGCATGAGCCCCGCCGAGGTTGCCTATCTCGTCACCGACAGCGGTGCGAAGGTCGTCGTCACCGAGACCCTCCTCGCGCCGATCGCGGACGCGGTCGCCGGGTCGACCGGTCAGATCGAGACCATCATCGTCGTCGACGGCAGCGACAACGCCGACCATCTCGACTTCGAGACCCTGCTGGCCGAGGGTGCGTCGGACCCGCCGGAGGTCGACGTGCCCGAGGACACCGTCGCCGCCATCATGTACACCTCGGGCACCACCGGAAAACCCAAGGGCGCCATGCTCACCCATCAGAACATCCAGGCGCAGGCGGTGACGACGATCGCCACGGCCGGGGCACAGTCCGGTTCCGATGACGTCGCCTCGATCGTGCCGCCGCTGTTCCACATCGCGGGGATCGGCGGCTTCGCACCGATCTTCTACCGCGGGATCCGCGCGGTGCTCCACCCGCTCGGCGCGTTCGATCCCGACACCATGCTCGACACGCTGGAGCGCGAAGGCGTCACGTCGGTCTTCATGGTCCCGGCTCAGTGGCAGGCGGTGTGTGCGGCGCAGAAGGCGCGTCCCCGGAAGCTCAAGCTGCGCACGATGAGTTGGGGCGCGGCCCCGGCGTCGGACACCGTGCTGAACGCGATGAACGAATCCTTCCCGGAGGCCGCCAACATGACCGCGTTCGGTCAGACCGAGATGTCGCCGGTGACGACGATCCTCGAGGGCAAGGACGCACTGCGCAAGCTCGGCTCCATCGGCAAGGTTGTCCCGGCGGTCACCGCGCGCATCGTCGATCCGCTCATGAACGACGTGAAGCCCGGTGAGGTCGGCGAGATCGTGTATCGCGGGCCCAACATGATGATCGGCTACTGGAACAAGCCCGAGGCAACCGCAGAAGCGTTCCGCGGCGGCTGGTTTCACTCAGGTGACCTCGTGCGTCAGGACGAGGAGGGTTTTCTGTACGTCGTCGACCGGGCCAAGGACATGATCATCTCGGGCGGAGAGAACATCTACTGCGCCGAAGTCGAGAACGTCCTGTTCAGCCATCCGAGCATCACCGAGGCCGCGATCATCGGTCGCGCAGATGAGAAGTGGGGCGAGGTGCCGGTCGCCGTGGTCGTGCTCGCCGAAGGCGTCGAGGACCTCACCCTCGCCGATCTCGAGCCGCACCTCAACGAGAACCTCGCGCGGTTCAAGCACCCCAAGGACCTGGTGATCATCGACGAACTCCCACGCAACGCCGGGGGGAAGGTCGTCAAGCCACGGCTCCGAGATGCCTACGGCAGCAAGGACGCCGGCCTGTCGAACTGATCACCCCCGCTCCCTGAGGTGGGCGTCCGATTTCTATGCTCCCTGAGGTGCGAGCGAAGCGAGCCACGAAGGGTTTGGCGACGCATCTCACCAGGACCCTTCGAGGCTCGTCGCTAACGCTCCTCGCACCTCAGGGAGCAGAGGGAGGGCATCGCTTCCACCCCACAGTCCAGCGGTTCGTGGTTCATTCGGATCAGGGAGCAGAGGGGGCGCATGAGCGAAAGCGACGAGCACCAAGGGCATCCGGTCACTCCGGGTCGGCGAAGCGCGCTTCGCGTCGCGCCATCCCGGCGTGTACCGCCTCCATCTGATTGGGGGATCCCATCAGTCCGACCTGGAGTTCGCTCTCCAGCATCAGCGCCGCGGCCGGATCCGTGCCCGCCCACGACTCGTCGTACAGGCGCTTGGCGGCGCGGACCGCGTGCGGCGATTTCGACGCGATCTCGTGCGCGAGTTCGAGTGCGGCGGTGAGCGGATCGTCGACGACGCGGGTGACCAGCCCGAGTCGTTGGGCCTCGGCGCCGTCGACGATGCGTCCGGTGAACGTGAGTTCCTTTGCCACATCGGCGGACACGAGTCGCGGGAGGGTCTGGGTGATGCCCATGTCGGGCACCAGTCCCCACTTGACCTCCATGATGGACAGGCGCGCGTCGGGGGTCGAATAGCGGATGTCGGCGCCCAGCGCGATCTGCAGGCCACCGCCGAAACAGTTGCCGGTGATGGCCGCGATCACCGGTGCCGGGATGCGGCCCCAGTCCAGTGACACCCGCTGCGCGTGATTGCCGAGCACGCCCGGTTCGCGCTCCAGCAGCGAGTTCACCCCGCCACCCTGACCCAGGCTCGACACGTCCAGGCCGGAACAGAAACTCTTGCCCGCACCGTGTACCACCACAGCCCGGACGCGGTTGTCCTCGGCGAGGGTGCCCGTCACGTCGATAAGCGCATTGAACATCGCCGGATCGAGCGCGTTGTGTTTGTCGGCCCGGTTGAGCGTCGCCGTGGCGACACCGGCGTCGTCGATGTCCACGACGATCCGCTGCTCGGTCATGTATCTACTTCCGATCTGTTGTGGGTGGGTGTTTGATCTCGCGGAGCTGACGTCCGCGGCGCTGGTAGCGCCAGATGAAGTAGCCGACGCCGATCGCCAGAACGACACCGATGATCACGCCCCACGCGGTGGCGGCGCGAAAGCCGGGCGCTTCGACGTCGAAGATGCGCTCGCCGGCGTGTGCGCCGTTCCCACCGCCGGCGACCACAGTGAGGGTCAGCAGGTTGGGGATCGCGAGGACCACGCCGAGAACGGCGAACATGATCGTCGGGACGTTCTTCATGCGGCTGCGGTTGACGAACGCCAACGTGAAGAACAGCACGGGCAAAAAGGTGCACACGATGCCGAGAACCAGGCCGGTGCCGATGCCGCGGCTGAACGATCCTTCGACGCGCTGCCCGATCTGACCGGCCCACCAGCGCGGCAGGAACGCCTCGAGGATGAAGTAGGTGACGACCAGCAGCGCGGCGATGACGAGCCCGATCACCACCTTCTTCACCACGGAGTTCGCGCGTTCGGCGGCGGTCGGCTTGACCGGGGTCGTCCCATCGGTCGTCGAGTCGGTCGGCGCGACGCCGGGCGTGGCTCCGGCGGAATACTGGGAGGCTTCCGGTGGCGGCGCGGCGGGAGGCACCGCTCCCGTCGGGTACGCACCGGAGGGCGTCTGTCCGGGCCCGCCCGGGTTCGGCGGCTGTCCGGATGGATTGGCAGAGAACGGTTCGTTGCTCATGGGCCGAGTGTATGCGCGGACCGCCGCCCGCCCGCCCGGAAAAGCACCCGTGCACTCACCGCTTCCGGATGCCGCCGTAGATTCCGCGACGGACGATCCACGGTTGCAGGATCGTGTCGACCGACCACGCCGGGAATCGGAACGGGCGCCCGTTGGGCGCGAACACCTGCAGACCGTCGGCCTGGACACCGAGCACCGAACCCCAACGCCGCCGTGGGGGAGCGTAGCGCCGCGCACGGCCCGGCCGCCCGGTGAGGTCGGACCGGATGTTGTGTGCGAGCAGACGATCGGCACGATTCCGAGCGGAACTGCGGAGGTCGTCGGTCGCCGCGACGTCGCCGATCGCGTAGACGAGATCCGCACCGGGTACGCGCAGTTCGGCCGTCACGCGCACGAAGCCCGACGGATCCAGCACCTCTCGCGGAAGCCACTCCGTGTTCGGTCTCACCCGGCCGATGGCCCAGAGCACTGCATCGGCCTCCACCGGCGGCTGCCCCGTCGAGAACCTCACCGGCCCCGAAATGATCTCGTCGCAGGCGAATCCGTCGGGCACGACCGCACGATGGCCGCCGTGCACGCCGACGCCGAGCCGGCGCAACCGCGCCAAGACGGTCGCCCATGTCCGCGGATGATGCTGCGGCAGAGCACGTTCGCCCGGGTGATACAGGTCGATTCGCTTGCCCGGCCAGGTCTGCGCCAGGTTGGCGGCGGCACTCACCGCTGCCGCACCGCCACCGATCACCGCGATGGTCTCGGCATCGGCGAACCGCGCATGAGCCGAGCGCAACTCGGCGTCGACGTCGGCTTCCGACTGCAGTTCCGGATGTCGCCAGAACCCGTTCCGCACGCCGGTGGAGATGACCAGCGCGTCGAAACGCTCGACCCTCTCGGTGCCGTTGGCGTCGACGACGGTGACGGTGCGGTCACCGAGGTCGACACCCGTCAGTGTGCCGTGGACGGTCCGGATGCCGTCGAGTTTCCGGAAGCGCCCGAACGGAATCCGGTAGTCGCGCGACCACGCATCGGGCCGGCTGATCCGCAGCCCGAGTTCCTGCCCGCTGACCAGCCCCGGCTTCGACGAGATGCCCACGACGTCGGCATGCCGGGCGAGATGAATCGCGGTCAGTACCCCGGAATCACCGAGGCCGGCGACGACGACGCGTGGTCGGCTCACGCAGTGACCTGATCCGGCGGATGTGCGGCCGAGCGCGGGGGTCGGGGGACGAAGCGAGGCACCCGGTCGATGACGTCCTGGTAACCGGGGCGCCGCTCCAGACTGCGCTTCTCCATCATGGGGATGCTCGCGCCGAGGAACATCGCCAGCATCAAGACCGCGCCCACGAACAGCCACCACCAGTCACCGGGCGAGGCGGCGAGCCCGAACAGGGCCATCGACACCCAGAACAGGACCTCGCCGAAGTAGTTCGGGTGTCTCGACCAGGCCCACACTCCGGTGTCGAGGACGGCGCCCGGTGTTCGGTGAGCGGCGAACCGTCGCAGCTGCCCGTCGGCGACGTACTCGAGCGCCGTCGCGGCGAGTCCGACGACGGCCGCAACCGCGGTCAGCCAGGCCAGCACGCCGCCGGTGTGGGTGACCGCGACGTAGATCGGGATCATTCCGAGGAACACCTGGATCGTGGGGAAGACGTGGATCGCCATCAGGTCCAGGGGCAGTTCCGCCCGGCCGGCACCGGCCTTCAGCATCGGGTAGCGCCAGTCCTCGTGGTGGAGACCCGGCCAGCCGATCGCCCAGTTCGCAGTCAGACGGATCGCCCAGGCGCCGATGACGATCGCGATGACCCAGCAGTGCACCGCGTCGATCCCGACGTCACCGGCGGCCCACCAGTAGATGAACAGCGCGGGCGGCACGACGCTCCAATAGGCGTCGTAGAAGCTCGAATTCCCGTAGAACCGGCTGAACGCGAAGATCACGAGGGTGGCGAGCAGATCGGCGATCAAGGTGTCGAGCCAGAGGTAGGCGGTGGCCGGACCCCAGACTAGCCAGGCGGCGGCGACCGCGAAGGCCAGCACGTAGGCGATCGTCACGCGGACGAACGAACCGCTTCGGCTGATGGTGCTGTCGGTGCTCACGGGCGTCTCCATCACAGCTGTTCTTCGATGGATCCGGCGAGTTTCTGCGGCTTGGTCGTCGGCGAGTATCGCGCGACGACGGACCCGTCCCGTCCGATGAGGAACTTGGTGAAGTTCCATTTGATCCGGCCGCCGAGCACGCCGGATTTCTGGTCCCGCAACCACGCGAACAGCGGGTGGGCGTCGGGTCCGTTCACATCGACCTTCGCGAACATCGGGAAGGTCACGTCGTAGGTCAGCGAGCAGAAGTTCTTGATCTCCTCCTCATCGCCCGGCTCCTGGTGCCCGAACTGATCGCACGGGAAGCCGAGCACTCGCAGACCCTTGTCGGCGTAATCCCGGTGCAGTGCCTCCAGACCGCGGTACTGCGGGGTGAACCCGCACTGCGAGGCGGTGTTCACGATGAGCAGGGGAGAGCCCTGGAACTGCGAGAGTTCGACGGGATCGCCGTCGATGCCGGTGGCGGTGAAGTCGTACACAGAGGTCATGCCGCTACGCTACGTGCCGATCAAGCACTTGCTTGGGAAAATCGTCGAAGCGTCGCGGGGTCACTCACCGAATCGCTCGGTCCGGATGCGGGTGCGGTCGTGTCCGGCCTCGACCATCCACTGTGCGCAGTTCTCGACGAACCGGTTCGGACCGCAGATGAACACGGTCGGCGAAGTGGCCGGATCCATGGTCAGCGCGGCGAGTTCGTCGGCGGTGAGACGTCCCGCGGGCCGCGTCGCGTCGTCGGGTGCCACCCGGGTGTGGATCAGGTGAACATCCATGCGGCGGTGCGCGATCAACTGCCGGATCTCATCGCGGTAGTAGACGCGTTCGGGACTGCGGACCGAGTACACGAGGGAGAAGGGGGTCTGCGGCGCCTCGACCTCGCGGCTGCGGATCATCGACATGAGTGGCGCGATCCCGGAGCCACCGCCGATCAATTGGACGGGACGGTCGTCGCCGGACGGCCAGGTGAACCAGTATCCGTGCGGATCGCTGATCTCCAACGGGTCGCCGACCTCCACCATGTCGACGAGGTAGGGCGACACCTCACCGTCCTCGAGTCGTTCGACGGTCACCTCGATCGACCGGGTCTCGCGGACGTCGGACAGCGAGTAGGCGCGCGCGGTGGAGTAGCCGTCCTCGGCGGTCAACCGGATGTCGACGTGCTGGCCGGGCAGCGCATGCACTGCTTCGGGGAGAGCGAGGCGCAGGGCTCGCGCGGTGGGGGTGAGGTCGACGACCGCGGTGACCGTCGTGAGATGCCAGGTCGTCACGAGTAGCGCTGTTCGCGCCAGGGGTCGCCATACATGTGGTACCCGCGTTCCTCCCAGAATCCAGGCGCGTTTTCGGCCATGAAACGAAGTCGCCGAACCCATTTGGCGCTCTTCCAGAAGTACAGGTGTGGCACGAGGAGGCGAGCCGGGCCGCCGTGCTCGGCGGACAGGGGTTCGCCGTCGTAGGTGTCGGCGATCCAGCCGCGGCCGTCGACGAGATCGGCGAGCGGCACGTTGGTGGTGTACCCGCCGTGACAGTGCGCCATCACGAACGGGGCCGGTTCCCACGGCAGCGCCTGCAGCAAGGTGTCGAACGAGACCCCGCGCCACCGGGTGTCGAATTTCGACCACCGTGTGACGCAGTGGATGTCGGTGGTGATGTCGTCGTGCGGCAGTTCCTGGAACTGGTCCCATGCGAACGTGGCGGCCCGGTGGTCCGCGGATTGCACGGCCAGCATCCAGTCGTTCGGAACGATCGCGGGTGTCGGCTCCGCGGACAGGACCGGGAAATCGAGTGTCGTGTACTGACCGGGAGGGAGACGCCGCGCGTCGCGGTCGCGGCGCCCCACGAACCCTCGGTTGACGATCGCCATGGTCGCGGAGTCTACGCGGCTCGCATGTATTCGGCCCGCCCGCTTCGCTCCCGGCGCCGCCTAGTCGGCGCGGCATCTTGGTGCGGTCAGGCGAAATCGAACAGCATCGGCACCACTACGACGACCGCGGCCGCCCAGAGTGCGAACACCGGCAGGTAGTCGGTCTGCCACCGCTCTGTCGCATCGAACCCGCGGCGGCGGCGGACGAAACCGAAGAGCAGGTACGCCGCCCACGACAAGTTCACCAGCAGGACGAGATTGAGACCGAGCGCCACCGTCTTGTTGGCCGTGAACCCGAACTCCGCGATCCGCGACGCCATGATCGTCAGCATCACCGCGTCGACCGCGAGTGCGGTCACGACCAGAATCAGCTGCAAGCGGTCGAAGAGTTCCGGGCGCAGATGCGGATCGCGCGCCGAGATCGCGTACAGCAGCAAGCCGAGCACGACGACGAGGATCAGGTCCACGAGGATCAACAGTTCGCGGTCGACGTCCACGACGTCGCCACTGGTCACCATCGCGATCAGCAGCACGACGAGCATCACCGCGGTGACGGGCGTGAAGACCTTCGTCAACACCGGTGCGATGTTCTCGACCACGCTCTGCTTCGCCTCCACCAGCCATGCCGCCAGCAGCACGATGCCGGGCGCGGCGATGGGCGCCAGCCACTGGGAGATCACGGTGTCGACGTCGATGTCGAGCGCACCGAATGCCCCCGCGGTCAGGCCGGTGAGGACTCCCGCACCGAGGCCGAGAAGCGTTGCATACACGACCCATTCGCCGGTGAACCGGATGAAGTCCATCCGACGCGGTCCGGACGTCCAGCGGCCGCCGACGTAGGTCACCCCCATGAGGAACCACAGGACGATCGGCGCGTGGATCGCGACGATGGCCTGGGTGGTGCCGTCGTCGACGAACGGGTAGACGTTGACGACGATTCCGGTCACGACGAATGCACCGATCGCCGTGAGCGCGGTTCGCGCCGAGATGCGGCGCTTCCAACCGAAATACAGTGCCATGAAAGGAAGTACGAGCAACGCGGCATTGCGGACGAGCACCCATTCCGGCATGACCTCGACGGCGACGCGGACGGTCGTGGCGGCCGCGACGACGAGGCCGATCACGACTCCGAGTTCATGACGTCGTCGGCCCAGATCGCCGGATGGTTCCGCGGTCAGCACCAGCTGCTTCCACAACCGGTCGGAGTGCTCGCGGGCGAACTCACGCGACAGCGCATCGACGCGGCCCATACGCTTGACGGCGACCAGGAACGCTTCGTCGTCGTCGAGGCCGCCGGCGGCGAGGTCGGCGATCTGCCCGCGGAGGTGGTCTTCCATCTCGTCGGCGTCGGTGGTGGCGATGGCTTGGTGTCGGAGAACGTATCCGCGCCATCGGTCGATCTGGCTCTCGAGCTCGGTCTCCGCGGTCATGCCAGGCCCTCCGCGGCCGGCGGCAGGGCGACCGTCCGCCACACCTGGTCGAGCGCGTCGGCCACGACCTCCCACTGCGACCTCCGCTCGGCGAGCGCGGCCAACCCCGATGCAGTGATCGAGTAGTGCTTGCGACGCCGCCCGGTGTCGGCTGCACCCCAGCTCGCCTCGACGTGGCCGGCGCGCTCCAAACGGTGCAGAAGGGGATACAGCATGCCGTCGGTCCACTCCATCCGACCACCGGACATCTCTCGCACGCGCTTCAAGATGGCGTACCCGTAGGACTCGCCCTCGGCGAGGATCCCCAGCACCAGCGGGGTCGCGGACGCCGCCACCAAGTCCTTCTCGATATACATAGCACTCCTATACCTAGAACTGCTAGGAGCATAGCAGTTCTAGGTATAGGGGTGTTCGGACCTGCGTGTGCCGGCCTACTTCTTCGACAGGGACGACTCCTTGTGGGCGGCCTTCGAGCCCGTCTTCGACGACTTGACGATCCAGTAGGGCTCGTCTTCGCTGGCCTTGAACTTCTGTCCCTCGAAGGTGAATTCCTTGGTGCGCTTCTCTTCCGCAGTGCCCTCGGTCTCGCCCTGAGAGGTGTTCCAGCGGACGGTGTCGTTCTTCTTGATCGCCATGGCGGCAGTGTGCCCCGCCGGCGACGACGGTCAAACCTTCTCCGCTGCAACAGTGGCTGTGGAACGATCATCACGTCGTGTCGAGCCGGAGGTACGCATGAGCGTCGAACGTTCCGAGAACTCTCAGAGAACCGAGCCCGCCATCGACGTCCGGGGTCTGCGTAAGTCGTTCGGTAGGTTCGAGGCGCTTCGCGGACTCGACCTCGAAGTCGCGCGAGGGGAGGTCCACGGCTTCCTCGGGCCCAATGGCGCGGGCAAGTCGACGACGATCCGGGTCCTGCTGGGTCTGTTGCGCGCGGACGGGGGCGAGGTCCGACTCCTCGGCGGCGACCCCTGGCGTGACGTCGTCGAGCTGCACCGCCGGCTGGCGTACGTACCCGGCGACGTCGCGTTGTGGCCGACGATGACCGGCGGGGAGATGATCGATCTGCTCGGCTCGATGCGCGGCGGACTCGACGAGGGGCGCCGGGCCGACCTGGTCTCCAGGTTCGAGCTCGACACGTCCAAACGTGGACGGCAGTACTCCAAGGGAAACCGGCAGAAGGTCGCGATCGTGGCGGCGCTGGCGTCGGACGTAGAGCTGCTCATCCTCGACGAGCCGACGTCGGGCCTGGACCCGTTGATGGAGAACGTCTTCCAGGAGGTCGTGGGGGAGGCCACCGCTCGCGGTACCACCGTGCTGCTGTCGAGTCACATCCTCGCCGAGGCGGAGACCCTGGCGGACCGGCTCAGCATCATCCGCGACGGGGCCGTCGTGGCGACCGGCTCCTTGGCCGAGCTGCGTGGGCACACCCGCACTTCCGTTCGGGCCGAGCTGGATTCGGCGCCCAGCCCGGACCTCGTGGCCCAGCTGCACAACGCCGAGGTACACGATATCGATTCGCACGACCACGACTCCGGCGGGCTCCGACTGAGCGCGACCGTGGACTCGGATCAGATCGGTCCGGTGATGTCAGCGCTGACCGCCTGCGGCCTGCGGTCGCTGACGGTCGAGCCGCCTTCACTGGAGAGCTTATTCCTGTCGCTGTATGAGAAGAACGACGTGTCCGCCGGAGAACGGTGAGGCCATGACGGCGTCGACGATCGGCACCGCTCCACTGCTGCGAGCCTCCCTGCACCATGAAGGTCGCAGCTTCGCGCCGTGGATCGTCTTGCCCACCGCACTGGCCGTGTCGTCGGTCATCGCCTACCCGTTGCTGTTTCCCGACGCGGCGGAACGCGCCGCATTCGCCACGACGATCGGCTCGAATCCCGCACTCGGGCTGATCTTCGGACCCGCCTACGACCTGGCAACGGTCGACGGATTCGTCGCGTGGCGCAGCCTCGCACTCGGCGGGTTCATCGCCGCGCTCGGCGCGATCTTGATCGTGGTGAAAGCCGCACGTGGACAGGAGGACTCCGGCCAGGCCGAACTTCTCGCCGCGGGGGTGCTCGGACGTGCCGCCCGACTGTCGACCGCGTTGATCATGGCCGGCGTGTGCTCGATCGCCATCGGCATCCTGGCGGGTCTGGCGACGTCGCTGTGCGGTGGGGCCTGGGGGTCGTCGTTCCTGCTGGGCGCCGGGTTCACGGTCACCGGTTGGATGTTCGGCGCGATCGCCGC
Organism: Gordonia sp. UCD-TK1; assembly: GCF_001691435.1. Lineage (NCBI taxonomy): Bacteria > Bacillati > Actinomycetota > Actinomycetes > Mycobacteriales > Gordoniaceae > Gordonia > Gordonia sp. UCD-TK1. Next base: position 53,794 of record NZ_LZMP01000009.1, on the reverse strand, counting down.
GGTCAGCGCCCAGGTGGGTTCCGACGCCAGGGCCGCCACCACGATCGCCGTGTCGTTGCTCGGCGTCCTGTTCGTGCTGCGCGGGTTTCTGTTCTCGGTGGACGCACCGACGTGGACCACATGGGTCAATCCGCTGGGATGGATTCAGGAGACCAGACCCGCGACCGGCGATCACTGGTGGCCGTTGCTGATCGGCGTCGCGTTCGCGGTCGTCGTCGGCGCAGCGGCTTTCGCATTGCAGCGTGCACGGGATTTCGGTCAGGGACTCATACCGGCCCGGCCGGGCCCGGCACGGGGCCGCATCGGCTCGCCACTGGCGCTGGCGATCCGCCTCAACCGGGCGCCGATCGTCGCGTGGACGGTCGCGTTCGTCGGACTCGGCGTCATCTTCGGCTACTTCACCCGGTCGGTCCGCGGCCTGCTGACCGCGAATCCCGCCATGGCCCAGATCTTCGCCTCCGGCGCGGCGTCGCCCGCGGACCTGGTATCGGCCTTCGTCACAACGATTCTCGGCCTGGTCGGGATCATCGCATCCGTGGCCGGGGTCCAGATCGTCAATCGCATCCGGACCGAGGAGCTCGACGACCGCGCGGAAGCGGTGCTCGCGACCGGCGTCAGCCGTCCGAGGTACTTCGGCGCCGTCACCGGTGTCGCCCTCGTTGTCCCCGCCGCGCTCGTGACCATTGCCGGGCTGGTCGTCGGCGTCTTCGCCGCCACGGCCGATCTCGGCCTCGGCTTCGGCGACGTGTTCCTCCAGTCCATCGCCACGATCCCCGCCGTGTGGGCGGTCGTCGGCATCGCCGTCGCCGTCATCGGCGCCCGACCCCGCGTGCGGCCCGCGATCTGGCTGGGCGTCCTGGTGTCCTTCGTGCTCACGATCCTGGGCCCGAGCTTCAAACTCCCGGACTGGGCGCTGGGCTTCAGCCCGTTTCATCACGTACCGGATGTGTCTGCTGCCCAGCCGGATTGGTGGGGACTGGTCTGGGTGGGGGTCGTCGTGGTGCTGCTCGTCGCGCTGGGGTTCGCCGGCTTCCGCCGGCGGGACATCCCGTGACGGCGTCGCACCTTACTCATGTGCGAGCCCGACCCCGCTCCCTGAAGTGCGAGCCCAATAACTGGTCCCTGAGGTGCGAGCGAAGCGAGCCACGAAGGGCTCCGCAACCTGTCTCACCAGGCCCTTCGTGGCTCGTCGCTAACGCTCCTCGCACCTCAGGGAGCAGGAGGGTGGCCGCACCTCAGGGAGCAAAGGTTATGTCGTTCCTTCGGATGAGGGAGCAGAGGGTGGCTCGCACCGCAAGGACCGTACGCATCAGCCCAGCGCCGCCGCGAGGCGGCGCCACTGCTCGCGCGGGAAGCCCCGGTGGTCGGCTTGGAGCACCTGGACGCACACGTGGTCGGCGCCGGCGGACCGATGCTCGTCGATCCGCTTGAGGATCGCCGCGTCGTCGCCCCAGACGATCAGAGCGTCGAACAGGCGGTCGCTCACCGAGCTCAGGTCGTCCTCGGAGAACCCGAGGCGTCGAAGGTTGTTCGCGTAGTTAGGCATCGCGAGGTAGCCCTTCAGCCACTTGGTGCCGACGGCGCGCGCCTCGTCGCGGTCGGTGGCGAAGATCGCCGTCTGTTCCGGTGCGAGCAGCGGACCGTCGCCGAGGGTCTCCCGGGCGACTTTGGTGTGGTCCGGGGTCACCAGGTAGGGGTGGGCACCGGCGGTCCGGTCGGCCGAGAGTTGCAACATCTTCGGCCCGAGGGCGGCCAGTACTCGTGCATCGGCCGGCACCGGCTGCGGTGCGTCGTCCAGACCGTCGAGGAACGCCTTGGTGGTCGCGAGCGGCTTCTGGTAGCGACCGGCTTCCTGGGCGTCGATCAACGGCGCGTGGCTGATCCCGAGGCCCAGGAGGAAGCGAGGACCGAACTGCTCGGTGAGGCGCGCATGCGCGGCCGCGACATCGTGCGGCTCGTGCATCCACATGTTGAGGATGCCGGTGGCGACGACGGCCTTCCGCGTCGCGCCGAGCAGGTTCTCGACCGAGTCGAGCACCGGACCCCCCACATCGGGGATCCAGAGGGCCGTGAATCCCAGGTCGTCGAGCTCGGCAGCCGCTTCGGCGGCCTCCCCGGTGTCTCCGTACCGTAGCGGTGAACTCCAGATTCCTACGCCGTCGAGTTTCATGCCGTCGACACTACCGATCGAGCGATCGGGCCGCGCCGAAGCGTCCGACCCGAGTCAGCTCTGTGTCGGTCGTCCCGCCGTCGCCTCCAGTCGTGCGTCCATGGCGGCCGTCATCCGCTTGAACACGTTGATCGCGACGACGCCCGCGACGATGAGGACGACGCCGGCAACTGTCCCGAGGGAGTCGGTGACCAGTCCGGAGATGCCGATCGCGAGAACGTAGATCGGCACCCAACCGAACAGATGCATGATGCTCTCGGGCTTCTCGTCGGTGGCCCAACCCTCACGAACCGCAGCCCGGTAGGTCGCGTAGTCGGGATAGAACTCGGTGAAGGCGATCGCGAAGATCGTGCCGCCGATCTGAATTATCCATCCGGTCCAGAAGTTGTTCGGGTCGTCGAGCACCAGATCGCCGAATGCGCCCGAGATCGCGGCGACGCCGAAGCCGACGACCCACGCCCAGGTGATGACGTAGTTGATGTGGATGAACAGCGGGCTGTCCCAGAACTCCTTCTCGGTGCTCTCCCGCGCGTACTGCAGCGTGAAGGGCTGACGGATCACGATCGAGCCGAACGCGAACGCGACGAGGGCGATGTTCGTCATCTCCCCGCCCCACCGCTCCAGCCAGTTGATGACGCCGTCGGAGGCGAACAACGCGATGAGCGCCATCGAACCGAAGTACGTGACGTCGAAGACCTCGAGCAGTTTGACGCTCGAACCCCGTTTGTGGCCGCCGATCACCAGCAACAGCGACAGCACGAATGCCGTCGCCGCAGCTTCCTCGAACCTACCGGGTCCGGCGAGCAGCGCCATCAGGATCCACGGGGACATACCCGCGAACGGCGAGTTGAGGAACAGGGTCAGTGCCCGACGAGCGCCCGACGTCGGCGGCGGGTCGGTCCTCGTCGAGTCGGCCACCGGAGGATTCGGGTCATTGCTCATGGCTGAATTGTGGGGTGCGAGGCGACAATCCGCAGCGAAGTCCGACTATCGGGACTGTTTCGCCCGTTTGACGCGGTACGTCCCGCCGGTGAAATGCGGCCCGGATGGGCCGGGCCGCATCGCGGCAGGGCAGGTGGGTCGCGGCCCTCACCCACGGGGCGCGAGAACAACCGCCGCGTTGTGTCCCCCCATGCCGAGGGAGGTCTTCAAGGTCATCCCATGGTCGAGATCGGTACGCCCGTCGAGTAATTGCGGGATGATCGCGTCGGCGGTGCGCGGGGTCGCCGGTACCTCACCCCGCTCGTATCCGAGCAGCGAAGCAGCGAGTTCGACGGCCCCGGCAGCGCCTTGACAGTGCCCGGCCAGCGGCTTCACCGAGAACACCTCGGCGTTGGGCAGCATGGTCTCGGCGATGGTGGCCTCGGCGTGATCGCACTGGCGGGTCCCCGGGCCGTGCGCGTTGAGGTAGCGGATGCTCGCGCCGTCGACACCGGACATCGACAGCGCCTGCTCCACGCACGACCGCACGTTGGTCAGCTCCGGGTCGATGGATGTGACGTGGAAAGCGTCATGGGACATCGCGCCGCCCAGCACGTCGGCGTATCCGTCACCGGACCGGTTCGTCATCGTGAACGCGATGGCGGCCTCACCGAAGGTGAATCCGCGGCTGCCCTCCTGGAACGGGCGGCAGGCGCTGAGCGCATCGGTGTCGGTGATCGCCACGCCGAGTTGCACGAACATCGCGACCACCTCGGGCTTGGCCGACAAATCGGTGGCCACCACGACGACTTCGTCGACGAGATCGGAGTCCAGCCACGACTTCGCGGTGACGACCGCTGCCGAGCCCGAGGTGCACATCGCCGACACGTTGATCGCGGGTCCGTGAAATCCGTACTCCTGCATGAGCAGGGAGACCGGCGTCGACGGGGTCACCGAGAGGTACTGCCGTCCGGTGTACCGACCGACGCCCGAGGTCACCATCGGATACATGTCGAGATCGCCGAGCACGCAGGCGTGTACGAGTCCCACCCGCGCACCCGGCTTCCAGCCCCGAGCCATGGCGTCCTCGATGGCCTCTCGTGCGGCAGCACGCATCGCGCGTGAGAAGCGCGTGCGTCCGTCGGACGGGTCGCCGCCGTCGGGTACCCGCACGATCCACCCGGGCTCATCCCGACCGGATTCGCCGACGCCCTCGCGCGTCTCGGAAGGCTGCCCGCCGACGAAGCCGAAACCGTGGTGCAACGCGGCTGCCGACTTCCCGGACGTGAGACCGTTCCACAGTGCATCGCGGCCCCATCCGTAGCCGCTCACGGCTCCCAGGCCTGAAATGGTCGAGCGCTGAATCGTCATGATCGTGAACTTTCTGTGCGATATGCGATGTAGTGAGATCCATCGCGGCAGCCCTCGTGGGCGACCCGCCCTCAGGATCCCGCGCAAACCCGACATTTGACCAGTTCACGCAGGTATTCGACGCTCAAATACCCAGTTGGCGCACACTTGCATCACGCAGCGCCCATATTTCGAAGCCGCGTGGGGGAGGATGGGCGTCGGGGGGATGACGATCGGAGGGGGCGGCGCGGTGGGACGACCGAGGGCTGACGGCGATGACCGGCCCGGACTCGTCGCGCCGGATGCCGAACCCATGGCCCGTCCCAGTGACGCCGCCGTCGCCGAGCGGTATCGCCTACTCCTCGAGTTGAGCCCGGACGCCATCGCGGTCCATCAAGACGGCCTGATCGTCTACGTGAACTCGGCAGCGCTGGCGTTCGCTCGCGTCGACGAACGCGACGCCATGCTCGGACGGTCCATCGCCGACTTCGTCCATCCCGACGAACTGCCACAGATGCTCGATCGGATCATCGGCATGGGGGAGGAGGCCGGCGCGTCGACCGTGCCCGAAGAAGTGGTGATGGTCGACGCGCACGGGGTCACCCGCCCCATGGAGGTGACGTCGGTGCGCACCGTCTGGCAGGACAAGCCTGCGTATCAGGTGATCTTGCGGGACATCGCAGCTCAGAAAGCGATCGAATCGGCCCTGCGACGACAGGCGGCGCTCCTCGACCACGTCAGCAACGCGGTGATCGCCGTCGACGACCACATGACGGTCAGTTCCTGGAACCCGGCCGCTGAGCAGATGTACGGCCTGCGGGCGTCCGAGGCGATCGGACAAAATATCGACGACGTCGTCGGAGCGCACGTGGACCCGCACGCGGCGGTGTCGTTGGGCGGCACCGTCGATCAGTTGCACCGCCGTTCCGACACCGGGCGATCGTTTCTCGCCCACACCTCGGTGACGACGATGGATGACGGTTTCCTCATCGTCGCCGAACCCACCCGTCGTCCCCTCATCGAGCGGCTGGGGACGATCCTCGCCGCGCTGCACCAGGCGGTCATCGTCGTTCGCGAGGACGGCGACATCGAACTCGCCAACCCGGCCGCGGGGACAATGCTCGGTTCCGAGGCGGTCCCGGGTGCCCGGGTCCACGAACTGCCGCTGGACTTCGACGGCGACGAATCACCGATCGCACGTTGCCTGCGCACCCGTGAGGCGGTCACCGACGCGACCGCGACGATCACCACGCCCGCCGGCGAGCGTTGGCTCTCGTGCAGTTGCCGGCCGATCGACGACGACGGCGCCGAGGTGGTCGTCCTGGTGTCGTTCGCCGACATCACCGACCGTTACCGCGAACGCACCCAGCTGGCGTGGGAAGCCGTACACGATCCGCTGACCGGTCTGTACAACCGCTCGGGGATCATCCGCGAACTCGAGTCGCACATGGCCGGACTCGACGACGGAAACAACGCCTGCTGCGTCGCGATCTTCTACATCGATCTCGACAATTTCAAGCTGGTCAACGATTCGCTCGGCCATGCCGTGGGTGACGAGGTGCTGCACACCGTCGCACAGCGATTGGCGGCGGCAACGCCCGACGAGGCCTCGGTCGGCCGGATTGGTGGGGACGAATTCGTTCTCGTCGCCACCCTGGGGATCGCCTGTTCGGCCGACGAGATCGAGCAGCAGATCGACAAGATCCGGGGGACGGTGTACGAGCCGATCGCGGTGAGCACCCGCACCGAACCGCTCAAGGTGGAGGCGAGCATCGGCGTGGCGACGGTCAAGGCCGGTGACGACTACACCGCCACCGACCTGCTGCGCGATGCCGACATCGCGCTGTATCAAGCACGCAAGGCTTCTCGTGCGCGCTACGTCCGCTTCCAGACGCAGCATCGGGAGGAACTGCAGCGCCGGCAGCGCATCGAAGAGGAACTGCGGCGCGTTCTCGACACCGACACCGATCAACTCGAGATCCACTATCAGCCGATCGTGTCGACCGTCGACGGCGCCCTGGTGGGCCTGGAAAGCCTTCTACGCTGGCGTCACCCGGAACTGGGGTCGATCTCGCCCACCGAGTTCATCCCGCTCGCAGAAGGATCCAATCTCATCGACCGGGTGGGCAACTATGTGCTGGAGACAGCGGCCGCCGAGGTGGCCGCTGTCGCCGAACTCCGTCGGGTGATGCTGTGCGTCAACGTCTCCCGACGGGAGCTCACCAATGGCCAGTTCCCCGACCGGCTCCGGGACACGATCACCCGCTCGGGCATGGACCCCGCCGCGTTCTGCCTGGAGATCACCGAGAGTGCACTGGACCCGCTCGACGGAGACCTGCTCACCCTGTTGCGCAACGTGCGCGAACTCGGAACACACGTGTCGCTCGACGATTTCGGGACCGGTGCGTCGTCGTTGAGCGAGTTCTACCGCCTGCCGGTCAGTGTCCTGAAGACCACGAAGTCCTTCGTCGACGCTCTCGACGAGCACCCGAGCGCCACATCGATCCTCGCCGGCATCGTCACCATGGCGCACGCGGCCGGGATGCGGGTGGTCGCCGAGGGAGTGGAGACGGAGTCGCAGGCCGCCACGGTCGCCGAGGTCGGTTGCGACCTCGCGCAGGGCTATCACTTCGGGCGTCCCGCCCCGCTGGCCGACGTGATCGGGTCCGGAGTCCGGATCCGGGCGAATCCCGGTGTCTGGGAGACCGGCTGACCTGTCCGCGCCAGACCAACACTGTCACCGAGGCGTCCCACGCCATACCGTGGGGCGTATCTGCGCTATGCATGCGACTGTGTCCGTTACCGTCAGACTCGGCGATGCACGCGAGTAGATTGATCGCCACGTCGATCACCCGGCGTCCATGCAACCGGACAGCGAGGTCACGGACATGACACACATTCTGCGGTGGACTCCTGCAACGCTCTGGACGGCGTCATGACCGACGCGGAGCGGCAAGTCGCCGAGCAACACACGGCGAAGGTCATCGGTGTCACGGTCGCCGCGGCGGTCGGTGGCTTCCTGTTCGGTTTCGACAGCTCGGTCGTCAACGGCGCCGTCGACTCGATCGAAGCGGACTTCGGCCTCGGCAAGCTGATGACCGGCTTCGCCGTCGCGATCGCGTTGCTCGGCTGTGCGCTCGGCGCATGGTTCGCGGGCCGATTGGCCGACGTGTGGGGCCGCAAGCGCGTGATGCTGCTCGGCTCCGCGCTTTTCATCATCAACTCGATCGGCACCGGTTTCACACAGACCATCCCGGACCTGCTCTTGTGGCGTGTGCTCGGCGGTATCGGCATCGGTATCGCATCGGTGATCGCTCCCGCATACATCGCCGAGATCGCTCCGGCCCGCTTCCGCGGCGCCCTGGGGTCTCTGCAGCAGTTGGCGATCACGATGGGCATCTTCGCGGCGTTGCTGTCCGACGCTCTCCTCGCGGACAGCGCGGGCGGCGCGTCGAACGACTTCTGGTGGGGCCTCGAGGCGTGGCGGTGGATGTTCCTCGTCGGTGTCGTGCCCGCCGTCGTCTACGGTGTGCTGGCGCTGCTGATCCCGGAGTCGCCGCGATACCTGGTGGGCCGCAACCGTGATGCCGAGGCGGCCCGGATCCTGCAGGAGGTGACGGGCGAGGAGAACCCCCTCGAGCGGGTCAAAGAGATCAAGCTGACGGTCAAGCGCGAGGCGAAGTCGTCGATCAGGGACATCGCCGGACCGTCATTCGGGCTGCACCCGCTCGTCTGGGTCGGCATCTGGCTGGCAGTCTTCCAGCAGTTCGTCGGTATCAACGCGATCTTCTACTACTCGACGACGCTGTGGCAGTCCGTCGGCTTCTCCGAGGCCGACTCGTTCAAGACATCGGTGATCACCGCCGTCATCAACGTCGTCATGACCTTCGTGGCGATCCTGTTCGTCGACCGCATCGGGCGGCGGAAACTGCTGCTCGGCGGTTCGGTGGGCATGTTCATCGGCCTGCTCATGGCGTGTATCGCGTTCACCCAGCAGATCGGCGAGGGCGAGAACATCACGCTGCCCGACCCGTGGGGTGTGGTCGCACTGATCGGCGCCAACCTGTTCGTGGTCGCCTTCGCCGCGACGTGGGGCCCGGTGATGTGGGTGATGCTGGGGGAGATGTTCCCCAACCGCATCCGCGGTGTCGCCCTGGGCGTCTGCACGGCCGTGAACTGGGTCGCGAACTTCACCATCTCGATGCTGTTCCCGCCGATGACCGAAGCCGTCGGACTCGGAATCATCTACGGCTTCTTCGCCTTCTGCGCCGCGGCCTCGTTCTTCTACGTCCTCCGGAAGGTCGAGGAGACCAAGGGGATGGAGCTCGAGCAGATGGATTCGGTGGCAGAGGCGCGACTGTCGCAGTTCACTGCGGTCCGTGCGGCGAAGGACAAAGCCTGAATGTTCGATCTGCGTGAGCTCTCCAGCCGCGTCGTCGCCGCCCCCATGGCCGGTGGTCCGAGCACCCCGGAACTGGTGGTGGCCGCGGCATCGGCCGGCGGTGTCGGCCAGCTCGCCGCCGGGTACCAGACTCCCGACAAGGTGCGCGCCGACATCGCGGCCGTGCGGACGGCCGGTACCGAGGTCTTCGGTGTCAACATCTTCGTTCCCGAGGCGGAGCCGGTGAACCGCGACGACCTCGCCCGCTACCGCGCCGAACTCGTCCCGTATGCGCGAAGTCTGGGCGTGACGCTTCCCGAGGTCGAGGACCTGGGCGAGGACGATGACCACTTCGACGACAAGATCCGGCTGGTGTGCGACGAGCGGATCCCGCTCGTGTCTTTCGCGTTCGGGTGTCCCGCACCCGAGGTCGTCGCCGAATTGCACCGGCACGGGTGCAGTGTCGGGGTCACGGTCACCACGGCCACGGACGCCGAGATCGCCGGTCGAGCCGGTGCTGACTGGCTGTGCGTGCAGGGTCCCGACGCCGGTGGCCATCGATCGGTCTTCGACCGCCGGACCACTCCTCCCACAGAGCCGCTCGACGACTTGATCCGCGCGGTCGCCGACCGGGTGCCGCTGCCGATCGTGGCGGCGGGTGGGATCTCCACGTCGGCCCGGGCCGACGAGGTCCGATCCGCGGGACCCGTTGCGGTGCAGGTGGGTACGGTTTTGTTGCGGACCACCGAGGCCGGCACCAAACCCGCGCACGGGGCGGCTCTCGCCGATCCGGACCGAACCGACACCGTGGTCACCTGGGCGTTCAGCGGCCGACCGGCACGCGCCCTGCGAAACCTGTTCACCGACAGGTTCTCCGACGCCGCGGTGGCCGAGTACCCGGCCGTCAACACGTTGACCGGTGGCATCCGACGCGCCGCCAGCAACGACCCCGACGGGATCAACCTCTGGGCCGGGAGCGGATACCGCGACGCCGTCGAGGAGTCGGCCGTCGATACCATCGCCCGGCTCGGGTGATCGAGGAGATCTCTGTTCCCTGAGGAGCGCCCGGAGCTTGCGGAGGGCGCGTCACGAAGGGTCTGCCACGCATCTCGCCAGGACCCTTCGAGGCTCGTCGCTATCGCTCCTCGCACCTCAGGGAGCAGGGGTGGTGGGCTTCTTTCGAATCAGGGAGCGAAGGGGTCGCGCTCCTGCCACCTCAGTGCGGGTCCTGCTCGTTCAGCGTCGCCACGACGTCGGCGTAGTCGCCGCGCGCCTCACCCCACCGCAGGAACTTCACCCGCTCGACGAGCAGTTCGGTGGCGGCGGGTTGCGTGCCGATGAGATGGACGACCTCATCGACGAATTCGTCGAGGGGCATGGCGAAGTCGCTGTCCCGTTGTCCCGGCAGCAGGTCGGTGCGAACCGCCGGCGGCACGAGTTCGACGACGTCGACTGCGGTATCGGCGAACTGTAGGCGCAACGATTCGCTCAGCATGTGGATCGCCGCTTTCGTGGCGTTGTAGGTCGGCGCCACCCGGAGCGGGGCGAATGCCAGACCCGAGGACACGGTCATGATCGTGGCGGACGGTCGAGACCGCAGGTGGTCGATGAACGCGCCGATCAGACGGATCGGACCGAGGAGATTGGTGGTGACCATTGCCTCCGCAGCGTCGAGGAAGCCTTCCGGGGACGACCAATCCTCTACCCGCATGATGCCGGCCATCGCGACGAGCACGTCGAGGTTCGGGTGTTCGGCGATGATCTTCCGTGCGGCGGACTCGACACTGGCCGGGTCGGCGACATCGATCGCGACGGTGTGCAACCCGGGGTGTTCCGAACGGATACGGTCGAGGAGTTCGGTGCGCCGCCCGCCGACGATGACGGTGTTGCCCTTGTCGTGCAGGCGGGTCGCCAGCGCCAAGCCGATCCCGCTGGTCGCTCCGGGGATGAAGATGGTGTTTCCGGTGAGGTTCATGTCATCGAGTCTCGGATCCGGCGGGCGAGTCATCCAGAGCGCAACCATCGGGGGATCGCCGATCCCTGGCAACGCGGTACCGACGCCGTGATACTGGCCTCATGGATCGTGATGCGCTGGCCGGGTTCCTCGTGAGCCGACGCAACAGTCTGCAACCATCGGATGTCGGTCTGCCGGGGGGCGCCCGGCGACGCACGACGGGTCTTCGACGCGAAGAGGTGGCGCAGCTCGCCACGATGTCGACCGATTACTACACCCGACTCGAACAGCGACGCGGCACACAACCGAGCACCCAGATGCTGGCGGCGCTCGCTCGCGCACTCCGCCTCACGGCCGACGAGCGGGACTACCTGTTCCGGGTAGCCGGACACAGCGCGCCCGACCGGATGGCGGCCTCGGACCACATTGCGCCCGGACTCCTGCGAGTACTCGACCGGCTCACCGACACCCCCGCCCTCATCCTCTCGGCACTGGGGGAGGCCTTGGTCCAGAATCATTGCGCGCGAGCGCTGTTCGGTGACACCGACCATCTCGTCGGAATGGACCGCAGTGCCATCTACCGGTGGTTCGTGTATCCCGCCGAGGAACGTGGCCGCTACCCGGCTGATGATCACGAGCGGCAGAGCCATGCGCAGGTCTCCTCGCTCCGTGCCGCATACGGCATCATGGGCGCCGATTCCCGTGCCGGAGCAATGGTCACGGAACTTCGACGCCGCAGCAGCGAGTTCGCCACACTCTGGGACACCCACATCGTGAGCCGACGCTTCGAGGACCACAAGATCCTGATCCATCCCGAGGTCGGCGCGATCGAGGTCGACTGTCAGGCGCTCTTCACCGAGGACGAAACCCAGGTGTTGCTCGTGCTGACGGCAGCGCCGCGAACGGACGCAGCGGGAAAGATCGAATTGCTCAACGTGCTCGGCACACAAGAGCTAGGACTCGATCCACGTTGACCGTCTGGCGCCGGGGGATTACGTCGACCCGGTCTCACGAGCGTTGATCCGCCTCCCGATCGCGGACACCTGGCGAAGCTGCGCACGCGTGAGGCGGTCGATGACGAGCTCACGCACGTTGGTCACATACCCGGGAGCGGTGGCCACCACTTTCTCCCAACCCGACTCGGTGAGAACGGCATTCGTGAATCGACCGTTCTCGGGGCACGGATGGCGCCGAACCCATCCCCTCTTCTCGAGTCTGCCGACCACATGCGAGAGCCGGGACAGCGAACCGTAGGACAGTTCGGCGAGCTGGCTCATCCGCAGGGTGCGGTCAGGGGCCTCGGACAGCGCTGCCATCACCTCGTACTCGAAGTGGGTGATCTGGGCGTCACGGAGAAGCTGGGCGTCGAGGGCGTGGGGGAGACGGGCGAGCGCGGTTGCCACCTGGATCCAGGCGTCCATTTCCTCGTCGTCGAGCCAGTTCGGCTCTGGGGCAGTGGACATCTGCGCAGTGTATACGAAGTGAACACTTCCGTGATCAGGTTGACGCATCAAGTGTCAACACCTAGCCTTCACTTGATACTTCAAGTCACAACCATCTAGTGAGGCGGCTCAGTCATGACCAACCCCATCGTCCGCAGTGCGGGCATCCTCATCGGACGCGTCGCTCTCGGCGTCATCTTCCTGGCCCACGGCCTGCAGAAGTTCCAGCAGAACGGCTGGACGGGACCGCAGACCGGGTTCGACATGATGGGTGTTCCGGCCGCGTCCTTCTCGGCGTTCGTCGTCACGTGGCTCGAAATCCTCGGTGGCATCGCCCTGATCGTCGGGCTGCTGACCCCGGTCGTCGCCGCCCTGTTCACGCTGGACATGATCGGCGCGCTGTTCATCGCACACGTCGACAACGGCATCTGGGTCTCCGACGGTGGTTACGAGTTCGTGCTCGCCCTCGGTGCCGGCGCACTGCTGCTGGCCGTGATCGGCGCCGGACGTTTCAGCGTGGACGCCGTGCTGGGGTCGAAGGTCCGCTGGCTCGCCGCCGACGACACCCGGTCGCGCGACCTGGTCGGCACCTCGCGCTGACCCCGCTCCGCTACCGGCGCCCGGTTCATGCGCCCCGGTCCGCCCACCCTGCGGACCGGGGCGTTCGCTGTCCGCGGTCCTCGCCTACAGTCCCAGTAGAGCGTCGAGTGGAATGAGAGATATGACCTGGCTGATGCTGATCGCGGCGATCGCCTCGGAGGTCGCGGCGACGTTGTCACTCAAGGGTTCACAGACCGAACCGATGCTGTACGCGGTGGTCGCCGTCGGTTACACGTTCGCGTTCATACTCCTGGCCGCAGTCCTGAAGCGCGGCATGGGCATCGGCGTGGCCTACGGCATCTGGTCGGCGTCGGGCGTCGCACTCACCGCGGTACTGGCGACCTGGATATTCGACGAGCCCTTCGGATTCCTGATGGGAATCGGCATCGTGTGCATCATGATCGGGGTTCTCCTCGTCGAGACCGGCCACCGGCCACCCGTCGACGAGGGCGCCGACTCCGCCGCTTCGGGGGTCTGACCGTGGGATATGTCTTCATCGTCGCCGCCATCGTCGCCGAGGTCACCGGGACCCTCGCGCTGCGTGCCGCCGCGACCGGTCGACCGACCTTCTACAGAGTCGTCGTCCTCGGGTATCTGACGGCGTTCGTCGCGTTGACCCTCGGGCTGCGGCACGGCGTGCCCCTCGGTGTGGCGTACGGCATCTGGGCGGCGGCCGGGGTCGCAGCCACGGCCGTCGCCGCACACTTCCTGTTCCGCGAACGCCTCAACCGACGCATGGTCGCCGGCATCGGGGTGATCATCGTCGGTGTGCTGCTCGTCGAATTGGGCGCGCTGCACTGAGTTCCGGCGTCGCTGATGTCGCGCCGCGAGCGCCGACTGTCAGCCGCGTTCTGGACCGGGGGAGCGCTGGTCCACCTCAGCGCCGGACTCGACGTCACGCGGGTTGTCGAAGGAGACGTCGATCTCCTGAAAACCCTTGTTGCGCTGCGCGAGAACCTGCGCCGAGTACGCCGCCTCGTCGCCCTTCGTCAGACTGACGTTGTCGGTGAACGGGGTGAGCAGCGAACGTGGATAGAGCCGGTCGACGCGAACCGCGTTGGTCTCGAGACAGATGACGATCACGATCGACGACACGTAGAGGAAGGCGAGCAGGCCCAACACGATCGCGAAGACGCCGTTGGTGGAGCTGGCGTTACCGATGACGTGCTGCACATAGACCGCGCCGAAGGTCTGGATGACCTGCCAGCAGACCGCCGCCCCGAAGGCGCCCGGCAGTACGTCCCGGATCGACACGTCGCGCGCCGTGCCGATCCGAAAAGCCACGGTGAACACCAGCGTGCTCAACGCCACCGATCCGAGGATCGCCAGCCAGCGTCCGACGATGCCGAGTTCGAAGGCGGCCGAGACGCCGTTGACGACGGTCAGGCCGATGACCGCAACACCGATCGTGGACAACAACAGGAGGCCACGCAAACGGGCGAAGATCGGGTCGGGACGCTCGTTGCGCGGCACTGCCCAGATCGTGTTCATCGCGTTCTGGGCGGCGACGGCCACTCCGAGGCCTCCGTACAGCGACACGACAACCCCGATGATGATGGCGGTGGCCCCGCCGCTGAGCTTCTCGGGTTCGCCCAACTGCCCACCGATCACCGGGATCTGGCTCATCGCCGAGTCCAAGATGCGGTCTTGGAGGTCGGGGTTGTCGGCCAGGACGATCCCCAGCACGGTCGCGAACAGCAGTAACAGCGGAAACAACGAGATGAACGCGTAATAGGCACAGAGCGCGGCCAGGTAGGCGCCCTGATCGTCGACGAACTTGTAGATGACGGCAAGCGGGAAGCCGGTCGCCGGATGACGCCGCTGAAAACGGTCGACCCTCTCGGTCAACGACACCCGATCATCCTTCTCCTCGCCGGCCCGTGCCTGTTCCCCGTTCCGTTGCACGAGTCGTTCACCGGGAGTTACCACGGTGGTGCCGACTTTAACCCGAGCACGAGTCGATTCGGGACACGTCATCGGATCGGGGGTTCACCGGAACGGATCGAAACCCGGGATGCCGAGGGCGCGGAAGGGTGTTCCCAGACGCCAATAGGCCAGCCCCGCCAGCCCGCGCGGGAAGTAGCGTTCGGTGGTCGTGACCGTCACCGACCCGTCCGCGTCGTCCGCGGCCTGGAGGCGGTAGTCGCGATACGATCTGCCGAATCGGTTGTCGCGCAGACGAATACGAAGTCGATCCGGTCGTTGCGCGAGCACGATCTCACCGCGGTGCCGCGCATCCCGCTCGAGCCGCTCCCAGACCGTCGCACCACTCGCGCGCTCACTGACCCGGGTCTCCGATTCGAACATCTCCTCACCGGCCCACCGTGGATCGGTGGGAAGAGGTTCGGCCGGCGACACGTCTACGGACGCGTTGGCCCACGAGGCACGGCCATCGCCGCGCGCCGAGCGTTCGAGCGTGTGGGCAACCGCCTCCGAGTAGGAGGTCAACCCCCCTTTCGGACGATCGATGATCGCGTCGACGGCCCGGTCGCGACAGACGGCGTCGCATTCGAGGGACTCGATCAGCGGTCGAGCGATCTTGCCGCGGATCGGCGTGACGAACCTTACCCAGCGGCTCGCCAGCGCAGGCGTGAGATACGGCAGTACCACCATGACTCGAGGTCGAAGACCGGCGACCTCGGCATATACCTGCATCATGTCGCCGTATTCGAGAACGTCGGGACCGCCGATGTCCCAGGTCCTCGACGACGGGACGGCGGCGGTGGCGGCTTCCACGAGGTAGTGCAGGGCGTCGTCGACCGCGATCGGTTGGATCTTGTTGTGCACCCACCGCGGCGTGGTCATCGCGGGCAGTCGCTCGGTGAGGTGCCGGATGAGTTCGAACGACGCCGACCCCGAGCCGATCAGCGTCCCGGCCTGCAAGGCGACGGTCTCGATGGGTGAGTCGATGAGGATGTCGCCGACTTCGGCGCGTGAGGCCAGATGTTCGGACAGGTCGGTGCCCGACGGATGGAGACCGCCGAGGTAGACGATGCGCGACACGCCGTTCTGCTGAGCCGCGGCCACCACATTCTCCGCGGCACGCCGCTCTTCGGCCGCGAAGTCCGCGTCGGTGCTCATCGAGTGGACCAGGTGGTAGACGACGTCCACACCCGCGAAGGCCTTGACCAGAGAATCGCGATCCGACAGATCACCCCGGACCACCTCGGCCGTCGGATCAGACAACCACGGTGCGTCGGCGAGCTTCTCCGGTGTCCGCGCCAGTGCGCGCACACGGTGCCCGCGTGCCAACAACCGGGGCGCCAATCGGCCGCCGACGTAACCGGTCGCTCCGGTGACCAGACAGGTTCGCGACTCGTCCACCTGACTCCTCCGCTCTTGGGTGTGCCTCCCAGGCTATGCAGCGAAGCCGCTCGGCGCCGTCGCCTCGGCGCGGTCGGTGCCGGATCGTTCTCCGTGGCCACGATTCGATAACGACGCGATGGTCCCGCTCGTGGTCATCACCCTCAGTCGGCGCTGCGCGTCCAGTCGCGAACCCTGCCGGGACGAGGCAGTCCGAGATGGTCCCGCAAGGTACGCCCCCCATACCCCTCGCGGAACAGTCCTCGTTCGCGCAGGATCGGGACCACCGTGTCGGCGAAGGTGTCGAACCCGCCGGGCAGATACGGGGGCATGATGTTGAATCCGTCCGCCGCACCGGTGTTCAGCCACTCCGCCATCGTGTCCGCGATCTGCTCGGGGGTGCCCGCCACCACCCGGTGCCCACGTGCACCGGCGAGCCGATGCAACAGTTCGCGCAGAGTCGGGCGTTCGCGCCGGACGATATCGGCGTACACCTGCGTCCGGGACTTCTTGTTGTTCGTGACGTCGCCGGCATCTCCGAAGGCATCGATCGGTACCGGCGCGTCGAGGTCGAGGCCGTCGAGATCGACATAGGCGAAGTCCTTCAACTGCATGAGCCCGAAGGCCGGGATGGTGAGCTCGTTGAACTCGTGCTCGAGTCTGCGCGCCTCGGCTTCGGTCCCACCGATGAACGGGCTGAGGCCGGGGAGGATCTTGATGTGCTCGGGGTCGCGACCCAACGCGGTCGCCTTGCTCTTCACGTCGGCGTAGAAAGACCGGGCATCGTCGATGCGTTGTTGGGCGGTGAAGATCGCCTCGGCGTGGCGAGCCGCGAAGTCCCTGCCGTGGTTGGAGGAGCCGGCTTGTACCAGTACGGGATGACCCTGGGGCGGACGCGGAGTGGTCAGCGCCCCTGCCACGTTGACGTGGGGGCCGCTGATGCCGGGTGCGGTGATCCGGCTGGGATCGACGTATTGTCCGGCATCCCGGTCCAGGCGGATCGCGTCGTCATCCCACGAATCCCACAGTGCGAGCACCGCTTGGACGAACGCCTCCGCTCGTTCGTAACGCAGCGCGGCATCGGGGTTGCCCGGCAACCCGAAATTGCGTGCGGCGTCGGGAGAATCGGTGGTCACGATGTTCCACGCCGCGCGCCCGCGAGACAGATGGTCCAGGCTCGACAGGGCCCGGGCAAGATGCCATGCGTATGAGTACGTGGTCGAGGCGGTGGCGACGAGACCGATCCGGTCGGTCGCACCGGCGATCGTCGCCAACGTCAGCAACGGATCGAGCCGTCCTGCGGCGTTGAACTCGATGTTCGCATCGAGCTTCGGGATGTCGGCAAGGAACACCGCGTCCAGAGCTGCCGCCTCGGCGGCCCGAGCCAGTTCCGTGTAGAAAGCCGGGTCGAACATTCGCTCAGGCGTCGAGTTCGGGTGCCGCCACGCCGCCTCGTGGTGTCCCGAGGACAGGATGAACAGGTTCAGATGGAGTTGGCGACGATCAACCATGGGTGACGCGGTGTTCCTTACCGAAGGGGTGAGCGGGGTCAGAAATAGGTGTTGTCGGGCAGCGTCGCACCGTTGACCAGCAGATCGTCGATGGCACGGTTCTTGAACCGAGTAGGGTTGTGCGACACAACCGTTCGGATGTTGCGCCAGTGCCGATCGAGATTGGCCGACCGCTTGACCGCGGACGCGCGGCCCACGTCGAACAACAGGGTGGCCGCACGGAGCGCCAGGTCGTCGACGACGACCTGTGCCTGTGAGGCACGCAACGCTGCCTCGTGGACCACCGTGTCGTCGGTTCGGCCGTCGACGACCGTGTCGGGGATACGCGCCAGCGTATCGGCGGTGTCGAGAACCACCGACCGCGTCGCCTGTGCCAGGGACTCGATCTCGCCGACGACCTCGAGCAGTACCGGGTCTTCTCGCGGGAGGTCCGCGGACCCGTGGGTGAAGCTGCGCTTGCGATTCCGGAGAAGATCCACTGCATCGTCGACGACTGCGAGAGCGTTGCCGGCTACGACGGCGTTGAGGTAGTGCTGATAGAACGGCCCGAGGTGCCAGCGCGGGATCGAGGTCAGATCCTCGGGTGGGAAGGTCACCTCATCGACGAGAACCCGGACCCCGTCGAAACGTGTTGTGCCCGTACCGGTCAGGGTCTGACCGAACCCGTCCCAGTCATCCTCCACGGTGATTCCGGACCGCTCCAGCGGAACCAGGGCCTGCACGGGTAGCCCGTCAGGCGTGACCCCGGTGACAAAGGTGTGCTCGGAGTACAGGGTTCCGGTCGAGTAGTACTTGACGCCGTCGAGCCGATAGCCGTCGCCGTCGGGCGTGAACGTGGTCGCCTTGTTGAAGTCCCCGGCATGCCGGTTGTTCAGTTCGTTGTTCCCGTTGCCGATCAGCTCGCCGGCTGCGACGCGCCGCAACCACAGCTCGCGACGGGGGGACTGCGGCCACAGCAGGATGTCCTCGACGGTGCCGAAATGCGCTCGGAGCAAATGGCCGAGGTTGGAATCCGCGCGACTGAGGCGAATGACGAGATCGAAGAGTTCGCGGATACTGGCGCCGGCGCCCCCGTCGGCGGCTAGAGCCGGTAGGCACCGACGCTGGCCGCCTTCAGCCAGCGGACCTGTTCGTGGGGAGCCGTCTCGGTGCGCTCACGCTCGAAACTGCCGGCGGCGATGCGGTCCAACAGGGCGTCCAGCTCGGCCGAGCCCGGGCGCACCGGGGACAGAGTCGGTTCTGCGGAGATCGTCACCGAGCATCTCCCGCCCGGGCCAGGAGGTCGACGACACCGTCGGCGATGGCCTGCGGTTGTTCTTCCTGGACGAAGTGCACCCCGGGACCGGCGGCCCGGACCTCGAGATCGGCGATGTGCGTGGTCGCCCAGGCCAGGATCTCGGGCGTGAGAAGGAATCCCGGCTCGAAGGTCAACAGCAGCTTGGGCACGTCGGTGCTGTTCCCCAGCCATTCGACGCTGCGATCGAGGAACTCCACGGTGCCGGCGGGATCGCCGTCGATGGGGAGGTTGCGGGGGAACCGGATGAGGTGTCCACGGCCCTCGGCGGTGGGGAAGGGCGCGAGATAGACATCGAGGTCTTCCTGGGCCGGAGGCTCGAGAAACGCGCCGGGGAGGACCTGAGTGAGGAAGAGGTTGTCGTCCACCACGAACTTCTCACCGTCCCCCGGGGTCCGGATGAGTTGCTGCGCTTGCACGAACGGTTCCGGCAGGTCGGCAGAGGCGATGTCGCGAAGCACCGGCTCGGCGAGCAGAACCGCTTTGACGCGATCAGGATGCTTTGCCGCCCAGTCGATTCCGAACGCAGCCCCGTAGTCTTGGAGGACGAGGGTCACGCGACGCAGGTCGAGGGCCTCGAACCAGGCGTCGAGGTAGCGCACGTGGTCGTCGAGCTCGTAGGCGATGTCCGGCCGGCCGGAGTCGCCGAATCCGATGAGGTCGGCCGCGATGAGACGCCCGCGCCCGGCCAGGCGGGTGAACACGTGACGCCACAGGTAGGAACTCGTGGGGCTGCCGTGGAGAAAGACGATGGGATCGCCGTCACCGTGCTCGATGTGGTGGATGTGGGAGTCGAGTACCGGGGTGTCGACGCTACGGGCGTCGGGTCCGAAAGCGCTGAGCGGAATCGCTCGAGATGTCTGGGTCATCGCAGATCCTGTCGAGATGTGGCGCAGGGGCCGATGGGGTCGTGGGCACAAACTACCCAGCGCCGGACACGACTCGATCGTTCAGCGCGAGTCGTGACGACGATCTCTGATCGGACCACGGGACGAGGACCCGCAGACAGGGGCGTCGAGTACCGGTCCGGGGCCGGCGAACTGGGACATCGCCGGGCGCGGGCGGCGATGACGGGGCGCCGGAGATCTCTCGACCGACATCGTCAAGAGGCGCGACCGGTTAAAACCTCTACAGGTTTAAGTCTGCAGGACGGCCGCTCGGTGCCCGGAACCGCCGCTGCGGGCGCGTCATTCGTCACCGGACGGAACGGGCGAATTCTCGAACCACAGGCACTCCTCCAGGAGGCCCGCGCTCTTCCAGCCATCCGCGGTCCGGACCATCGAATGGTGGTAGTTGCCGCCGCAGGTGCTGAGTTCGGGCATGCCGACGAAACGCATCGGGTTGTAGAACATGGCGCGCACGTCGGCCCGGTCTCCGTCGAATGTGTACTCGATGTTGGTGATGAAGTGCTGACTCACCGACACGAACGCGAAACTCTCTTCCAGCCACGCGGCGATCTCGTCCCGGGAGCCCGCCTGACCGTAGGGCGTCGACGAGTAGTCGACCACCGCCTCCGGGGTGAACACCGAGCGCCAGAGTTCCCAGTTCTTGGTGTCGACCGCACGTGAGTACCGGTACAACGTGTCCGCGATGCCGAACCGGTCGCTGATCTCCTGCAGGTCCATCGTTCTCCAGTCCGTCGATCTGCGGTCCAGCACGCCGCGACGCGGTGTTTCGCACGGCCGAGCACCGCCTCGCCGACTATAGACACCGACCCGGACGCACGTCGGACTTTCGCGGGGGCCGTAGCGACTCGCCGGCTCTTCGCCGTGAGCCTGGATCACTGCGCCGGTATGGCGTCACGGTCGCAAATGCGCCGAAGTGTCACCCACGTAGGTGATGTCACCGTAATCGCGGCTGCCGAAGTGCCATCCTCCGGCATCGAGAACAAGCGTGTCGTGATGACGGCCGACCATGACCACTTCTCCCGGCCGGAGGACAGGTTGTAGAACCGTGTAGTCAGAGTGCACGGTCACGCGACCGTCGCCTTCGAAGTCGAACGACCGGGGCGTCACGATGTGACGCGTGCCGGGCGTACCGTCCGCGTGGATGATCACCGTGTCTCGTAACAGTTGCTCGACGAAGTCGCTTCCGGCGCCTATCTGCGTGCCCGAAACGAGTATGTCCGCACGGTCGAACAGTTCAGCGACGGCCGTCAGCTCGCCGGCATCGAGTAGTCGTGCATAACGCTGGAGCAGATGTGTGATCGCCGCTTCTGCCGAGAGCGTCACGCGAAGATCCGCATCGGCAAGCTCCGCAGACGTCGCACGAGAAGACTGTGCTCCCACGCGGGATTTGCAGTGTCGACGGTGAAGCCGCGTGGCGTTCTGTCGAGAAGACACTCGATGGCCACCCGGCCTTCGAGCCGTGCCAGCGCCGCTCCCACGCACAGGTGAAGGCCCTTTCCGAAAGCCATGTGTGTACGCCGCGCGGAGCTGTTCAGGTCGACCTCGTCGGGATCATCAAAGGTGTCCGGGTCGCGGTTGGCCGCTCCCCACATCAGGTAGAGGTGTGACCCCGCGGGCAGGTCGACGTCATGAAGCTCGGTGTCCGCGACGACGTGCCGATAGTGGCCGCGAAATGGCGATTCCAAGCGCAGGGCCTCTTCGATGAACCGCGGGATGAGCTCACGGTCCCCGCGTAGCCTGTCGACGATGTGCGGGTTGCGGCCGAGTAGGTAGACCGCGCTACCCAGCAGGCTCACTGTCGATTCCGCGCCGGCCGCCACCAGTTGGAGACTGATCATGACGGCGGTGTCGCGGTCCAGAGTGCCGACCTCGACCAGTCGTGCCAGGTCGCCCATCACGTTCTCTCGCGGTTGACTCAGCGAGCTGTCGAACGAGCTCGACAGGTACTCGCTCAGTTCACCGACAGCCTCGCTCGCTGTCTCGAGTTGGGCGGTCGTGACCACCCCGTCGAGCAGGATGGTCGCTGCGAACGACCACCGAACGAGGTCGTCGATGTCGACGACGGGAAACCCGAGCAACTCCGCGACGACGGCCATCGGCAGACGCTGGGCGACCCGGCTCACCCAGTCGATCTGCCCGTCGACCACACCGTCGTCCCACAGTTGCTGGACGGTGCGGTCGATGAACGGTTCCAGATCGCGAACCCGTTTGGCCACCAGCGAGGGCATGACCATCGCGCGGTGGCGTTTGTGGTCGGGGTCGTCGGCCGTGGCCAGCACGTGGAGCGGGGATCCGAGCTCGGCGATCGGGTGTCGCTCGACGGTTCCGTCGCCTTTCCACACCATGGTCGCGGTGAGATTCGAGGAGAAGTCGTCGGTCCGCGCCACCGCCTCTGCGATCGCGTCCCAGCTCGTCACCAAATAGAAGGATGAGTCCGCGATGCGGCTGACCGGTTCTGCCCGGGTCAGTCTGGCGAGTGTGGGATACGGATCATCGAGATCAAGCACGGCACAAGGGTGCACGCCGCGAAACCGGCAGCGCAACGCTTCTCAGAAGATCGATACGGCAGCGCGTCGAGATCGGCGCGCGTACTTCTCATCGCACTGTCGGCAACTGCATCGATCGGTTGCGACATATCCGCCAAATGTCTCAGGATGAGAATATGGCGCACGACTGGCTGCTGGACGAGCACCGATCCGACCGGGCTCGAGACCGTCTCATTGCCGCAGCGGCGGTACTGATTCGCCGTAACGGTGTCGACAACTTCGACATCAACGAGCTGGCCCGCGGTGCGCACTGTTCACGCGCGACCGTCTACCGACATGTTGGCGGCAAGAAGGCGATCATCGACGCAGTGCTTGCCGCGTCGTCGATACGGATCACCACCACCGTCGCCGCGCGTACGGCGCGCTTGCAAGGCGCGGAGCGCTCGGTAGCTGCCATCACTGTGGCCCTGCAAGAGGTGCGCCGTGACAGAGTGATCCAGCAGCTCCTGGCATCACAACGGTTCTTCAGCACTGCCCCGGAAGCGTTGGCATCCCCGGCCATAACCGAAGCCGCGATCACGCTGTTGGGACTCGCCGAGCGTGACATCGCACAAGCTCAGTGGATCATTCGTGGCTTCATGGCCCTGGCGACATGGCCGATGCCACCCGAGCAGGAGTCAGCAGCGGTCGACGCGCTGGTGGGTGGCGTCATGCGGAGCGACCGTTGATGCGCGCCGCGGAGGCGCTGGTGCCACTCCACCGAGCCGGTACTAGTGAGACGCCTCCGAGCCGGCTTCGCTCGCCAGATCCCGGACGACGCGGAGATCTTCAACGAAGGCGTCGAAGGCCCGCTCGCGCTGATCAGTGGGTCCGCGGAGAATCGACGACGGGTGAACGGTCGCCACCACGGACTCGGAATGGTCGGGGCCGAGGTCTCCGTCGGCGCCGAGATCGAAGCGTTCGCCACGGTGCCGGGTGAGCCGGAAGCCGGTGCCCAGCAGGGCCTGTGCGGCCGTGGCGCCCAGACACACGACGATGCGCGGCGAGATCGCACCGAGTTCGGCCAGCAACCACGGCCGGCACGCGATGACCTCGCCGCGGTTCGGCTTCTCGTGGATGCGCCTCTTCTGGCCCGCCGCACGGGTGAACTTGAAGTGCTTGACCGCATTCGTGACGTAGGTGGTCTCCCGGTCGATGTCGGCGGCGTCGAGTGCGCGGTCGAACAAGCGGCCGGCCGGACCGACGAACGGTTCGCCAGCACGATCCTCCTGGTCACCGGGCTGCTCGCCGACGAACATGATCGTCGAACCGGGCGAGCCCGCCCCGAAGACCGTCTGGTCGGCATCGCGATACAGGTCACAACCGCGGCAAACGCGGGTCGCCGTCGACAGCTTGTCGAGGTCGCGCGAATCGGGCACGAACCGCTCTGCTCCTATGTGGGCCATCCGCACCACTCTCGGTGAGAGTGTCGTTCGCCGGGCTCGCTCACCGACGGGATCGTCGAGCCAGTCCGAACAGCCTCCGGATCGCGACGCCTGCCAGGGCCCCGGTGATCACCCACGGACCGCCCACGATCAGCGGATCGATTCAGGTGTGGTTGGTGTCGACTCGGGCGCTGCCACGACGGGACGACCACCCGTTGTGACTGAACTCGGACGCGATCCCGGTTTCGGTGATCGGGTTGTCGGGGCGCGCACTGGCGAAGGATGTAAGGTGCGCCTCGACCGACGCCACTCGGTCGGCGTAGAGAAGGATCAGCCAGTGTGCCGCGCGGCCCTCGCTGTAGCGATAAGCGAACTTCCGAATCGCTCCGGAGAGCCCGCGTGGCGGGGTAGACGTGCCGAAAACCGTTGGGAGAAAAGCGTGTTCATTCGATCGTTCGCGCGGCCAGCGTTCGGGCTGGTCGTCCGGGACGGTCCAGTGGACACCGGGCGCCGGTTCGACGGGTAGTTCACGGGGCACCGATGGGCGGTTCGCGGTGTCCAGATCGACTCCCCAGCCGGGTATGCGGTCGACGAGAGCGGTGGTGTCGGGATCGTTGGGTCGGTCAGCGGGATAAGCGGGCATGGCGTCCTCCTCAGGCGGCGTCGGCGACGATGATGGGCTTGATGCAGTCGTCGAGCTTCGCGGAGAAGATACGGTAGCCCTCAGTGATGCGCTCGAGCGGAATTCGATGTGTGACAATGTCATTCGGTTTGAAATAGCCGTTGCGGATGTGGTCGAACAGTCTCGGCCACTGCCGTTTGACCGGGCACTGATTCATGTTCAGGGTGAGTCCCTTGTTCATGGCGTCGCCGAACTTGACCGCGCTGAACATCGGCCCGTACGCCCCCATGACCGAAACGGTGCCGCCTTTGCGGACCGCATCGATGGCCCAGTTGAGGGCGATCGGTGACCCGCCCTGCAACTTGAACTTGGACGCGGTCACGTGCTGGAGGAAATTGCCGTCGGCCTCGGCGCCGACGGCGTCGATCACCCGATCCGCACCGATGTTGTCGGTGATGTTCTTGAGATGGACGATGATGTCGTCGTATTCGGCGAAGTTGTAGGTCTCGGCGTGAGCGAACTGAGCCGCCTTGTCCAGGCGATACTGCAGATGGTCGATGACGATGACCCGTCCGGCACCCATGAACCAGGCCGACCGCGCGGCGTACAGACCGACCGGTCCGGCACCGAACACGATGACGGTCTCGCCCTGACGGATGTCGGCGAGCTGGGCTCCGAAGTAGCCGGTCGCGAGGGCGTCGGTCAGTAGGAGTGCGTCCTCGGGGTCCATCCAGTCGGGAATGACAGCGGGGCCGACGTCGGCGAACGGGTCCCGCACGAATTCGGCCTGGCCGCCGTCGTATCCACCGCAGGTGTGCGAATAGCCGTAGATCCCGCCGACGGCGGTGGCGTTCGGATTGACGTTGTGGCAGTTGGAATAGAGGCCGCGCGCGCAGAAGTAGCACGTTCCGCAGTAGACGTTGAAGGGCACCATCACGCGGTCGCCGACGCGCAGGTTCTGGACCGAGCCCCCGACTGCCTCGACCACGCCGATGAACTCGTGTCCGAAGGTCATGCCGGGCCGGGTGTCGGGCATCATGCCGTGGTACAGGTGCAGATCCGACCCACAGATGGCGGCGTGCGTCACCCGCACGATGGCGTCGTTGGGATGTTCGATGGCGGGGACGGGCTTGGACTCCACGCGGACTTTGTAGGGGCCGCGGTAGACCATTGCGCGCATGGTGTCTGGACTCATGCGCGCTCGGATACCCCCACGGGTGCCGTACCAACCGCGGCGACGGCGCAATGGGCGCAGACTGGTGTCACGCGCGGGGGTGTAGAAAAGGAACCCGAATCCAGGACAGGCCGCGGGAGGAGATCGTCGATGTCAGTGGTGTCTTATGTGATCGCCGGTTCGGAGGCCAGCGGGGGAGCGGGCATCCAGGCCGACCTGCGCACCTTCGCGCAGCTGGGTACCTACGGTGTCGGGACCATCACCTGCATCGTGTCCTTCGACCCGAACAACGAGTGGTCCCATCGGTTCGTACCGATCGACTCCGGGGTGATCGCCGATCAGATCGAGGTGGCCACCGCCGCGCACGAACCCGAGGTCGTGAAGATCGGCATGCTGGGCACCCCGGCCACCATCTCCACCGTCGCGCAGGCGCTCGGCTCCCGACAGTGGCGCGACGTCGTCGTCGATCCGGTGCTGATCTGCAAGGGTCAGGAACCCGGCGCCGCACTCGACACCGACAACGCCCTCCGCTCCGAGATCTTGCCACTCGCCACCGTGGTGACCCCCAATCTGTTCGAGGCCGCGACCTTGGCCGGCATGGACGAACTGACGTGCACAGACGACCTCGCCGAGGCGGCGCGGCGAATCCATGATCTCGGGCCGAAGGTCGTCGTCGTGAAGGGCGGGGTCGGACTCCCCGGCGAGGAGGCGATCGACGTCGTCTTCGACGGCTCCGAGGTCACCGTCCTGCGTGCCCCGAAGGTGGGCGACGAGCGGGTCTCCGGAGCCGGCTGCGTGTTCGCGGCCGCCACCACCGCCGAACTCACCAAGGGCGCAGGGGTCCTCGACGCCATCCGGACCGCCAAGCAGTTCACCCACGACGGCATCGTCGGCCGTCTCGCCTCGAACGCACCGTTCGACGCCGTGTGGCACGAATCGAGGTGACCCACGGGCGAGTGCTCGGTCGGCCCAGCCCGTCCGGTGTCGCCGGGCTTCTCCCCGGGTAGTCGAGCGACAGCCCGGCGGTCACCGTCACCGTCCGGGACGTCGTCCCGAGGAGAACCCATGTCCGAGACCGTCGCCGACATCGTGCTGCAACGCCTTCGGGAGTGGGGGGTCCGGCAGGTTTTCGGCTACCCCGGCGACGGCATCAACGGCCTGCTGTCGGCCTGGGTTCGCGCGGAGAACGATCCGCAATTCGTCCAATCGCGCCACGAGGAGATGAGCGCGTTCCAAGCCGTCGGGTACGCGAAATTCTCCGGTGAGGTCGGCGTATGTGCCGCGACCAGTGGTCCCGGCGGTATCCACCTCCTCAACGGGCTCTACGACGCCAAACTCGACCACGTACCGGTCTTCGCGCTGGTGGGTCAGACCGAGCGATCCGCGATGGGTGGTGCGTATCAGCAGGAAATCGACATGTTGGCGCTGTACAAGGACGTCTGCAGCGACTTCGTGCAGGTGTGCATGGTGCCCGAACAGCTTCCGAATCTCATCGACCGGGCGATCCGGATCGCGCTCGCCGAACGCGCGCCGACGGCCCTGATCTTTCCCTCGGATGTTCTCGACCTGACCTACGAGCCGCCACGGCAGGCCTTCAAGCAGGTCCCGTCCAGCCTCGGGGTCACGTCGGCGACTCCCGCGCCGGACCCAGACGCGGTCTCGCGTGCCGCCGAGATTCTCAACTCCGGGGAGCGGGTCGCGATGCTGGTCGGCCAGGGCGCACGGGGATGTGCGCCCGAGCTCATCACGGTTGCGGACATCCTCGGCGCCGGTTGCGCGAAAGCCCTTCTCGGGCGAGATGTCCTCCCCGACACGCTGCCGTGGGTCACGGGATCCATCGGCCTGCTCGGCACGACGGCCAGCCATCGATTGATGACCGGCTGCGACACCCTGCTGACCGTCGGATCGAATTTCCCGTACTCGCAGTTCCTTCCGTCGTTCGGACAGGCCAGGGGAGTGCAGATCGACCATTCACCCGAGATGATCGGCATGCGCTACCCGAATGAGCTCAATGTCGTCGGCGACGCACGCGCCACGCTGCAAGCTCTCATCCCGCTGCTCGAACCCAAGACCGACCGCTCGTGGCGCGACAAGGTCGAAGCCGACGTCGAGCGCTGGTGGACGAATGCGGCCGGCCAGGCGATGACCGACGCGGATCCGGTCAATCCGATGCGCATCTTTCACGAGTTCTCGCCACGCGCCCCGTCGAATTGCATCATCACCGCGGATTCGGGCAGTGCCGCCAACTGGTACGCACGGCACATCGTCTTCCGCGCCGAGATGAGGGGGTCGCTGTCCGGGACGCTGGCCACGATGGGGCCGGCGGTGCCCTATGCCATCGGCGCCAAGTGGGCGCACCCCGACCGGCCCGCGGTGGCCTTCGAGGGCGACGGTGCGATGCAGATGAACGGCCTGGCCGAGATGATCACCGTGGCGCACTACTGGCAGCAGTGGACGGATCCGCGGCTCGTCGTCGTGGTGTTGCACAACAACGACCTGAACCAGGTCACGTGGGAACAGCGCGCGATGTCAGGATCGCCGAAATTCGCTGCCTCACAGGAACTCCCCGACGTCGACTACGCGGCCTTCGCGCGGGGGATCGGACTCGTCGGGATCAACGTCGACGACCCGGATGGTCTCGGTACCGCATGGGACACCGCCCTGGCCGCCGATCGACCGGCGTTGCTCGACGTGCGTTGCGACCCGACGGTGCCTCCCGTCCCGCCGCACGCGACCCGCGAGCAGGTCCTCGCCCTCGGCGAGGCGCTGGTCAAGGGTGACGACGATGCATGGGCCGTCGCCAAGAACGCAGCCAGACAGGGAATCCGCCAGTTCCTACCCGGACGGCAGTCCGACAACGACTGACTACACGGGACACCGGCTGCGCCCCGGTCCCGTACTCTCCACCGCATGAGCGGTGAGGAACTCTTCACAGCGGTAGCGGTCGGGTTCGAGGCAGTCGGAGCCTTCGCGATGATCGTGGGAGCGATCATCGCGTGCGTGCTGGGCGCACGTTCGCTCCGTCGGGGAGAGGGTGGCAACACTGCCTTCTCGGTACTGCGCAACACACTCGGAGCAGCCATTCTCCTGGGGCTGGAAGTCCTGGTCGCGGCGGATCTCATCCGCACCATCACGTCCAAACCGTCGATCGAGGATGCGCTCATCCTCGGGCTCATCGTGCTCATCCGTACCGTGTTGTCGATGTCCATCCAGATCGAGATCGAGGGCGTGGCGCCGTGGCGTCGAGCGTTGCTGACCAGCGGTGGACAACTGCTCGGTGCAGCGGTCGCAAACGACGCAGCAGCTGCGCGACCGACAACCGAACGCACCGCGCGACGCGTCGACGGGTAGTGTCGCCACCCGGTCTGGCGCCGACAACGACCGGCGAGGCATCCTGGATGCCGATCACCGACAGACCGACCGAAGGAGTGCCGGGTGACAACGATCCCAGACGAAGTCGATGTCCTCATCGTCGGTGCCGGGATCTCCGGCATCGGTGCGGCCCGCTGGGTGCGAACCGAACACCCTGGCAAGTCGATCGCGATTCTCGAGGCCCGGAATACCGCCGGCGGTACGTGGGACCTGTTCCGCTACCCGGGGATTCGGTCCGACTCGGACCTGCACACCTTCGGGTACGACTTCAAGCCCTGGACCGATCGACAGGCGATCGCCGACGCCCCGCGAATCCTCGATTACCTCCACGAGACGATCGACGAGAACGATCTCGCTCCGCTGGTCCGGTATGGGCATCGGGTGGTGGCGGCCGCGTGGTCGTCGGACGCCGCGCGGTGGACGGTCGACGTCGAACACACTGACACCGGAACGCGAAGCCAGATCAGTGCGCGATGGATCTTCTGTGGCTCGGGTTACTACGACTACGACGCGGGGTTCGCGCCGGAGTTCACCGGCACCAAGACGTTCCGTGGCGAGATCGTGCATCCGCAGCACTGGCCCGAGGACCTCGATTACACGGGCAAGCGGGTCGTGGTCATCGGCAGCGGCGCAACGGCGGTCACGCTGCTTCCCGCGATGGCGGAACAGGCCGCGCACGTGACCATGCTCCAGCGCACACCGACCTACATCCTCCCGCTGCCCCGTGAGGACGCCATCGCCAACACCCTCAAGAAAGTGTTCGGCACCGAACGCGGATACGCACTGACCCGACACAAGAACGTCGCGCAGCAGCGGGTGCTCTTCGAACTGTGCCAGCGATTCCCATCGGTCGCCCGTCGGGTGATCCGCAAGATCAACGAATCTCAGCTGCCCGAGGACTATCCGGTGGACACGCATTTCAACCCCCCGTACAACCCGTGGGACCAGCGGCTGTGTGTGGTGCCCGACGCCGACCTGTTCCGTGTCATCCGCTCCGGGAAGGCCTCGATCGTCACCGACCGGGTCGACACCTTCACCGAGAACGGCATCCGGACAGTGGGCGGGGAGGAACTCGAGGCCGACATCGTCGTCACCGCCACCGGGCTCAACATCAAGATCATCGGCGGCATCGAGCTGAGCGTCGACGGTGAACCGGTGTCCCTTCCCGACACCGTCGTCTACCGCGGGATGATGCTGTCCGGTGTCCCGAACTTCGCGCTGGCGATCGGTTACACCAATGCGTCGTGGACCCTCAAGATCGGACTGTTGTGCGAATACTTCTGCAAACTTCTGGCGCACATGGATTCTCACGGATACGACAGTGTGTGGGCGGTCGCGGACCCCGATATGCCGACTCGGCCACTGCTCGACTTCGGGGCCGGCTACGTCCAACGAGCCCTCGACACCCTGCCCAAGCAGGGAGCTGAGGAGCCCTGGGTGATGTCGATGAGCTACTACGCCGACCGCAAGTTGTTCCGTGGTGACGTCGCCGACGACAACGTCCGATTCGCGCGGGCGGGGGAGCGGGTGCGGTCGACGGTCGGGTAGCGGTGACGACTCGCCGGACGGCGGGCTGAGTCACATCCGCGCGAACCGCACCAGCCAGTAGCAGTAGACGCCGTAGGCGGCGATACCCACCGCGGCCAGGATCATCAGCACCTGCCCGGCGGGCAGGCCGGCCAGTGTCTTGACCGCGCCGTCGATCCCCGTGGCCTTCGACGGATCGGCAGAGGCAACAGCCACGATGACCAGGATGCCGGTGCCGGCCAGAACGACACCCTTGCCGCAGTAACCGATCACGCCCGCGATTGTCGCCGCCTTGTCGTCGGAGATCTTGAGATCGTCGAGGAACGACCGGCTGGCTCCCTTGTAGACGTGGTAGACGCCGACGCCGATGATGATCAGGCCGACCGCGACGAGGACGAACTTGCCGCCACCGGACTGCAGGAGTCGCGCTGTCAGTCCGGCGTTCTCCTGACCGCTCGACTTGCCCTGGCCAGTCGCGAAACGTATTGCCGACCAAGCGAACCCGACGTAGACCACGGCGAGCGACAACGCTTTTCCGCGATCGAACCACTGCTCGGCGCCATCACTGTCCTCGCCCGGTTCGGTGGCGTGGGGTCCGACGACGGCCTCGGCGAGTCGCCACAGCGCGAGTGCTGCGAACGCGACCGCGGCCACCCACAGGACGACGCGGCCGCCGGACGAGTCGGCGAAGATCCCCAACGCACCCGACTGGTCGGCGTTCCCGCCCCCACCGAACGCGAGGCGCAGGATGATGTAGGCGATCAGCAGATGGAGCAGGCCGCTGACGGCGTGGCCGGCACGCGCCAAGCGTTCGAACCAAGGGCTGTCGGTGGCGCGGTCGACCGCGCCGGTCACTTGATTGCGGCTCATCGCGCCACGTTCCTTCCGCCGTTCGACCGATCTGGTGCCCGGCCGGTTCCACTGACGTTACGGGGTGCCGGCCGGTCGCTCACTTCCCGTGCGAGTTACGCAGGGCCCGAGCCTGTTCGATGTACTTCTGGTCCTTCTCGTCGTTCTTGTCCGACGCCGTGGTGTCCCGAGGCGGCAGTTGCAGGTGCTCTTCGGCCGGCATCCCCGCCTGTAGCTGTCGGCCACGTTCGAGTTCGGAGTCGAACTCGGCCCCGAACAGCAGCGCGAGGTTCGTCAGCCACAGCCACAGCAGGAAGACGATGACTCCCGCGAGTGCGCCGTAGGTCTTGTTGTAACTGCCGAAGTTCGAGACGTACAGCGCAAATGCCGCCGACGCGACGATCCATGTGACGATGGCCAGCACCGCACCGGCGCTGATCCACCGGAACTTCGGCTGCTGCACGTTCGGGGTTGCCCAGTAGAGAATGGCGACGATCAGGATGACGAACAGCAGGAGGATCGGCCAACGGACGATGTTCCACACGGTCAGCGCGGTCTCGCCGAAACCGATGGCGTCTCCGATCGATTTCGCGATCGGTCCGCTGACTGCCAGCATGAGTGCCACCGCGGCGGCAAGGACAAGTGCTACGAGCGTGACGAGCAGCATGATCGGCCGCAGCTTCCAGAGGGGACGACCTTCGTCGATCTCGTACATCCGGTTCATCGCGCGTCCGAACGCCCCCACATAACCCGACGCGGACCAGAGCGCGCCGAGCAGACCGAGTACGAGCGCGAAACCGGCGCTGGGGGCGGCCACGAGTTGTTCGACAGGGCCCCGCAACGTGTCCACGGCCGACGACGGTCCGAGGTCGTCGACCATCTGCAGGACGGCGTCGGTCGTCTTCTCGCCCTGACCGAACACACCGAGCAGCGAGACCAGCGCGAGGAGCGCCGGGAACAGTGAGAGCACGGAGTAGTAGGTGAGCGCCGCTGCCAGATCGGTGCACTGATCGCGCGAGAACTCCCGCGCGGTCTTCTTCAGCACGAAGAGGAGCGACGGCTTGGTCAGGTCCGTGGGGGAGTCCGGCTTGCGCGGGTCATCGGGGTCGGCGGATCCGGGGTCGTCGCGAACGTCCGGTTCAGCTGAGGCGGGTTCCTTGTCAGCTCGTTCAGCGGCGTCATCTCGTTTCATCCCCTACGCTTAACCGGCGAACGCGCAAGCCAAACCCGGCCGACGTCGGCGCACCCGTCACCTGTGGGTCAGCGCACGTGGCCGCAGGCGTCGTCGACCGCGCCCTGCAGATCTCGCTGGATCCAGCGGGTCACGGCGGCGGGTGTGTCGTCTCGACGGGCGCCGAGGTCCACCAGTTCGCCCAGAGCGACAACGGGCCGGCCACCACCGGCCGGGTAGGCGATCCCGGCGGAGACCAACCACAGTCCGACACCGTCACGCAGGGCTCGATGGGCGATGTGGCCGATCCCGGTGCCGAGCCGCTGAACCTCCGTCGGGTCGCCCTCGTTGCAGGTCCCCTCCGGAAACACCGCGATGCTGTCCCCGCGCGCCATTCGTTCGACGCAGACGGCGATCATCTGACGCCCGGCGTCGGCCGCAGCTCGCACTCCGTGGTCCTTGCTGCGAAACACCGGGATCCCGCCCAGAGTGTCGATCTTCTTTCGCTGTTCCGGATCCTGGAACAGTTCGTCTTTCGCGAGGACACGCAGGCTGCCTATCCGGTGCCGCAGCGGTGACCGGAAGCCTGCAGCTGCGAGGACCAACGGGTCGCGCTCGGAGACATGATTCGCCGCAATGAGCAGCGGAGCCCCGCTGCGCACGGCGCGGACGATCGCCTCCCGCGAACGAAAGCGCACGACCGGCCGGATTCGGGCGGCGAGCACCGCGTACATCATTCGCGCCCGGGCGCGGTCCTGCTGATGGGTCAGGTAGTGCTCGTATACCGCCTGTGCCTCGGACAGCTCGACCTTCACCTAAGTTACGGTACCGTAGGTTGCGGCCCCGCGGTGCCGCAACGGGACTACACATGACAGCCCGGGTACAGCTCCGAGGTCAATCGGGGACGACGACCGCCCGGCCACGCAGTTCGTTCGAGGCCAACCGACGGTAGGCCTCGAGCCCGTCGTCGAGGGAGAACTTCTCGACGGCGACCTCCAGGACACCGTCGCGCGCGAGGTCGAGGACCTCGATCAGTTCGTGCCGCGCACCCCAGTACGGCGCCCGAACGGACACCTCGTAGGGCTGGGTGAAGAAGCCGACCTTCGCAGCGGCGACACCGTCACCGATGCCGACGATCACGACGTCGCCCAATGTGCCGACGATTCCCATCGCGGTGTCGATGGTCGGCTGCAAGCCGACGAAGTCGAATACCGCGGTGGCGCCGTCGTTTCCGGTGATCTTCCGGACATTCGCCACGGCGTCGGCATCGCTGAGAACGGTCTCGTGGGCACCCACCTCGCGTGCGAACGCAAGCTTGTCCTCGCTGAGGTCGAGGGCGATGATGCGCGCCGGGGTCAGATGGCGTAACAGCTGAATCCCGATGTGCCCCAGTCCGCCCGCACCGATGACGACTGCCGTGGTGCCGCCGACGAGCTTCGGTAGCGATGGTTTGATCGCGTGATACGGCGTGAGCCCCGCGTCGGTGAGCGGTACCGCGGCAATCGGGTCGAGATCACCGAGCGGAACGAGGTGCCGGGCGTCGTCGACGATCATGTAGTCGGCCATCGCGCCTTCGTTGCCGAGCCCGGGTGGAGTGATGCCGAGCTCGGCCGCACGACTGCAGTAGTTCTCGAACCCACGCGAGCAGAAGTGACAGACCCCGCAACCCCAGGGGCCGTAGACCGCCACCGCGGTTCCCTCGGTCAGCGACGTCACACCGCTTCCGATCTCGGCGACCACACCGGCTCCCTCGTGCCCGAGCGTCATGGGTAACGGATAGGGAAAACCCTCGGCGGGCATGTTGAGCACGAAATCGTCAGAGTGGCACGCACCGGCTGCAGTCACCTTCAACAACACCTGGCCGGGGCCGGGTGTCGGCTTGTCGACCTCGCGGAGCTCGGGCGGACTTCCTGGCTTGACGATCTGGATGGCTTTCATGCCGGACACCTCTCGGTTCGAGTCGTTTGCGTGCTCTCCCGCCTTCCGGTCTACCCGCGTATGGCTGTACGCGCATACGTCGGCGGGAAATGAGACGCGAATTCCTGCTGAACCGCGGCACAGGTGGACAAGCCGATCAGAAGCCGGGACGGACCACGGAGTTCGATGTCGCGGCGTGTCGGGTGCATCAAACCCCTTGGGGCAGAGTCAATCAGCCGAGACGACAGCCGGAGTCGGAAGAGGACCGGATGCACTCTGGAGTACGGGTGGACCGGACAACGCTGCGACTCCGGGTCACCATCGTCGCGACTGATTCCGCGCGGCGCACCGCACACACTGCCGGGTGGCCGGCAGGACTTCGAGGCGCTCGGCACCGATGGGTTCGCCACAGTCCTCGCACCGGCCGTAGGCACCCGCGCCGACCCGGTCCAGGGCGGCACCGATCTCGTCGAGCCGGACTCGCGACCGTTCCAGCTGCGCAACCAGATGGCCGCGTTCCACCGCGAGAGTCGAACCCTCCGGATCGTGCTCGTCGTCGGCCGCCGCGTCGCTCGTCGCCTCGAGCACCGCGGCCAGCCGGGACGACAACGATTCGATCAGCGCGGCGGTTCGTTCCCGTTCTGCGAGCAGCGCATCTCGCGACTCGTCGTCCTGGCTCGAGGTCACCGTGGGCCCACCGAAGTCGTCTCGCTCAGGTGCCGCAGAAGGTCTGGAAGCTGTCGCTGAACGCCTGCGGGGCCGGCGCCGCGTAGTGAGCCCATTCGGAGCGGCGTTCGAACGGATGCGTGACGGGATCCATCAGCCGCGTGAACGGTTCCAGATCGCCGTCGGTCGCGGCGCGCAGAGCGGCGTCGACCTGATGGTTGCGCGGGATGTACACCGGGTTCACGGTGTCCATCGTCTCGGCGACCGCAGCGGGCTCGCGCCCGAGACGGGCGAGTTCACGGCGCCATCGTTCCAGCCACGGACCGATCTGCGCGCGCGGCATGAGGCTGATGATCGGGACCTGATCTCCGCGGAGTTCGTCGGCCAGTGCCCGGAAGGTGCCTGTCCAGTCCGCGCGATGATCACGCATCAGGGTCAACAGGTCGGCGACCAGTTCGGGTTCGGAAAGCGCTTCTGTCAGACCGATCTTCGACACCATGCCGGTGGCGAAATGGTGTTCGTACCGCGCCTCGTACGTGGCGAGCACGTCCGACGCCGCAGCGATCGCCTCATCGGGTGTCGGGGCCATGAGCCTGAGCAGGGTTTCGGCGAACCGCGCCAGATTCCACTTCAGGACGGCGGGCTGATTCCCATAGGCGTATCGGCCCGCGTGGTCGATCGAGCTGAACACCGCCGACGGGTCGAAGGCGTCGAGGAAGGCGCAGGGCCCGTAGTCGATGGTCTCACCCGAGATCGTCGTGTTGTCGGTGTTCATCACGCCGTGCACGAACCCCACCAGCATCCACTGGGCCACCAGTGCGGCCTGACGTTCGAGTACGGCTTCGAAGAACGCGAGATACCGGTTGCCGCCGCCGGCCTCCGACGCTTTCGCGAGCTCCGGGTAGTGGCGGCTGATCGCGTAGTCGGCGAGTTGTTGCGTCAGGTCGGTGTTCCGGATTGCGTACTCGAAGGTGCCGACACGGAGATGGCTGGCGGCGATCCGCGCCAACACCGCGCCGGGCTCGGCCCCGGTGCGTTGGATGTCCCGCCCGGTGGCCACGACCGACAGCGAACGCGTGGTCGGGATCCCCAGGGCGTGCATGGCCTCGCTGATCAGATACTCGCGCAGCATCGGCCCGACCACCGCGAATCCGTCGCCACCTCGGGAGAACGGAGTACGCCCAGAACCCTTGAGCTGTAGGTCGACTCGTCGACCGCCGCGGTCGATCAGCTCCCCGAGCAGCAACGCCCGGCCGTCCCCGAGGAGCGGTGTGTAACCGCCGAATTGATGCCCCGAGTAGGCGGTGGCGACAGGGACGGCATCGGCGGGCGCGGCCGCACCCGACAGAAGTGCGACACCGTCGTCGGATGTCAGTGCCGGGATGTCGAGGCCCAGGTCGTCGGCGAGTGACTCGTTGACGACGAGCAGTCGGGGGTCAGGCGTCTCGGCACCCTGCCACGGCACGGTGAAAGGCGTCAGCTCGTCGACGAAGGTGCGCTCGAAGCCGGTGATCGCGGCGCTCGTGCGGGCGGGAGTATCGGGAGAGACGGACACCCCTCGAGGGTAACCAGTTTCCGGACCGGCAAACCGGCTGCGCAGAAGGGGCGAGGGAGGAGTGTCCACCTCACTCGCCTCGGACGGCGATCAGGCCGCCAGCGCCGCGCCGCAGATGCCGCAGGCCTCGAAGTTGCGCCGATTCCACCGGGCGATCGGGATGAAGAACACGCTGAACTGGCTGTATTCACGCATCCGCGCCCACTGGGTGGTGTTGTGGCAGCGGGGACAGGTGCGGGTCTGACCCGCACCGAGAGGCTTCTGCCTACGGCCATATCCGAACAAGAAGAACACGCCGCCATCGTAGAGTTCGCGGCTCGCGGCGGCCGGTCACGCGCCGCGGTAGTCGATCACGGGCGGCGGACCAAGAGGTCGTTCTCGGCTGTGAAACCGCATTGCTTGTACAGGTCTGTCGATGCTTCGGTCGGGTTGAGCACCACCTTCGCGTATCCACGGCCGTCCGCGGTCGCGACGGTATGCCGGACCAGCTCACGTCCGATCCCGGAACCGCGGAACGCCGGGCGGACGTACAGATGACCGAGATAACCCCATCGGCCGCCGGCGCCCTGCCGGGGACTCGGCATCCGGGCGTGTTCGGTCAAGCACACCATTCCCACGGTCATGTCGTCCGTGCCCGCGGTCCAGACCGTTCGTCGCTCATCGTCCAACCAACTCGCAACCGCGGCGGCGAAGGCGGTATCGCCAAGCCACGGCCCGACGGAGCGATCGTCTTCGTACGCCCACTCCCAGCGGAGCTCGGCCACAAGGTGGGAGTTCTGCGAAGGTTGAATTCGTACCGCGTGTCGACCGGTCACCCACCCAGGGTGACCGATGACGGTCGGCGGCTGCGCGTGCGGCACCGCAGAAACTCCGCGACCACCGCCGGCCTCGCGGAGAATGGACGAGGCCGGAGGTGCTCGCCATCTGTCGAGACGCATCGGGTCGGCGGGCATCGGTACGCTCGGTGGTGTCCGTTTTGTCGGCCTGACGTCACCGCCACCGGGCTGCGGACTCGCGAAACCGGAGGGAAGCATGGAAGCACTGATCCTGATCGCCGTCATCGTCGTGATCGTCGTCGGGGTGGTGGTGTTCGCCCAACAGCGTTCCGGCGCCAACGCGGCCCGCACCCTCGAGGACGCGAAAGCCGACGCACGACAGGTGATCGAACGTCTGGGCGGCCAGGTATTCATGCTGGTCGGCGACGGCCCGGCATCGAAACAGGCGCTGGCCGACGCGGGGGAGCGATACACCGCGGCGGGGTCTCAGATCGAGCAGGCCAATTCGCCGGTGCAGGCGCGGCTGGCCAAACAGACTGCGATCGAGGGGCTCTACTACATCCGTGCGGCTCGGGCCGCCATGGACCTCGACCCCGGTCCGGCGATCCCCGAGCTCGACGGGCAGAAGAGTGCCGGTGCGGTCACCGAGGACCGGACCGTGGAGTTCGAGGGACGAAAGGTCGCCGCATCGCCCAACCCGTCGGAGCAGACGCCCAACTACTATCCCGGCGGCCGCGTCGCCGGCAGGCCGGTGCCCGCCGGCTGGTACTCCGAGCCGTGGTGGAAACCGGCTCTGGTCGCCGGCGCCTGGGGACTCGGATCGATGTTCCTGTTCTCGGCGATGTTCTCCGGCATGGCGGGCGTCCCCTATGACGCGCAGTCCTTCGAGAGTGGCGCCGGCGACGGTTCCGACGGTGGCGCCTTGGAAGGCGGTGACTCCGGCGACTTCGGCGGTGGTGACTCCGGCGACTTCGGCGGCGGAGATTTCGGTGGCGGGGACTTCGGCGGGGGAGGCGACTTCGGCGGTGGCGACTTCGGGGGGTTCTGAGCGGCCGCCCTCCGCGTGACTCGGCTTCGCTTGCCGGGTGTCAGGTCGCCGTGGGTGCCGCGACGACGGACAGCAACCGGAGCTTCTCGACACTCGCACTGCCCGGGGTCGCGGTGTAGACGAGCAGCGAATGCGAACACCGCGGGTCGACCAAGATCTGGCAATTCAGCTCGAGCAAACCCACGTCGGGGTGCACGTACCTCTTGATCTCGCGAGGCGCTATACCCACTTCGTGCCGTGCCCAGATCTCGCGGAACTCTTCGCTCTCGCCTGTGAGCCGTTCCGCGAGCGACGCCGCATACGACTGCGGGCCTCGTAGCGCAGCCACTCCTCGTAGTCCGGATACGTACATACGTGAGTAGAAGTCGTGGTCGTCGGACGGGTGCAATTGGCGAGCCCGCGGATCGGTGAACCACCGATAGCCGATGCTCCGCGCCGGCCCGTCGAACCGCATGAGGTCGCCGACCAGTGCCGCCCCGAGTCGGTTCTGGCGCAACGTCTCGCCGAGTTCGGTGACGATCTCGGCCGGGGTGTCGGCGAGCCTGTCGAAGATCCGCATCATGCCCGGGGAGATGTGCTCGCGGTCGGGTCCGCGCATGGGCGGCCGGTGGCCGGCGAGGTGGAACAGGTGGTCTCGCTCCTCGACGGAGAGGTGGAGGCCCTGAGCGATGGCGGCCACCATCTGTGGCGACGGTTGCGGGCCGCGCTCGCGTTCGAGTCGTGAGTAGTAGTCGGCGGACATGTGACACAGGGCAGCCACCTCTTCGCGACGGAGTCCACCTGTGCGACGGCGCTGCCCGCGAGGCAGTCCGACGTCTTCGGGCTGAAGGGCGGCACGCCTCACCCGAAGGAAGCCAGCGAGACCGGGTCGATCGATCATTCGGCCATTCTTGCGCGCCCGGAACCGCGGAGCCACGGATCGACAGGCCGTGGATAACGGTGCGACCCGCCACAAGACTGGAAGCGAGAACATTCCGAGTCCGTCAGGAGCTCCGCATGACACGAAACAGCAGATACAGCCTGTCCATCCCCGATCTCACGGGCCGTCGAGCGGTCGTGACCGGCGCGAGTGACGGCATCGGGTGGGAGATCGCGAATGCGCTCGCCGGCGCCGGTGCGGAAGTGGTCGTGCCGGTGCGTGATCCGAACAAGGGGGCGAGGGCGGTCGAGCGCATTCGTGATCGTCACCCCGCCGCCACACTCACGATGGAGGAAGTCGACCTGTCATCGATGGCATCGGTCGAGGCGCTTGCCGGCAGGCTCCGGGCGGACGGCACACCGATCGACATCCTGATCAACAACGCCGGGATCATGACTCCGCCGAAACGCCTGACCACAGGCGATGGATTCGAGGTCCAGTTCGGCACCAACCACCTAGGACACTTCGCCCTGACCGTCGCGGTGCTTCCGCTGCTCCGGTCCGGGAAGGCACGGGTGGTCTCGCAGACGAGCATCGCGGCAAAACGAGGCTCGATCAATTGGGATGATCTGAACTGGGAGCGCCACTACGACGCAATGAAGGCCTACCGCCAGTCCAAGATCGCGTGCGCGCTGTTCGGACTCGAACTCGGACGCCGAAGTCGCGCTGCCGGTTGGGATGTGACGAGCGTGATCTCCCATCCGGGCGTCGCCCCGACCAGCCTTCTCGCCGCTCGTCCTGAGGTCGGCAGGACCGCGCCGACGAGCGGCCGGCGGGTGATCGAGTGGATGTCGCGGCACGGCGTCGGTGTGGGCACCGTCGAAACCG
Source organism: Gordonia sp. UCD-TK1 (assembly GCF_001691435.1). Classification (NCBI taxonomy): domain Bacteria; kingdom Bacillati; phylum Actinomycetota; class Actinomycetes; order Mycobacteriales; family Gordoniaceae; genus Gordonia; species Gordonia sp. UCD-TK1. The sequence continues at coordinate 13,626 of NZ_LZMP01000009.1, read as the reverse complement.
CTGCCCTCCCAGCACTGATGGCGGCGACGCAGCCGGAGACGCCCGATGATGCGTTCTTCGGACCACGGTGGCCCGGTGACGCCGGCGGGCCGCCCGGAGTACGGCAACCCTGGCAACCGTTCCGTGATCGCGAAGCGGCATCGCGTCTGTGGGCGGTGTCTGAACAGCTCACCCGGGTGACAGCGGGCTGAAGACGGGCCTCCCGGCGCCGATGTGCGATCGTCAAGTGGTGTGTGCCACCTGCGGACCGAAGTCGACGCAGGTGACACACCGGCAATGAGCACTTGTGGTGCTTTCCACTTGAGGTCTGAGGGACGGCAGGTTCAGGAGAAGAGCGTCAGGAATGTCGCTGCCGAGGTCGCGCACAGCAGCGCCGCGATCGTGACGCCTGCATACGCGTGATCGGCAATCGGGGTCTCGCGTGCCTTGACCGACGATGTGCGTGTCGGGGTGCTGGCCTCTGTCACAAGTTGTCCCTCCGAAGACCCGTTACCTTCCCCGAGAACATTAGGGCCGCGAACGTTTCGCAGAGACCCGGCGGCGACGTTCGAGGCCACACCGATGCGAAGGGTCACGAAACGATAACGGTCATAGCTACTAGGTTTGAACTGCGCAAACGGCGAAGCGCCAATGGCGCGACGCAGGGATGGGTAACGTTGATTCGCACGCATGTGCGACAATGGCGCGGTGAGTTCACAGACGAGGGCCGGCTTGAGTCCCGACGACCTGGAGTCGCTGTCCGCGGCACTCGCGGCCGGTAAGCGAGCCACGGTCTATCTGCGCGATGCGATGCCATCGCTGAACCTGGAGGCCGGCGCCTCGGCGCGAGTCGTGTCGATCGACGGTACGACAGTGACGGTGAGCCCGAGGGGCGTCGACGACCAGTTGCCCTTCGAAGCCGACGAACTGCGACGTCACCGACCGGCGGCCGCCACCACTGCGACCGCTGCGGTTCGTCGACGCACACCGGAACCGGCGCCCCCGAAGCCACAACCGACGTCGTCATCGAAAACAGATGTCGAGGAATCGAATTCCGCCCGCCCGTCCCGAAAGGCGCGTCCTGCGACGGATGCCCCGCCGAGGGCGGCGGAGTCGGCGCCTGCGACGACCAGGTCGTCGCGAAAGGCCAAGACGCCGACCGCGCCGACCACGGTCACCATCACCGCGGCAGGGGAGAGCACGTGGACGCTGTCGGTTGCGGTCGGGACCAGAAAGCTGGCGAAACCCGTCGAGATCACCGCCGACCGGGTGGCCCGGGCGATGCGGGAGCTCGATGACGAGACCGCGATCGCCGCGGTCGACGCCGTCATCGAATCGGCCCGAACGGCCGCGCAACGCCGCATCGACGAACTCAGTCAGGAACTCGAAGCCGCGCGGGCCGCGCTGGCCAACCTCGACGGGTCCGTCGACGACCAGCGCGGCCTCGCTCGCTGAGGAGCGCCCGGAGCTCGCGAGGGCGACCCCCTGCTCCCTGAGGAGCGCCCGGAGCTTGCAAGGGCGACCCCCTGCTCCCTGAGGAGCGCCCGGAGCTTGCAAGGGCGCCCCTCTGCTCCCTGAGGAGCGCCCGGAGCTTGCGGAGGGCGCGTCACGAAGGGCCCCGTCAGGCCTGCCGGTCCCGGAACCGGTACATCGCGCGAATGTCTCGCGTGATCGCTTTGTCCCGCTTGCTCCGTTTGCTCGCCTGTCGGGCGTCGCCCCGAGCGGCCGACCACTCACTTTCCCTCAGCAGCTTGCGATAGCGTTCCAGCCGGCCGGCGTCGAGTCGGCGGTCCCGGATCGCCTCCTGCACCGCGCATCTCGGCTCGCTGCGGTGTTCGCAATCGCGAAACGCGCACTCACGAGCCAGCTCTTCGATGTCGGCGAACGTACGGCCGGCCGCCTCGGCGACATCCTGCACCCCGATCCCACGCAGGCCAGGTGTGTCGATGAGTACCTTGCCTCCCGGCAGGAGCAGCAGCTCGCGGTGCGCCGTCGTGTGCCGACCCTTTCCGTCGACCGCCCGAATCTCGTTGGCCGCCATCTGTTCACGACCGAGTAATGCGTTGGCCAGGCTCGACTTGCCGGCGCCGGACGAGCCCAGCAGGACGGCGGTACCGGTCATGGTGGACTCGAGGAGGTCGACGCCTGCGCCGGTGATCGTACTCGTCGTCACGATGTCGGCGCCCGGAGCGACCGCGGCGACCATCGCCTCACCCGGAAGAGGATCGTCAACCAGATCCGACTTGGTCAACGCGATGATCGGCCGGGTGCCGGCGTCGTAGGCCAACGTCAGCAGGCGTTCGATGCGACCGACATTCACCCTGTTCGCGACCGACACCGCGATGATCACCGTGTCGACGTTGGCGGCGAGTACCTGCCGTTCCGATGTCCGATCCGAACTCGCGCGCGCGATCGCCGTCCGGCGCGGCAACAGGTGCACGATCCGGGCCTGCCCGTCGTCTCGGCGCAGCACCACCCAATCGCCGGTGCACACGGACTGTTCGCGCTCCGCAGTGCGCCCGACACCGCGGATGGCGCGGACCGGACCTGATGCGGTGATGGTGTCGCACCCGCCGCGATCCACCCGCACGACGCGAGCTGGTAGCTCGTCGTCGGACGCGCGGTCGGTGTACAGGGTCGAGAAATGCTTGTCCCAGCCGAGAGCGGCGAGCTCGACGGGAAAAGACGAATTACTTGCAGAATTCACTGTTGGGGACTTTCGAGGAAAGCCCGCGACCCCAGGAGTCATCCGACTCGCAGCTCAGTCGGTTGTGCGAGAACGGTGTTCGAGGATCAGCAACGGGCTGGAGGAACAGGGATGGTTCGGATGCTGACGATGCCAGCGATCTCGACGGCAACCATCGACTCACCTCCAGGTCTCGTGCTGCCCCCACCGGACAGCGCGGCTCACGCTAACACCGCCGGGCGATGCCCACCACTTCTTTTTCGTTCCGCGGGTTCGCGCTACCGGAGCCCCAACTCGACGCCCTGCGCGAGCACCTCACGACGCGAGGTCATACCCAGCTTCGCCAGGACCGCGGACACGTGATGGTCCGCGGTTTTCGACGAGATGTACAGCCGCTTGGCTATTTCCGAATTCGACAGTCCCTCCGCCACCAGGCGGGCGACCTCGAGTTGCCTGTTCGTCAGGCCACCGGGGTTCACTCGTGTCGTGGACCGAGGGCGCTGCGGGACGGTGGCGCAACCCCGTTCGCGCATCAACGCACGCGCACGATCGGCGGTACCCGCGGCGCCGAGTCCGTCGAGCATCGTCACACCACGGGCTGGGTCGTCGGAATCCAACCAGCACATCGCCGATGCGAACGGATCACCCGCGTCCGACCACCAACGCGCGGCATCGGCGTGCCGACAGTCGAGCGACAATCGGTACGGCGCCGCGATCGGCCCGGTCTGCGTCGACAACCCGAGCCTCGCACGCCAGACGGCGAGACTCCCTGAGCCCCACTCTGTTCCGTCATCGTCGAGGGTGTGCGCCGCGGTGACCCGGGCGTCCTCGGTCCCGGTCATCCAACTGATCTCCGCCAGGGCGGTCAGGACCGCGAGCCGTCGGAGGGGTTCATCGATCTGGTTGGCGAGGGTCCAGGCGTTCTCGATCTCGTCGATGTCGAACGACGCGCCGCATCGGAGCGGCACCAGCACGGTGACCAGGAGCGGCCACAGCGTGGCGATCGGCATCCCGTCGGCGTCGATGACCGCCCCGGCGTCCTCGAGGGCTCCGTTCCAGTGTCCGCGGGTCAGATGCAGGCGACTCCGCACCGCGGTCTGCCAGTGGCGACAGATCTGGATGTCGCGCTCCACCGTGAACGGGAGACCCGCGTCGAGGATCCGGTCGGCAGCCCGGTACCTTCCCTGTTCGACATCGAGACTGGCCACCTGTGAATAGACGGTTGATGCGAGTTCGTCGAAGCCGAGGGTGCGGGCGGTTTCCATGTGATCGAGAAGTCTTCTGCGAGAGTCGACTTCGCCGGTGGACAGCGCAGCCGAGTCCGAGACGACCTTGTTCCACAGCCGCAGTTCCTCGTCGGATGCCGACGCGGTGTCGGCCAGCAGGGACGCCGTTCCCGACACGTCGCCCCGCATGAACGCGAGAAACGCGCGGTGGATCTGCGCCTCGCTGTACACCGCCGACGCCCCCGTCCCGTTGGCGATCTCCGCTGCACGACCCAGGTGCGATTCCGCGCTCTGCCGATGCGCGCTGTAGTACTCGTAGACCCCGACGGCCACATGTGCCGTGGCCAACCCGGTGTCGTCACCCAGTTCGGTCCACAACGGGAAGGTCTCGTTCACACTGGCTATCGCATCGCGCAGTCGGCTGACCATGTACTGCTCGTTGGCCAGCGCCAACAACAGTTCGGCACGCTCGCGAGCCGGAGCATTGACTTGGTGCTGCTTGGCGATCTCGTAGTACGCGACGGCCTCGGTGTGCGCTCCGCCGCGGATGGCGTCCTCGGCTGCGGCGCAGGCATGACGGACGGCGCGGTCGGAGTCCCGGGCGGCGACGGCGTGGTGGGTCAACACCGACGGGTGCACGGTGCCCAGCTGCTCGAGTGCGTCCAGGAGCTGCGCGTGCAGATGGGCCACCCCACCCGGCGGAATCGTGGATTCGATTGCCCGACGGGCCAATTCGTGTCGGAAAAGAGTGCCGTCGGGCCCCCATTCCAGAAGTCCCGTGTCGGCGAGACGCTGCAGAGTGGGGTAACCGATCCGCAGGACCGGCAGCGCGGTATCCGACACCCGTTCCGGCGACGCCGCAATCAGTTGAAGGGCTTCGAAATCGGCCGCGCTGACCTTGGTCGTCCGCGCCAGGACCGCATCGCGCACCGACGACGGGATCGGCAGGCCGGGTTCGCGGGAGACCTCGGTCGCGAAGTAGGGGTTACCTCCGGTCGCGGCATGGACCCGCACGGGATCGAGACCCGTACCTCGACCAATTCCGCGATCGCCTCGACACTGAGCGGCGGCAGCTCGATCCGGCACACGCCCTCGGCGAGCAGGGCACGCGCTGCCGCCTGGGGCTCGAGCTCTCGATGAGTCAGGAGCAGAACGAGCGGCATCGACTCGATGCGTCGACACAGGAACCTCAGTACATCGGTCGACGCGGCGTCGACCCAGTGCAGATCCTCGACCACGAGAAGCGTCGGTTCAGCCCCCAGATGAGCGAAAGCGGCTTCGCAGACGTCGGCGAGCATCATCGGTTGCACACCGATGCCCAGGTCTTTGACGGGACCCAGTGGACGTGGTGTGTCGAGTGGATCGCAGGCCACCCGCAGCACACGCACGTCCCGGGCGGTCGCACACACCTGCGCGATCAGCGTCGTCTTGCCTGCACCGCTCTCGCCGGCGATGGAGAATGCCGAACCCACCGGCAACCGGTCAAATGCCGCGCTGATCTGCGACAACTGCTCGGTTCTCTCCAACAATCGCACCGTCCGAGTGTAGGCCGCCCGTCGCTCGAATAGGTGGGTCTACCCATTCATGGGAAGGACGTTCGGCGAAAGATGGGAGGTCCTCACCGATGCCGTCCGTATGCCCGGTGACCGACTGTTGTGGTGCGCCGGTACCGACAACGGTCACCGACGGCCAGTCGTCCCACCACACAGAAATGGACAATCCGATGACGACATCTCTCTCACCAGACCTGGTATCGCTGCGGGAGAAGCAGCAGAAGGTCTGGCGCAGCGGCGATTACAACCGTATCGCCGCGCTGACCGTGCCGGTCAATGAAGCGACCGTGGTCGCGGCATCGGTCATCCCCGGCGAACGCGTCCTCGACGTCGCGACCGGCACCGGCCACTCCGCGCTCGCCGCTGCCCGCCAGGGTGGCGACGTCACCGCGATCGACTACGTGCCGGCACTACTCGACATCGCCCGGGGTCGGGCAGCCGCAGAACATCTCGACGTCGACTTCGTGGAAGCCCCGGCCGAGGTCCTGCCGTTCGGCAACGCCGCGTTCGACRCCGGTATCTCGTCGATCGGCATCATGTTCGCCGCCGATCACGAGCAGGCCGCGCGCGAACTGACCCGAGTCGTCCGCCCGGCCGGAAAGATCGTGGTCACGAGTTGGACCGCAGACGGTTTCGTCGGTGGAATGCTCGCCGCGGTCGGCCGCCACGTGACGCCGCCGCCGGGCGCGCGTCCCGCCACCCGGTGGGGCGATCAGCAGTACGTCGCATCGCTGTTCGGCGATCGTGTGCACTCGGTCGATTCGCACACCGCCGTGCTGACCGTTCGGTTCGTCGACGCGGCCGCTTTCGCGGACCTGTTCCTCGGCTACTACGGTCCGACGTTCTCCGCGGCGTCGAAGCTCGACGAGGGCGGCAAGCACGCACTGCGTGCCGATCTGATCTCCCTCGCCGAGTCTCGGCAGCAACCGGTCCCCGGCGGGATCTCCATCGACTGGGAGTACCGCGTCGTCGAGGCGGTGCGGTCATGAGCGCGCCCCGGAGTCGTGGCAAGGTCATCGCTCGCCTCGGCGCGACACTGTCGATCGCCGCGGTCATCGGCGTCGCCGCGCCGCTTGCGACGACGGCTTCGGCAGCACCCGCGCGCACACCGGGCGCGACGCTGACGATCGTCGACCAGAACATCACCGGTGCCGGCAAGAACCGCATCATCATCCAGGGCCTGTATCCGATGACACGAGCGGACGCGGTCGGATTCGTCACCCACATCAACGATCGGGGTTGCGGTGGAATGCACTACATCGTGCTGGGCGACGACGGCCGGGAGCAGTACCTCTACGACCGCAACTTCCCGGGCACCTCGGTCGGGACCGAAGGGTTCCTCCGGGCTTCCGACCGCGGGCTCGAGTATCTCCGGGAGTTCGTCGTTCCGAGCTCGGTTCTCAACGAGGACCGGGACGGTGCTGACGAGGTGTTCACCCGGGTCCGATTCACCGACGGCGACTGCCGGGCACGGGTCCAGACCACCAACGTGGTCGTCGGGCGGTTCTGACCCGACCCGCCGGCCCGACACCCGCCCACCCGGCCTGTGCCGGGTGGGCGGGTGTCGGATCAAGTCAGCTCGGCAGCGTCCACGTCGGTGTCGATACGCATGGCGGCCACCAGTTCTCGGTAGAGCTCATCGGTGGCGAGCAGGCTCCGATGGTTGCCGACCGCCCGCACCCGACCGGCTTCGAGGACGACGATCTGGTCGGCGTCCATGATCGTCGAGAGCCGATGCGCGATGGTGACGACGGCTCCGCGAGTGGCCTGTCGACGGATGCCCTCGGCCACAGCCGCCTCGGTCAACCCGTCGAGTTGCGCGGTCACCTCGTCGAGCAGGAGGAGTTCTGGGTCGACCACCAGCGCGCGGGCGAGCGCGATCCGTTGCCGTTCCCCGCCCGACAGCGTTGACGTGGTCACGTCGGTGAGTAGGCCGTCGGGCATGGAATGGACACGCTCATCCATCCGTACGGCCGACAGGGCACGCCACACCTCGTCGTCTGTCGCCTCGGGCGCCGCGTAGACGAGGTTGTCGCGGACCGTTCCGGGGACCAGAGGGGTGTCCTGCTCCACGTAGGCGATGCGTGCTCGCAGGTCGTGGAGTGTCCACTGGTCGAGCGCCCGGCCGTCGAGCACGATCTCGCCGCGATCCGGTCGTAGGAACTTCAGGAAGAGGGAGAAGATGGTCGTCTTCCCGGCACCCGACGGTCCGACGATGGCAGTGTGTCCGCGGCGCGGGATCGTCAGGTCAATGCCGTTGAGCGCAGCGGGGGAGTCTGGTGCGTATCGGTACACCACGTCGCGCAGTTCGAGTGCGGACGCGGTCCGGTCGACCCGAGCCGACGTGCGATTCGCCACCACCTCGTCGTCGGATTCGGTTCGCAGGTCGGAGATCTCGGCAATCCGCGCAGCCGCGGCCAATCCCGACTGTAAGGCCGTGACACTCTGGGTGAGCAGCGAGACAGGCATCATCAGTTGGAATCCGTAGAGCAGGAATGCGATCAGAGTACTGACGGCCATCGAACCGTCGGCGACGCGCCAGGCCCCGAACGCCAGGACGACCATCACCGCCAGATTGATCCCGGACCCGGTGATCGTCCAGGCCCATGCTTCGATACGCACGGCCCGGATTCCCTTGCTCGCCGACCGGTGCGCAAACTCTCCGATCCGGTCGGATTCCCGCGCCTCGGCCCGACTCGCCTTGACGGTGCGAATCGATCGAAGAATCCCCTCCAATCGGCCACCCAGGAAACCGATCTCGGCCTGCGCGTCCTGCTGCGCCTTCGCCAACCCCGGCATCAGTACGGCGGCGGCGATCCCGACCATGACCACGACGACCATCGTGGTCGCGAACAGCGGGAGGTCCAGAAACGCCATCAGTACCAGCGCGCCGACCATACCGACGAAACCGTTGACACCGTTGACAATGCTCGACGTCGTCGCTTCGCGGATCAGCAGGGTGTCGGAGGTGACGCGCGCGACCATCTCGCCGCTCGACCTACGGGCGAGCTCGGGGACCTCGACGCGGAGCAGGTGACCGATCAGTCCGGTGCGGGTGGCGAGGATGATGCGTTCGGCCAGGGTCCCCAGCATGATCGTCTGGATCAGACCGATCACCGACCTGGCGACGAGCAACACGGCCAACACGGTGATCGGCGCCGCCAGAGATTCCGACACGGCAAGACCGTCGAGCACCCACTTCGTGACCAGCGGGGTCGCGAGTTCGGCAGCGGTGCCGAGCAACCCGAGGACGACGCCCACGGCAAGGACGCCCCGGTAGGGGCGTATGTAGTCCCAGAGGATCACGAGTTTGGCGCGCATGGGCATATCCGGGGTCTGCCCGGGATCGGCCGCGGTTGTCGAAGTCGTCATGGTGTGAGCCCTCCCGAGCGGAACATGCAAGCTCTACAATGACACATTGATGTCCCATTTTCAATCAAGTGTGTTGCAGAGACCCGAGTGTGGTGGATAGTCTCGGCCAGGTGAACGATGCGCCGGAACCGGCTGCCGTCTCGGGCGTGCGCCTGCGCACCCGACAGGCCATAGTGTCAGCCGCCATCGCGGCGTGGGCAACTGATTTCTCGACGTCCCTGGGCGACATCGCCGACCGGGCGGACGTCAGCCGCAGCACCTTGCACCGCCACTTCCCCGACCGTCAGTCTCTCGTCGATGCGGCGCTCGTCGAGGCGAGGAGCGTTCTCGAGCGGCAGGCGAGCGAAGCGGTCGACGGGTGCGAATCGGCTCGCGCAGCACTCGAATCGCTGATGCGGGTGATCATCGGCATCGACGACGTCATCGTGTTCCTGTTCGCCGACCCACACCGGTTCGACGGCCACCCGGAGTGGGCTGAGGAAGAGGACCAGATGCTTCCGGAGGTCCTTTCTCGGGCGCAGAAAGACGGTGCCATCGCCGGTGATCTCGAAACGAGATGGCTGGCCGGGGTGTTCTATTCACTCTGTTTTGTCGGTGCGGTCTCGATCGCCGGCGGGGTGATGTCGCGTCGCCGCGCCGCCGATGTCGCCGTCCGGACGTTCTTCTCCGGAGTCGGTGCCGACTGAGAAGCCGACGCACGCGTGGGCTTTGGGTCGGGGCAACACTTCTACCACCGATGAGTGTTGTATCGGGGTGGTGTCAGACCCTGCACCTACCGATCGGATGAGACATTGGGCAGCGTGAACGTACTGGCGTGCGTGGCCGCAGCGGTCGCCGCGTTCCTGGTGAGCGGTGTGTACTACGGCGTCGTGGGTGCACCCGCCGCGGCGGAAGTACACCGACCGACCTGGGCGACGCCGGTTGTCGAACTCATCCGCAACGCACTGCTCGTACTCCTCGTCGCCGGTCTGGTCGCGCAACTCGATCCGGATGCCACCGGTGCACTTCTGCTCGCCGCGGGGCTGTTCCTCATCCCGTTGGTACTGTTCGCGGGCGCGGTCTTCCACGAGGGAACGGCCCTGTCCGCGGCAGCTGTACACCTCGGGGATTGGGCCCTGAAGCTGCTCACCCTCGTCCTGATCGTGTCGCTGTGGCGGTGACGGTGGAATCGCTGTGGACCGCACAATCCCCGTTCGCTACTCCGTGAGGAGGATCGGGTGACGGTTCATCGCCTTTCGGATCACAACCGTCCTGGCACGTGAGAACTCAGGCCGGCTCCAGGGCCCGCTTGGCCTTTTCCAGAGCGGCGAGCGTACGCAGCACCGAATCGCGCTTGGCGGTCAAGTCGGAGACCTTCGCCTTGCCACTCAGGCCCGAGTCCGCCTGCGCGACTGCCAGCCGTTCCTCGATCTCGGCGAGCTGCGCCAGCAAGGACTGCGCACGGCTCATGAGCTCCTCGTGGTCGGGTCGGGAGACGTCCGCAGGGCGGGCGCTTCCGGCCCCGACGTTCTTGGCTTTGCGAGCCGTTGTGCTGCCGTCCTTGTTTGTGGTGGTGGACGCGGATCGTGTGACACCGCGCCGGCTGGACCGGACGCGCGGTGGGGGCTGTGTGCGGGTCCGATTCAGCACTGCCCAGGCGTCACGGGCCGCCACCCGGTGTTCGCGTTCTTCGTCGTCGTCCGAGGTCATTGACGCGCCCAAGGGTCGCAGACCATAGAAGCCGACGAACTCGCGGGCCGCCGCTATGGTCTGTTCTGCCGCGCGGCAGCGCCCGCACCGCGGTTCGCCGCGGAGTTCGGCGATGTCGTCGCTGGATGAGCACCACACGCAGGCGTGGGTAGTGGAGTCGGTCACGATGGCGTCGGCAGCAGCGAAATTCACGGGTGAAAACACTACGGCACAATGTTTTTCATGCTGCGACCGGGCTTCGTCCAGCAGGCTCGGGCCGGGATTGCGCTGGTTGCTCCCGCGATGGACCACGTCCCGGCCTGCCGGATAACGGGCGCATTCGGTACGCATCACGACGATGGGACGTCAGCAGACATCGCCGAGCTGTTGGAATCATTCCGACGAGCGTCCCGTTGGTGCCACCATGCGAGCAATCACTTATGACCGCTTCGGGGGTCCCGACGTCCTGGAACTGACCGACCTGCCCACGCCCAAAGTCGGACCCGACTCCGTGCTGGTGCGCGTCCGCGCCTCCAGTGTGAATCCCGTGGACTGGAAGGTTCGCGAGGGCTATCTCGCCGAGATCATGGACACCGTCTTCCCGGTGGTCCCGGGCTGGGACGTCGCGGGAGTGGTCGAGCAGGTCGGCCTGGACACACCTGAGTTCCAGGTCGGYGACGAAGTGTTCGGTTACGTCCGTAAGGACGTCGTCGGTGGGGAAGTGGCGGGCGGGACGTTCGCCGAGTTCGTCGCCGCCCCGGTGCGCACCCTGGCACACAAGCCGTCGAACTGGTCCTTCGAAGAGGCTGCGGCGCTCCCGCTGGCCGGTCTCACCGCTCTGCAGACCATCCGCCGGGCAGGAGTTCAGTCCGGAAACACCGTGCTGGTTCACGCCGCCGCGGGCGGAGTCGGAACGTTCGCCGTGCAGATCGCCCGGTCCCTGGGCGCACGCGTGATCGGGACGGCCTCGGAGTCGAACCACGACTATCTCCGCAGTCTGGGCGCCGAGCCCACGACGTATGGCGAGGGCCTCACCGACCGGGTACGGGCACTCGAGCCCCAGGGTGTCGACGTCATCCTCGACTACGTGGGCGGCGACGCACTCGACTCGGTCGAGGACGTGTTGCGCGACGGCGGCACGGTCGCCTCGATCACCGACGCGCGGGCGCGCGACGAGTTCGGCGGCCACTACGTCTGGGTGCGTCCCGACCCCGCGGATCTTGCCGAACTCGCCCGACTCGCCGACGCAGGCGATCTCACGCCGGAGATCGCGGAGGTGTTCGATCTCGCTGATGCCTCCGACGCGCACGAGCGGAGCCAGTCCGGTCACGTGCGCGGCAAGGTCGTCATACGCGTCGCGAGCTGATGACAGCACAGGTCATCTAGTCGAGGTTCGCCTCTGCACGTAGGTGCGTTCGACCCCGCTGGGCCCTCGCAGTCGGTCCCGTGTGCAGGTCGTCATCCAACACGACAGGCGGCTCGCGGTCACCGTGTGACCACCGATCAAGGCATCTCCATTGTCTGGGTGCGACGAATCTCGTCCACAGCTCGGGTCACGTACTCCATCGGGTCGACATCGGCACGTGCCGTGAGGTCGGTGATGACCACGAGGGCAGCGGCGGTGGTCTCGGCGTCCAGTAGGCCGGCGGACGGCAGCGCATCGGGGTCGGCGGTGTCGCCCACTCCCAACGCGCCGGTCAGCACGAGGGCTACCGCTGCGGGACTGACGGCGGAAGTCCACGAGGCGGCGGCACGGCTGGTGCTGGTTATCACCTCGGACACATCATCGCCGGTCAGACCATCGGGGAACACTGTCTCGAGGAGTTCGCGCATCATGAGTGCATGCACCTCCCGCGACTCGGGGTGCAACGCGAGAAGGTCGGTCGCGGCACCGAACGCCTCGGAGTCGTGGGCGCGCGCCGCGCGGATGGCTTCCCCGGTGGTCTGGGCGACCCTGTCGGCCATCGGCGACCGTTCGGACCGTGACTCATTGTGCGGCATAGGAATTACCCTCCATGTGTGTGTTCGGCAGCGAAAGCTCACCGTCGAAACCGGTAGCGCTGGCGAGTGCTGACGGCAGCAGTCTTTTGATTTCAACGGAATTCGGGTTCGTGTGCGGACACACGGCCGGCGGACGAGGACGAACGGTGAACCAGACCGACCACAGGCATGGTAGGTCATCCTGGTCGCCGACTGTCACATCGCTCGACAGACTCCGGATGCTGTACTTCGACAAAGCCTGTCGGGTGGTTCGCCGCAACGCGCGGCCACACATCCGTTTCGTCACACGTGACGAAAGACAACATGCGGTCATGTTGACGACATAGGCAAGGAATCGGCCTAAGAGCGGCTAGCGTCGGGTTCGGCGGACAAGACGCCAAATTGTTCGTCACGCCTGTCGGCCGACTGGACGGCGCACGAGACGTCTGGATGTTCATCACGCCGGCCCGCTGCGCTGTAAAAGTAGGAACTCATCGGAACGTGAGGCAAGGTCGTTGCCGATGCGTTCGTCGGACGACGACATGGGTCGCGTCGCAGCTTCGAGGTTCAGCGGAGAGCCGGCACCTTGGCTGCTTCAGTGCCGATAATGTACCTTATGTCAAGTAAGCCCCTGCATATTGCATCAGATGCAACACGTGGCCTGAGATCCGTCATTTGGATGTCAGTTGGCGACCTGGGGATTCGTCACTCGTGTCAGTAGCGCTCGTCACCGGAGTCATCTACCCGTGCGTATCTCGAGCGCGCACCGCCACCCTGACTCTCGATCTGTAGATCAGCGGATGCCTTCGGCCGCCAGGCCCTCGCGCTGCTGGGTGGCGTCGATGCTGAATGCGCCGCCGTGGATCAGCTCACCGAGGCCACTACCGAGGCATTCCAGCAGTACCCCGACTACGCGGTGATCACCAGTTTTCCTGGCCTGGCTGACCTCTCCGGCGCTCGGGTGCTCGGCGAGATCGGCGACGACCGCGAGCGGTTCACCGACGCCCGTTCGCTGAAGGACCTACGCCGGTTCTGTGCTGATCACGCGGGCCTCCGGGCGCAGCATCTCGATTACCCGCCGCGTGGTGAAGAACAACCGACTCAAGGCCTCCGGGCGCAGCATCTCGATTACCCGCCGCGTGGTGAAGAACAACCGACTCAA